>DEPS01000209.1:963-38246 GCA_002358875.1 Lachnospiraceae bacterium UBA3386 | reverse complement strand
TTTAAAAAGAAAAAGGCAGTATGACGGGAGAAACATCATGGCATCAATGATTTTGATCGTCGCTGCGGGAACGATAGTTCTTGCAGGAATTGTGATCGCTCTGGTTTCGATCCTGAGCGGGAATAGAACGGGTGGACAGGGCGTCGGCCCAAAGCGTAATGTTGTGGTTTTTGATGGTATTGACACGAAAAGCCTGTCCGTGGGCAAGGGGAAGGGAGCCATCTTCCGTCCGGGGATGGATGATTTCGGAACAATCATCAAAGGAGGTTATGCAAAGCGGATGTGGCATGTGCATTTCCATTTCCAGGATACAGGAAGGACGGAAAACGTTACATTCAGCAATTGTATGGCCATCGGTCGGAAGCGCTCGGAAATGGGAGCTTACAGGGGCGTTGAAATCGGCGACGACCGGCTTGTATCCGGCGTTCACTGTTATCTAATAGGCATGAAGGGAACCCTGCAGATAAAAGATGCCGGGTCTCTCAACCATACCTATCTAAACGAACACATGGTGAAGGACATCACGGAGGTGCCAAACGGCTCCATCATTCGCGTAGGGCATACGAAAATGCGGGTAACATACGAATACAGATGAGAAGCACGCGCAGATGGATGACTGCAGACCGTGCAGAATGCGGCTTAGGACGCATGACTAATATGGAAAAAATTGATTTTCGGAAGATGGACGCTGTTGTTCAGTCTCTTAATGACGAGGCGGCCTGCGCGGATGGGATGCGTGCACTCCTTGAACAGGCTGTGGACAGTGGTGGACGCTGGAACAGACAAGGCGGGTCTCGGGACGGGACTTTAGATGAGGGTGACTTCGGAGAATGTATCAGGGCATCTTTTGAAGATGTTGTGGAAGCAATTGAAATCCTGGGGCAGGAAGCAGCCGCCCTCAAGTGTGCATCGGTTTCCATTCAGAAGATGATCCTGATCTACAGACAGGCTGAGAAGCGCATTATCGATATATACAATGGAGAATGCCGGATTGTGCCAAGGACAAAGTTCGGGACTAGCCGTTTTGAAAACCTCGGGACATTTAAAGAACTGATGCCGATCCATGCACAGGGGGTGGACGGGCAGGCAAGAAATTACGTGAAAGAGGCTTTCGCCTTTGAACAGGATCTGACAGGGATTCTCTGAAATGTCATCTGCAGCTTTTGTCTTTTTCACATCTGAATGAATCAGAAGGAGAGGCGTAATATGCCTGATCAGAAAATAGAGCTTTGGCCGGACTGGAAGATCGTCGGAGAACTTGGTTCCGGCAGTTTTGGAAAAGTCTACGAAATACACCGCCAGAATGGTACTTATCTGGAAAAATCGGCTCTGAAGGTTATCAGGATCCCGTCGAACCCCGCAGAACTTCTGCATTTGAGGGCAGAGGGGCTGCAGAAGGAGAACACGGAAGCTTATCTCTCCCGCCATGTTAACGAGATCCGCAATGAAATCGGCGTCATGCAGCAGTTCGTGGGATATTCTAACATTGTCTCTTACGAGGACTATAGGATTATAAAACACAGGGATGATGTCGGATGGGACATATTGATCCGAATGGAACTCCTGACGCCGCTTTCCGCTTTCATGATGACGCATACTCTTACGGAAGAGATGGTACTTCAGGTTGGTCTGGATATTTCACAGGCCCTCAGGATTCTGCACGGCGCCGGCGTGATTCACAGGGACATAAAGCCTCAGAATATTTTTATCAACGACAGGGGGTATTTCAAGCTGGGGGATTTCGGTATCTCCCGCTCGATGCCCGATACGGGACGGGCCATGTCGTTTAAGGGGACACTTTCCTATATGGCACCCGAAACCTTCGCGATGAGAGGGGCGGATGCCCGGTCGGACATCTATTCTCTGGCTCTGGTCCTTTATAAATGCCTGAACGGGGGTCGGGAACCCTTCCTGAAAACAGGCTCTTTCGGACCTGGTGATATTGACGACGCGCAGAATCGAAGGCTCAAGGGGGCTCCCGTTCCGGAACCTTCCAGAGGGAGCCGTGCTCTTGCAAGGGTCATCCTGAAAGCTCTGGAACCGGATCCGGCGAGACGATATCAGACTGCGGACCAGTTCCTTCTGGCTCTCAGGGAGGTGTCCGGTCAGAAAACAGGCAGGACCGTGGAGGTCTCCCGTCTGTTCAAGCCCACTATGCCGGTAAGAATTCAGAAAGGCATTCCTTCAACCCCTGTGGATAGACACTACAGCCTCCCAGTAGAAGGCGGAACAGGAGAGAAGAGAGGACTTGTGAATGAAAGTCAGGCTTCCCAGGTCGGTTCGGACATAAGGGGGAAGGGACAGAGCGGCAGGATCGCGAATGGGTACAACATTAATAAAAGAGAATATGCGAAAGCCCTCCCGAAAAAGAGGGGAACCGCAAGGGCAGCTGTTCTTGCAATATGCATGGCGGCCGTATGTTTTCTTGCTGCAATGGCAGGATGGATGATCTGGGACGCAAGGAAAAAAACAGAACCTTTGCAGACCCTTTCGGAAACTACAGATCCGTCCGTTCCTTCTATTTCGAGAATGAAAGAGGGCAGGTCCATCTTCTCAGAAGCTGTATCTCCGGCTGTGCATGCGGCTTATATGGAAGATGATGCGGGCGATGTCGTCGTTTTCGAGGATTCGGCACTGGAAAGGGCTGTCAGGGAGGCTCTGGGGATAGAAGACGGGATCCCCGTTACGATAGGGGACGCGGTCATAGTGACGACATTGGAACTTTCGGGGGAAAACAGGGACAGCACGGAAAAGATTAAATCATTGACAGGGCTGTCTGCCTTCTCAAATCTGGAGAAACTTAATCTTAGCAATAACATGATAGAAACGATTGAAGAACTTGAGTGGATTCCTTCCCTCCGGACACTGGATCTCTCTGGAAACCGCATCAGCGATATCTCAGCTCTGCAAGGCCTTACTTCCCTTGGATATCTGGATCTCCTTGAAAATGAGATCAGCGACATCGGACCGATTATTAATCTGGATAATATCTCCCTGTTGGATATCAGCAGCAACGTAATCTCCAGCATAGACGGGATAGGGAGGATGTCCGCACTGGAAGTCCTGTTAATGGATAATAATCAGATTTCCAATCTCCGACCGCTCAAAACATTGGATCGGCTCCAGTATCTCACAGTGGGAGATAATGAGGTCGAGGATATTTCTGTGGTCAGGCATCTGAAGAGCCTTGTGCTTCTATATGTGTATGACAACAGGATTACGGATATCTCCTCGATTACGGCACTGGAGAACCTGGAGGAATTGGCCGTTACAGGCAATCCCATAGAGGATTACAGCCCACTCGACAGGCTTCCGGATTCTGTGAAAGTTTACAGAGATGAAGACGATAACTGAAGATCGTTTGGCAGGGCGTGAATTATTACAGTACGCGGCAATAACTGCCGTTCATCGCCTGAAAACGGTCGTTTATCCAATTTCCAGCTTACTGCTCAGATCTCATGCTAAGATGTTATCAAGTCAGGGGGAACAAAGAAAAAACGTAACTGCTCAGAACCTCAGTAGATAAGGATTTAAGCAGATACAGTAAAACAAAAACACATGATACTTTTTATATTAAACAATCAGTTTTTCAGGAAAGGAAGGAAATAACGAAATGGCAGAATTCAATGTACTTATCAACACACTCCAGTCCAAGTCGGAAGAGCTCGAGCAGCTCAATGCTACATTTGATTCCATGATCAAGTCTCTGCAGGAGACTGAAGCCGCTCTTGGTTCAATGTGGGAAGGCGAAGCGAAGAAGGGCTTCCACAATGCGTTTACAAGCGACATGGTGCAGCTGCGCAACTTCTACAACGCTATTATCGCCTACATTAACGCTCTGCGGCAGACCATCGCCAAATATGTGGAAGCAGAAAACAAGAATATCGAGATTGCCAGCACAAGGAAGTACCATTAAGCAGGGAATAATGATCGCTGTATTTATAGATGCAGAGGAGAGACGATATAAGTTATTTCCCTGAAGAAGCAATGGGAAGATATGGCAAAGAAGCTCATTTCAGAAAAAATTACACCTATTATACAGGAGGAAGAAATAATGGCAATGGAAGGAATTATCAAAGTTAATCCGGAAACCCTCAACAGCACCGCGTCTGAATTCGGGAACCAGGCGGGCAGCCTGCAGAACCTGACAAACCAGATGATGAACCTGGTCACGGGTCTTTCCAGCGCATGGCAGGGCGAAGCGGCTACCTCTTATATCGGTAAGTTCCAGGGCCTTCAGGATGACATGGACAAGATGTTCCGCATGATTCAGGAGCACAGCACGGATCTGCAGGAAATGGCGCAGGCCTACATTACCGCAGAGACGCAGAACTCAGAGTTCGCGCAGTCGCTCTCCTCGGACGTCATCGTCTGACCGGACTGCCTGCCGCAAGGAAGGTCCCTGCCAGGGATGCTCAGGCAGAGATGATCCGCACAGTCCATTTTCATCAAAGCCCATTGTGAGAAAGCAATGGGCTTTTGTAATAATTTTGGGGAAAAACGACAGGAGAATACGATGGCAACAGTAATTGCGAATCATCTTGAGCAGATGAAGAATGATGTCGTGCAATTCTCCGATTCGCTGGAGAGGATGCACGCGACGAGCCGGAAGGCGTTCGAAGAACTGGAGTCTTTGACAGGGATGTGGGAAGGGAGCGCCAATGAAACGTTCAGAAGCCAGTTCCTTGCAGACTCGGAAAATCTGGAAAATCTGTATCAGTTCCTGAGAAGATATTGTGAGGAGCTTAATAAAGACTACGAGCGCTACACAAGGTGTGAAGAAGACATAAGGGGCATGATCCAAAGCATACAGATTTGAGCAGCAGGAGGTAGGGTATGGCGGATATGGGGAATGATTTCCATATTAAGGTTTCCACAGAGGATCTCAGAACGAAGGCGGATGCGGTGTCCGGACTCCTGGAGGAGCTCAGAGGGGAGTGTGAAGAACTGTATGGAAGGATCAGCCGCACAGCCTCTTACTGGGAAGGGGACGGAGGGACAAAACGGCGCAGTGAATATGAGAAGAAGCAGAAGCTTGTCGAGAGAATGCTTAAGCGCCTGAAAGAATACCCCGAGGATCTGCTGAAGATGGCGGGGATCTACGAAATAGCGGAAGCGGAGGCGACGGAGCAGATGGATCCACTGGCGTCTGACGTAATCGTGTAACTGCTTTTGCAGCTCAATTTCAAGCAGTTTTTGAAACGGATTTATCTGCATTTCTGGAAGGGGGGCGAAGAAGGTGGCGACCAGGTACCAGATACAATTGCACTATCAAAACGCTCTGCGGCAGGCCGCCAGGCTTGAGACACTCGCAGATAACTTGAACACTGCAGCCAGGGACGGAATCGGATCGGCGATGGATGAAATACGTGCTGCCTGGACGGGCGAGAACGCCGATGCCTACCTGAAAAAAGGAGAGCAGCTGGAGGAGAAGACAAAAAAGACTGCTAAAGCACTAAAGTCGGCAGCTTCCGCGATTCGAACCATCGCTGTAAACACTTACAAAGCGGAGATGAACGCTCTGGAAATCGCAAATAAAAGAAGCTATGGGGGCGGTATAAGATAAGCTGTTCTGATTTTCCTGATAAGGACGGAAAAAGTACTATGGGGGCAGGGAAAATGTCGGAATTTCAAATTCAGGTAAACAGAATTGATCCGCAGGTGCAAAAACTACAATCCTGTGAAAAAAAAGTATCGGGAATCGCTGCTGATGTAAGAAGTCTGGCTGGCAGACTGAGCATTGAGGGGGAGTCAAGAGAGATTCTCCGTACAAGGCTCCTGAAAATTGCTGATGACATTGATGACAGATCAGGGGAAGTTTGTCTGCTGGCCGTAACGATGTCGAAAATCCACAGGCTTTATATGGAAGCTGACGGGGGAGTGAAGGAGCTTTCGAGCGGTTCCGAGGAGAATATGATAGACGGACAGGCAGCAACATCGGCGGCTGCCGCCGGTTCGGGTTCAGCCGAAAACAAAAATGACACGGAGGAGGAAGGCTGGTGGAGCAGGTTCTGGGATCATTTCCGGGAGGATCTTCTCTCTGAGATCATTGATTCCACAGGACAGCTGTTCGTGACCCTTGGCGGCTACTTTAACTATATGACCGCATACGTGCACGGTCCAGCCGGCCCGAAATCCTTTGTCATCTTAAATCCCAGAGTCCTGGAGACGACGGGTAAATATATCTCTTTTGGTAAATGGACTTCCGGATTCGCAAAATACGGGCTTCCTGTCATTGGCGGCCTGATTGACTACTATGTCCTCAGAAAGAGCGGGAATGACGTAGGCGAGTCTATCGTGAAAGCAGGCGCTCATACCGGGATCGGGCTTGCTGCCGGCGCTGCAGGCGCAGCAGTCGGAACAGCGATAGGGAGTGTGATACCTGTTGCCGGCAATGCGGCAGGGGCTGTCATTGGCTTTGTTGTGGGCGTCGTAATCGGAACGACTGGAGATGCAGGCTTTGATTATGTATATGACAACTGGAGCGAGATTACGGACAGCGTTCGCGAAGCCGGCAACCAGGCTCTTTTCTTTGGGGAGAGGGTGGTCGATGCAGTGGAGGAAGGAGTGGAAGCGGTTCTGGATTCTGTCACATCTTTTTGTAATGGAATCGGGGAGTGTGCAGGGACTGTATTCGGATGGTAGATCGACACTCTTTGCTAATATCTGAAGTATGAATATTTGCGCCGATGCGCAAATATTCATACCCGCATTTGTGCCGCTACGTAGCCCAAATTGCATGATCTTACAGCATATTTGCCTCCGCAAATATACTGTAGGGATGCCTTCGCGCTTGCGCACTGCGGCATGTGAGGTAAGTATGATAACTGACGTAAGAGAAATGAACACATGAGTAGAGAGGAGGCTGTTCATGAGAGAAGTACTGCCATTAGGGACGATCGTCAGGCTGAAAAACGGTCCACAGAAGCTGATGATCATATGCCGGCTTCCGTTATTTAACAATATGGGAACAATTGGATATTTTGATTATTCCGCCTGCCTGTATCCTTCCGGACAGGCAAATCAGCAGTCTTACTTTTTTAACAGAGAAGATATTGAGGAGGTCTGCTTCGAAGGTTTTCGGGATGAGGAGGAGGAAAAGTACTGTGAGATTTGGGAGGAAGCCGTGCAGTCTATCCGGTACCCGCATCTCCAGCTTCGGTTTGAAGATGTTTCATAACCTCAATTTTTCCAGCTGTAGATTCAGCCGCAAATCAGGTCAGAGTGTATATGAAAAGATTGATTAGAGATATCTTACTTAGCGCCATACAGTCCTTTTTTTTGTTTGCAGCGCCATTTTGTCTGTTTTATTCGCTTATTTTTCTGAATCCCTTAAAGGGCATTTGTCTGGGCATCGCCTCAGGTTTTTTGTATATGACAGGGATAATTGTATATGCCCTGTCCCAGGAAAAAGAGGGAGGGGAATTATACAGGCAGCAATGCGGACAGGGAAATGTGATCATTTATACCGCTGCCAACATGTTCTTTGGAAAAGAGTCGGCCGGGGGAAGAATGATTGTGAAAGAGGATGGTATGCTGTTTGCCGAGCTTGGGTGTTTCGGGAAGAACAGAAGAAGGGAACTGAAGTATCGGGACATTGTGGGAGTGCGTTCCCAAAAGATGATCAACTGTTTTGAAGTGGAGATGACAGATGGAGAGAAGATCAGGATCGTCATGCAGAAGAAAAAGGAAATCATGGAACTGATACGTCAAAAGTCGGGACTTACATCTTTTTGACAATATTGTCCGGACAGGAAAATGTATTTCAAAACAGCGCGGAAAAGAGGCTCTTCCGCATTCAAGAGTTTTTTCCACTGAGATCGCAGACAATCCGTTGTGGAGTACTACGAATTGCGGAAGAACCGGAAATGGCGATCACATTTTGGAGACGCAGGAAGGCAGGTGCAGGATGGGAGTGAAGATGACAGTATCCACGGAGCGGATGCATTCGGATGTGGAAAGGATTCAGGCGCAGGCCAGGGAGATACCGATTCAGATCCGAAAGCTCGAGGAATCAATGCAGAGGCTTCATGCCTGCTGGAAGGGGAACGCCCGCAATGCCTTCCAGGGCCAGGTGATGGCGGATGTGGCATACATGAACGAAGTTTACCAGTTTCTCACAGACTACCTTGAGAAGCTTTCCGAGAGCGGGGACTTATATTTTGACGCGGAATATGAGGCATATAAAGCCGCTCATTCTGTGTGGATATAGAAAGAGCGGGATCTTAAAGACCGGGGAAGGAAACCGGGCAGGACATGATGGCATCCGGGGGAGATGACGTGAGAACCGGAGGGACATAAAGGCATCCGGGTAGAGGACACGTGCGGAACCAGAGGGAAATAAAGGCATCCGGGGAGAGAACCCGGGCGGCTCCGGGAAGGGGAGGTCTGCGTCGGAGAAAGGGGCTTTGTATGGAAATGGAGAATTCACAGATCATCGTATCGACAGAAAAACTGGCGTCTGCAGCGGACGAGGCAGACTGCCAGATTGATGCCGTCCAGAAGGCATTTGAGGAAATCAGGAAAAGGGTGGATGGTACTTCATCGTATTGGGAGGGAAAGGGCAGGGAATCTTTTTACTCCGCATATGCAGCCAAAACAGATAAGATACTGACATCGCTGGCCAGATTCAGGGAACAGACGGAGGATCTGAGGACAATGGCAGGAATCTATGTTGACGCGGAAACCGCCGCCGTAGAGGCAGGCACCTCTCTTGCGAGCGACGTAATCGTCTAAACATGGCTTCTTTTGCAGGGAATGTAAATGTCTTAATACGAAGAATGGAGAACATTATGAAGACGGAAGGATCCATTCGAATGGATTATAGCGCGATGCTGAGGAAGGCGTCCTCTTTGGAGGATCTGGCGGAGCAGCTTCTCAAGGCTGCGGATTCTGTCGACAGGCTGAGAGGGGGCGCTGCATCTGCCTGGACGGGAAAAGCCTCTACAGAATACTGTAAGAAGCTCTCAAAGGAGAGGGATCTCATAAGACGGAGGGCAAAGCAGCTTTCCCAGGGGGCGGAGGGAGTTCGGAAGGCAGCAAAACGAATCTATGATGCCGAGATGTACGCGCTGTCTCTCTTTGGCCGCCGTTGAGAATCCGGAGGAAGAATATGAAAAGCAGAATCAGGGATTTGTGGGCAGCGGGTCGGCTGTGTCTTATCATGACAGGAGTGATAATGATGGTTTTGAGCGGAATGATTTTAGAAGGCTGTGGTAAGACGGCCGAGAAGGAAGCGAGAATAAAGAAAATTCTGGAAGAAAAATATGGAGAAGAATTTGAGGTCACACGCGTATACGGGCAGGGTGTGATGGAGAAGTATTATACAGCCGAGGCTTACGCGGTGGAATATCCGGATCTTCCTTTTCCCTTGAATATTGACGAGGAAGGCGGCTCGTTCATGGACGGTTATGTTATGAAAAGGGGGACAAACCTGATGGCTTCGCAGGCAGCTGTCAATCTCGGCGGCCTCAGAAATCCCTTCTACGTTCATGTTCAGTCCATGTTTCCCAACTCCGTATCAACGAACCCGAATCAGACGCTTAAAGAATACCTTGCCTCAGAAGAGACAAATTTCTTTACCTTTTACCTGTATCTGGATGTGGACGGCGAAACTCCCGAGAGCCTGTATGCATCCCTCAGGAATATGCTTGCGGGGATGGAGGAGGCGGAAGGCTCTGTTGAGATTTTTTTTGGAGATGAAAAGCTGATGGATCAGATCAGGGAGTATGTGGAATCCCATGCGACGCTGGAGGACGATTATTCAAAGATCGGGAGAGACAGGCATGTGATGGGCATCCGCTTTAATAACGGTGTTTTGGACATCAGTGAGGACTGTTTCCTGGATAAGGCAGGGAACGGGTTTTAATCGTTTGATCGAAGAAATATTAACAAAGCTTTCGATAGAGTTTTAATGATATTCGGAGTTTGAGACGGAGTGCCGCAAACTTCATAGATCGTATCGGAGAAACCCGCTTCGGGCTTTCTCCTCTCGCTGCCCCTTTCACGAGCGGCACAGGAGGTAAAGAATGGGAAGGACACATACAGATGCGGAAATGCTTCTTGCCACGCAGATCGCATATCTGAATGTCGATCAGTATGCCTATGGCGGATATAATACGGTGGAAGAGATCCTGGACAGGATTGAGAGACGCTATTCCGGGATGGATAATCTGGGAGCGTTGGAGCAGGCACAGCTGGATACGGTCAGGAACATCCGCACGATAATGCAGGATAACAATCTGGACTATTGCGGAAGCTGGAGGATCATCCAGTATTGTAATAAAAACACGTCAAGCGGGTTTTATGCTGTCACCATAGATACAGGATTTGGCGACGCCATCCTCGGATTCCGTGGAAGCGAAACCTGGGACGACACAAGGCAGCTGATCCTGGACTGGGGGAAGGCAGATCTCGGCCTCCTCAACAGCTATCAGACCAGGCAGCAGGCTGACGCGGAAGAATATGTCAGGGATTTTGAACGCACCTATGGAAAAAAATATGACTCCGTCAGTACCACAGGGCATTCACTGGGAGGAAATCTTGCAGAGCATGCAGCGATTACAGCTCCTGAGAGCTTTAAGAATAAGCTTAACCGCGCGACAAGCTGGGATGGTCCCGGATTTTCCAATGAATATATTGCCTTCCACGGAGCAAATGGGGACATTCAATCTGTAAGCGACAAGATCGATCATTATCAATGGAGCTTTGTTTCGTCCCTGCTCAATCCCATTCCGGGAACGCATACGGTCTGCATTGATTCAGAAGGGGAACCGGCAGACGAAAACCAGCGAAACAGAAAAATGTTCGGGCTGGATGAGTGGAGGCTTTGGCGGCACAGCCCCATGAATGTCCATCTGTACGGTGGGGATGTGAAGGAAATACCCTACGAGCAGGCGGACGAGTATTATAAAATCTTCGGCCCTCTTTCCCGTGTTTTGGAAAACAGTTCTTCAGCAAAATATCTTCCTCTTCTTATTCCGGGAATCGGAGTGGCAATATATTTTATTGAAAGAGCGAACCACTACGCGTCGGTCTTCCGGCTGACTCTGAATACGCTGCGCAATGCTGCTGAGGAGTTTACGGGATATTTCAGGGAAGAATTCAAGAGATTTGCAGTAGAATTGAAGAAGCGCTACAGGCAGTCCAAAGTGAGCGGATGCTATGTTGTAGATACATCCTCCATACGTGCAGGAGCGGGCGATCTGGACGGACTTGCAAGGCAGATGTACGAGGTTGAGGAGGAAATCCGAAGGATTGCAGACACTCTTCCATACGACTCGATATCAGGGAATTATTATCGCCTGAAGCTCCGCTCGATAGCGTCCTCGGTAGGAAGTGACGCACGAAAAGCAGGAAAATGCGCCCAGGCAGGCAGGACTGCTGCAGGAATGTTTGAGACTGCGGAGAACAGGGTGGTCGGAAAATTTTCATAGGTAACTTAATGATTGTTAACCCTTGTTGGTATGAATAGAGCGCTAATGAAAATAAAAGGGGATTTTCGGGACAGGCATTGTTTTGCGGGGAAGTCTCCATGTTGGGAAAAACCTCTTCGAGCGGAGTGAAGCTATCATGGAGCAAGGTTTATGGCTCTCAGGGCTATAATGTCTATATGACGACGAATCCTTCAGGAAAATGGTACAACATGAAGAAGACGACTTCTGCAGGTTCAACTGTCGCTAAGATCAAAAAGTATAACGGGAGTAAGTTTAAGACATATAAGAATTATTATTACCGCATTCGAGCGCGACTGAGCCTGGGCAATGGGAAATATAAAGAATCTCCGTTGCCGAGCAGTTCCTTCTACTGCGGAAGCTTCTATTTCGGTTACAAATGATGGCCGTACCTGTGCAGGAACATCGATGAAACAGAGAATTATCCATGTTTACACAATTTGGAGTGTATGTAACTCCTCATAAAAGAAGTGGGTTTTCGGTGAAAATCGCATCTTATCTCGATAATCCCGGCCTTTAAGACCATGAACAGCTCTTATGATAAGCATGTAGCCCTTACAAGGGGCGGCATGCTTATCTTTTTTTTTCGTCTGGGATGTCGGCCTTTGGGTGATGCCGCAGGGGAATCCAATATGTTTTTGCGTGTCGATGATTGACAATGAGGTGAGATATATAGAAAATATAAATACGAATTTACACAGCATGAAGAAAGAAGAAGGAAATGGATATAAACATCTGGCCGGAATGGCATATTGTCGGGAGAATAGGAAGCGGCAGTTACGGGACGGTTTATGAGATCCATCGCGGGAATGAGCCATATCTGGAAAAGGCGGCGATGAAAGTGATACGCATCCCGTCCGGTCCTGCAGAACTTGAACAACTGAGTGCGGATGGAATACGGTATGACGACACGGAGTCGTATCTGGCGAAGCAGGTCGAGGATATCCGGGGCGAAATCAGGCTCATGCAGCATTTTGTGGGCTTTTCTAATATTGTTTCCTATGAAGATTATTTAATCCAGAGACATGAGCAGGGTGTCGGATGGGACATTCTTATTCGGATGGAGCTTCTCACAGCGCTTTCCTCTTTTATGGCTGCGCATCCTATGATGGAAAAAGATGTCCTAAAGCTTGGCCTGGATATTTCACAGGCACTGATGATCTGTCATAAGGCGGGAATTATACACAGAGACATCAAGCCGCAGAACATTTTTCTCAACAGCCTTGGCTTTTACAAGCTGGGGGATTTCGGGATATCAAGAGCGGTTCCTCGAAGTGGAAGTGTCATGTCCTTTAAGGGAACAGTATCATATATGGCGCCGGAAACTTTTTCCATGCGCAGCACAGATGCCCGCTCTGACATTTATTCTCTGGCACTTGTCATGTACCGTATCTTGAATGAGGGACGGGAGCCATTTCTGCCTCCTTCGGGGATAACACCTGTGCAGAGGGAAGCAGCCCAATACAGGAGGCTGAGAGGAGAACCGCTTCCGCCTCCTTCCCATGCAAGCAGGGAGATCTGGGATGTCCTGTCGATCGCTCTTTCTCCGAATCCGCAGGCGAGATACCAGACAGCAGCGCAGTTTCACACCGCATTGAGTCGGCTTTTGCCTCTGACCGACAGGGGGCAGGTCACTACTGTTCCTAAAGGAAAAGAGCTGTTTTCAAGACGTTCTCTGCTCTATGGTATTCTTGCTATCATGGTTGTATTACTGACGGGCTCAGTAGCTGCGATTTTCTTATCTTCCTCAGGAAAGGAAAGGGCAGAAAATAGAGAAACGGAATTCGCAGAGGTTTTAGCAGACGGCCAGAATATTGAAGAGGAATCCGGAACAGAGGGGAAGATCGAATCACAGGAAGCGCAGAAACCCATGTCCGCCTATTATACAGTGATCTGTATCGATGAAACAGACAGAACACTTAGCCAGCACTCCTATCTGGGAGAAGTAAAAAAAACGATAACCGTTAAGGCGGAGGAGATTACGGGATATCTCCCACAGAATGAAGAGGAAACGATCATGCTATCGGAGGATATATCCGAGAATGTTGTGGTCTTCCACTATAAGAGAGAAACCCCGTCTGTCACTACCGGCCATGCGGGATCGGGGGTGGGGGGAATTTCGTCAGGAGACGCGCTTCATACTGTCAGAATTGTTTCCTACTATGTTTATTGCGAAGACGCGGAAGGGGGCTTTTCCTATGAGGATTCTTATGAGGGGATATCAGGCAGCATAATCACGGTGGCGGCTCCGTCCATCGATGGATATATTCCGAGAAAGGAAGAGGATACACTGTATTTGTCCGAAGATGAGGAAGAAAACTACGTGACTTTTGTATATGACGAAAACCCCAGCCGGATTCCGTCGGAGGCGATTACATACAAGGGACATCAGTATTATGCCTGCAGGAGCTCGGAAATCGACTCCTTCTGGGAAGCTGATTCTTATTGCAGAAGTCTGGGAGGTTATCTGGCCGTTATAAACGATTCAGATGAAAACAGGATGCTTTACGATTATGTTTTCCATGATCTGGGATATAAGAGCGCCTATTTCGGATATACGGATGACGGGACAGAGGGAAACTGGTACTGGGCCGGAGGGGATTCGTCATCATATGAAAACTGGGCTGGTGGACAGCCTGATAATCTTCATGGTATGGAACACTATGCTTTATTTTATTATACGGATCCGGAATATAAATGGAATGACGGAGATTTCGGAAAGGATTCCAGCGGGGAAGTCATTTTCCTGATAGAGTGGGGGTGACCTTACCGGGCCTGTCGAAGGATTTGTATAGCAACAGGCACATTTTGCAGATGAGCTTCCCGCACTGCCTGGGCATTTGGATTGTCGAGTACAGATTTAAAAAACGAACACCTGAGATGAGCCAATTAGACCAGAGAGTGTCTTTATGTCAGAAACTCGGCTGAAAAACCGCCGGATTAGAGGGGAGAAAAAATACGACATGAATATAAACATCTGGCCGGGATGGCATATTGCCGGGAAAATAGGAAGCGGAAGTTTCGGGACAGTCTATGAGATTCATCGCGGGGATGGGGCTTACTTGGAAAAAGCTGCCATGAAGGTGATACGCATTCCGTCCGACACATCGGAACTGATGCAGCTGCGGGAGGACGGGATCCGGGCTGGCGATACGGAATCTTATCTTGCCAGACAGGTGGAGGATATCCGGAGGGAAATCGGGCTCATGCAGCGCTTTGTGGGATTTTCCAATATTGTTTCCTACGAGGACTATGCGATCCATAGGCATGCCCAGGGTATAGGATGGGATATTCTTATCAGGATGGAGCTTTTGACAGGCCTGTCCTCTTATATGGCTGATCATATTCTGACGGAAGGTGAAGTCCTGAAGCTGGGACTTGATATTTCACAGGCACTGATGATTTGTCATAGGGCAGGAATCATACACAGGGACATCAAACCTCAGAACATCTTTCTTAATAGTCTTGGCTTTTATAAGCTGGGGGATTTCGGAATATCAAGAGCGGTTCCACGAAGCGGAAGCGTCATGTCCTTTAAGGGAACCGTTTCTTACATGGCACCGGAAACGTTTTCCATGCGGAGTACGGATGCCCGCTCTGATATTTATTCTCTGGCGCTGGTCATGTATCGCATTTTGAACGGAGGGCGGGAGCCCTTCCTGCCTCCTTCGGGGATAACCCCTGCGCAGAGGGAAGCCGCTCAGCACAGAAGGCTCATGGGAGAGCCGCTGCCCAGGCCAGAGAGGGGGAGCGATATGCTCTGGGGGGTGCTTGCGACAGCATTGGCCCCCGATCCGGCTGCCCGCTATCATACAGCAGGGCAGTTTCATGCGGCTTTGCAGAAAGTAGTCGGCGAACAGGGCGCTCAAAGCACCGACGGCACATCCAGTGGTGTTCAAAGAACTGGCGGCGCCCGAGGTAGGAGCATCATCTCACGCATAGGCAGCATCCTGTGCGCAGGCGGAAGAATTAGCGGGAGCAGGAAAAGGGCAGCTCTGATTGCTTCCCTGATTCTTGCATCTTTTGTCCTCCTTTCTGCCGGGGTATTTGGAATAATGGAGAATAAACGGGGATACGTTACAGAACAGGTATCGGTAAACACCTTGACATCAGCTGCGGTGGAGGAAGGTGTGAAGGAAGAGGAAGGGGATAAAGAGACTATCCTGACGGAAACGGAGGAGGAAAAAGTAGGGTCTTCTTCTGGAAAAATACAGGCGGCAGATGGGCAGAATGTCTCCGGCTACCATGGTCAGGCAGATATAGTCAGTTCTGAAGGCGATTTTTTTGTGTCATCCGATAGAGAGGAAGGATATTCCGGTTTAGACGGGCAAGAAGACAGGTATACGGATTCTGATGAGGAGGAAAATACAGACGAAGAGACTGAAGATACTGTAACATTTCAGGACGAGGCACTGGAGCAGGCGGTTCTGGAAGCTCTGGGGATGGAGGGTCGAAACATTACTGTAGCAGAGGCTGCTGCATGTACGGAACTGAGGCTTACGGGAGGGGCGAAATCCGGTGCAGGAAAAATATCGGATTTGACCGGCCTTTCGGCATTTAGCAATCTTGAAGTGCTGTATCTGGATCAAAACAGGATCTCTGATATTTCGGAGCTGGGGCTGATTCATACGTTGAAAATAGTAAACCTGGAGTATAACTATATCAGCGATCTGGCACCGGTCGCCGCACTTTCAAATTTAGAGCAGCTGGAGCTTCGAGAAAACACTGTTCACGACATCTCTCCGGTATCCTATTGCCAGGAACTCAAAGTGCTTGATTTCAGAGATAACGTGGTGGATGATATTTCCTCATTGCAGGATATGATATCTCTAAAGCAGTTGGTTATGAGTGGAAACAGAATAGAATCTCTCGACCCGGTAAGTGATCTGAAGGATCTGTGGTATCTCAGCTTTAATAAAAACCCTGTTAACGATATTAACCCTGTTCGGAATCTGCAGAATCTTACCACTTTGTGTATGTCCGGTACGGATGTGGAGGATATTGGAGTCCTTTTTGAACTCCCGGTTCTTGGCTATGTAGACATTTCCGGTTGTGACAGGATTAGTAAAGATTCGGTCAAAAAGCTTAAAGAACGTAAAGGGTTGAGGGTGGTCGAGTGATGAGAGAAAAACTGATTGAGTCCTTCGAAGATACGCTGAAAGCTTCCGACAGCTATGTACTGTCTATGAGAACGAGGCAGTCCATGATGCTGTCGGAAGTGTATGAAGAGGGCTTTTTTTCACGTACGAGATCAGTAGATAAAAATGGTAAGATTCTGATTCTGCCGATGACGACCTTCCAGGCGGCGCGGATTCTTCAAACGAAATCAGGCGGGGAATGCGGGACTGCGGTACTGAATTTTGCAAATCCTGTGGAGCCGGGCGGAGGCGTGTGGCGGGGAGCTATGGCGCAGGAGGAATGTCTGTGCCGAAGCAGCAACCTGTACCCATGCCTTTCACAGCAGAAGATTCGTACTGGTTTTTATGCCCGACATGCGGGAGCAGATCAGGCACAGGCATCCGACAGAGTGGTGTATGTGCCGGATGTGGTCGTATTCAAATCTGACGACCGGCTTCCACAGATTCTCAGCGTGGATGACTGGATGCAAGTGGATGTCCTGACTTGCGCGGCTCCCTATTATCCGGCGCTGGAGAACCGGTCAGACGCAATTTTGTCTGAATTGTTTAAAAAAAGGGCGCGGAATATTCTTGAGTGCGCCATCGCAAACAGGGCTGACATACTGGTGCTTGGCGCGTTTGGGTGCGGCGCTTTCAGAAACCCTCCCTATCTCATGGCAGGAGCCTTTTGTGAAGCAATCAAAGAGGGACGATATTTAGAATCTCTCTCGGTGATTGCTTTTGCGATTCCGGAGGATGGTGGTCAGTCGACCCAAAACCTGCAGACTTTTAAAAATGTATTTTTCCAGCAGCGTTTGTGGAATGAGCAGATAGAAGGGAAAGCTTTTGGGGAAGGGGATAAACAGAATGAACGAGAACTACATTTGGAATCGCATTTGGTCCAGAAGATAGGTCAGAACGTCCAATATGGAAGTCGACCTGCCGAAGCAGATCTTGAAGATAAGTATGATTGGAGTACGTCTGGAGGCACGATAGTCCTTTTTCCAACTTCTAATCATGAAAACCTGAATATCAAACCCTGCGGTCGATATAAAGGGAAGCTTTTTTCCATCCTTGGAGATTCAATCAGCACTTTTGAGAACTGTGAAGCTTCTTGATTTCACCTGTGCCAGGGAGTATAGGGAATCTGTTCGCGGTTGTGAGGCAATGTACGATGAATCTTTTATTGAGGGAAACTTAAGAGAAGAATCACTTTCTGATATCTGGAATGCGTCGGATGCTTTTTCATATAACCGGCAGTTTACACCGGATCTGCTGGGCGGGAAGTGCAGAGATTGTATTCATGGAAGGTACTGTGCCGGAGGGCGCCGGTCTTATAATTATTTTTCAAACGGGAATATGTATAATTCTAAGTATTGTGCCCGATGGAAGAATGTATGACAATTTTACAATGCGGCAACGGTGACAACCTTCCGATAATTAATACCTGATGTTAACATCAGAGCAATACCGCTGTATAAAATAAAGCGCTTATGCTATGATTATACAAATCAGGGACAATACCTTTGAAAAGAATCGCCTGAAGTATTCAGTATTACCCAAAAAGGAGGAAAAGATGAAAAGGAGCCATTTGTACAAATGGTATGCGCTGCTGCTGGCATTTGCAGTGGCAGCGGGTACGCTCCCGGCACCTGTTTTTGCCTCGGAAGGCAAAGTGGCTGCAGCAGAAGATATTGTAGAAGAGCCTGCAGAAGATTTTGAAGAAGAGTCTGCGGATGCGGAGGATGCTTCACTGCCTGACGACAGCTCTCAATCAGAAATGTCAGAAGAAAAAAGCGGGGAAGAAGACGGCAGTGCCGTGTCGGAAGATACGGCATGGCCGGAAGAAGATGCGGAAGAGAGCCCTGAAGAAGGTGTTTCAGAAGATACCGCGGAAAACGACAAAGATGTAAGGAAAGCAGCTGAGGGAACAGCCCTGGATGCTGACGCTGCAGAAAATGACGATACTGTTAATGAAGTGTCTGATCAGGAGCATGAGACCGGCTCTTTTAAAGAAAACGAAGAGGAGCCGGTTTTAGATGCGGAGGGAGGTGACTCCGGGGAGGTTACAGAAGCAGCTGAAGAGGAAATATCCAAAGAATCATCCGAAAATTCTGATGTCGGGCAGACGAAACCGGATCAACAGTCTGAGATCGTGTACGGATCTGTTGAAAATCCGCAGAAATTTTCAGCATATCAGGGAGAAGCGGTTTCGAACGATGATCTTTTTGCCGATTATGTCGACAAAGAGATGGGCCTGACCGGTGAACTGAAAGCTTCTGACGGAAAATGTGAAATGTCAAAACCCCGGCGTAACAGTAATTATGCCGTGAATATCTTAAATGAGAATTCGAGAGCAGCTTATGGTGTTCTCCTTGAGCAGATCCGCGATGTTGCAGCAGGCAGGCGCTCTTCTACAGAGTTTACCATACCTTTCAATAAGATCGGTGTCAGGACATCCTGGACAGCATCGGATCTGGATCTGCCTTTTTTGCTTGATGCTAACGGAAAGATCTCATCCGAGGCGATGTACGCGGCGATTGAAGATATCGGGATAGATTTGGGAGATGTCTGGAATGCCCTTCTTAATGACTGCCCGTACGATCTGTACTGGCATGATATTTCAGAGGGTCTGGCGTTTACAAATTATTCTTATCTTTATTTTTATGCAATTAAAACCGGATCCTTGTGGACATTGTATCTGGATGCTGACAGTCTTGAACTGGTTGCCTGTGTTGCAGCAGAGTATTCTGAGTCAGGCAAAACAGGGACTTTCAAAACAAAGACCGGTATCGGTGAAACCGTACAGACTGCACGTAAGAACGCAGAAGATATCGTTACTGCTGCAGAGAAAGGCGGAATGTCTGATTTTCAAAAACTGGATTTCTACCGCACTAAGATAAGAGAACTGTCTGACTACAATCATGATGCCGCTGACAGTAATAAAAAAGTCAACTACGGAAATCCATGGCAGTTGATCTGGGTTTTCGACGGTGACCCCGCGACAAAGGTGGTCTGTGAAGGGTATTCAAAGGCTTTTAAATATCTCTGCGATCTGACGGACTTCAGTGATCTGGTACATGAGTGCATCATTGTTTCAGGGAAAATGCTCGGTGTAGGGCATATGTGGAATAATGTCATTCTGCAGGATGGCAGTGTGTACCTTGTGGATATAACAAACTGCGGGAAAGATGAATACGATGATAACGCAGGCTGTCCGCTTTTCCTTGTGGGTACGACTGCACAGGGGCAGGCGGCGGATGCTCTGCTTGCATTGGGCGACTACAGGAATGGTTATAAATTTGATCTTCGGACCGTCCAGGGTTTTGGGGTAGTAATCGACTATGTCTATGAAGACAGTATGCTGAATGAATATAAAGCTGCTGATCTGGAGCTTTCAAAAGGCCGCGTGAGACCGGGTACAGTTGTGCAGTCAAAGTATGAAGACAACAGCGCCGCCAGGCACAGCCATGTTTATATTGGTGATCCTGCTGTGCAGGTTTCCTGTACGCAAACCGGCCTGACAGGCGGAATACACTGTGCCATCTGTGGATATGAGCTGGTCGGGCAGGAGAAGATTGCGAAGCTTCCGCATACGGCCGGAACCTGGAAGATCACTGTTGCTCCGACGCTGACAAAGACAGGGAAAAAGACTAGTGTCTGCAAGGTCTGCGGGGCAAAAATGACGGCAGTCGCTGCCAGACTGATCAATATCAATAAGGCAAAAGTGACGGGAATAAAAACAAAAGTCTATACAGGAAAGAGTATTACCCAGACTCCTGTTGTAAAGATCGGGACTAAAACGCTCAAAAAGGGAACTCATTATACGGTCACTTACACTGCAAATAAAAATGTCGGAACAGCTTCGCTTTATATCAAGGGTAAGGGGCTGTACGGCGGTCAGATCAGAAAAACTTTTCAGATTATACCGAAACCGACATCGATCTCCAGGCTCTCATCGGGAAAAGGTGCGGTCACAGTAAAGTGGAAAAAACAGGCTAAGCAGACAACAGGCTATGAGATTCAGTTAAGCAGCAGTAAAGATCTGATGATACATAAAACAGTGTACATCGGTAAGACCGGGACGACATCCAGGAAGATAACCGGGCTGTACAGAAAAAAGAAATATTATGTCAGGATCCGTACATTCAAAAAAGTCGGGACAAAGAGGTATTGTTCCGCCTGGAGTGCAGTGAAGACAATCAACACGAAGTAGAATGACATTTCCGGTACAGAGTATAGAGCCCTTTCACTCATCTGCAGATGTCCGGCAGAGGGTGGAAGGGCTCTTGTTTTACAGACTTTTTGAAAAATCTGCTTATCAGGTCCGCACGAAATAGTGCCTTCCCAGCCATCTGGAAAGGCCGTCGAGGCCGGGATAAACGATGCGCTCGGTGATATTCTGGTGGTCCAGCATGTCCCGGATGCGCCATCGGAGCTCCTTTTTTATTACGAACCGGGCGGTCAGTTCGGTGTGTGACTGCAAAAAGCCCACGATGTCCTGCATGGCGTCCGGAATGATGGAAAAGAAGGAATATTGGTTCACGATCCTCTTATCCAGCGAGGGAGGCTCAATAATGACCATGGACCGGTCCTGCATGTCGGAATCGTACTGCTCGAGGCTGTCGCAGACCTCCCGCAGCATGTCGACGGAGAAGACAGTGGTATTATATTTGTCGATGATCCGTCTGTATTTTTGGGGAAGCATGTCGTGAAGTTCGTGTATGTCGATTCGCCATACCACGGAGTCGTGGGCATCCATCAGGTCCAGGTCGTTTTCCGTCATCGAAAAATGCAGGGCGACCATGGGCGAGAAGGACCAGTCCAAAAGGCGTGTCGGAAGGCCGTGGTGCTGCCCGAGGATCATCTGGTTCCAGACAGAGTCCTCAATTGTGGGTTCTTCCAGGACGGCATATTTTGTGAAATTGAGCAGCATCGGAGGTTCAAGAATACCGCTTTTATCCTTGCAGCTGCGGCGAAGGCTGGTCGAGAGTGTAAATGAGGCGTCAGGTTCTCCGCGATAGATGAAGAGGTTGCGGTGACGGGCCAGGTCTTCCCGGTATTCCTGTTCGGAAACCATGCGGAAAAGGTCTTCCATTGTCTGGATTTCGATCTCATGGATCATGGCGTTTCCTTTCTGCAGTTGAGCGTCGGTTACAAGTCACACTGCCGTCAGCCTCGAGGCGTTTTTTTACGCGGGTTACAAGTGGTATGATCCGGACGGATGCACTGGCTGTGATGCTGTATTTATTGTAAAATGGGCTCTGAGCTGATGTCAAATAAAACGGTTTAAAAGCCGTAAAAAAAGCTTGCACGGCATTCGGCAGGGTGCTATAATCGGAATGCTGTTTACGGACAGCAGCGGTAATCGGGCATAAAGCCAGCTCAGTACTGATGCATGACTTATGCGAAACCTAATTGAATCATACAGGGCGCTTAAACCAGCAGCCCGCGTAAAACTGACGCGGGAGCCGGCGTCCAGGTAAGGAGGAAAAAAATGAGAGAGGGAATCCATCCCAAGTACTACCAGGCAACTGTCACATGCAACTGCGGCAATACATTCGTGACCGGCTCCACATCCAAGGAGATCCACGTTGAAATCTGCTCCAAGTGCCATTCGTTCTATACCGGCACCCAGAAGACGGCAGCGGTCAAGGGTCGTATTGACAAGTTCAACAAAAAGTACGGCCTGGGCAGCAAGTGAGATTGAATCCGGAATCCAGACGGCAAGGCGTCAGAGGGTGGTACCCCTGTGCCTTGCCGTTGTTGTTATATAATATCAGCGGGAAAATAGAATGAAAGAATGCAGACAGCGCAATTGCGGGATCGGAGGCCAGGCGGTCATCGAGGGAGTCATGATGCGCAACAGGGACAGGTATGCCATCGCGGTGCGTAAGAGTGACGGAAGCATAGTTTTAAAAGAGGAGATCTACAAAGGTATCCTGGCAGGTTCTCCTTTGAAAAAGATCCCCTTTGTCAGGGGTGTGTTCGTTTTTATCGACTCCATGATCCTTGGACTTGGGTGTACGAATTATTCTGCGGATATCTTCGCGGAGGATGACCCGGAAAGTGTTTCTGAAAAAGCTTCGGAAATAAACGATCCGCAGGAAAAAAAGGATTCCCCCCTGGATAAGCTCCTCACTGCCGGGGTGATGGTCATAAGTCTCGTACTGGCGCTTGGTCTTTTTATGGTGCTGCCGTATTTTCTGGCTTCCCGTGTCGTTAACCTGATCGGAAACAGTGCGCTCCTTTCGCTGTTTGAGGGCGTCATCCGCATCGCGGTCTTTGTCTGTTATATTCTCGCGATCTCGCAGATGAAGGATGTGCGCAGGCTTTTCCAGTATCACGGGGCGGAGCACAAGTGTATCAACTGCATCGAAGCGGGGGATGCGCTGACGGTGGAAAATGCGCAGCGCGCCACAAGACTCCACAAACGCTGCGGCAGCAGCTTTATTCTGTTTGTCATGATGGTGGGGATCGTCCTGTTTTTCTTTATCCGCGTCCGGAATCCCATCGCGAGGGTGGGACTGAGGATCCTTTTGCTGCCTGTGATTTCCGGGATCTCATATGAACTCATCCGTTTTGCAGGAAGCTCCGATAATCCCTTTATCGCGATTTTGTCTAAACCGGGGCTGTGGCTGCAGGGCCTGACGACGAAAGAACCGGATGAAAAGATGCTGGAAGTGGCGATCGCTTCTGTTGAGGCGGTTTTTGACTGGCGCGGGTACCTCGAAAGTGATAATGAGCATCACGAAGGATCGTGCTGATCTGGAGAAAATCATCCTGAAAGGAGCGGACGCAATGGAAAGGGATGTTTATACGTGCCGGGAAATCTATGAGGAAGGGGCGCGCCTTTTGGCCGGGATGCCCGATGGGCAGCTGGATGCCCGCCTGCTTCTGGAGCACTTTTGCGGGATCAGTACGCACAGGCTGCTGGCTGATCCGTCGCTTCCGGTCCCTGCAGATGCCGCAGAGGCATTTTTAGCCGGGATCCGGAGGAGGGCGGCCAGGGAGCCTCTCGCCTATATTAGAGGGGTGCAGGATTTCATGGGCCTGCCTTTTTCGGTGACCCCTGATGTGCTGATTCCGGAGCAGGATACGGAGAATCTGGTGGAGGAAGCGCTGCGGTTTCTGGAGGACGACTCCAGGATCCTGGATCTTTGTACAGGAAGCGGCTGCATTCTTTTAAGCCTCCTTAATTATTCAAATCACTGTGTCGGAATCGGAACCGATCTTTCCCAAAAAGCTCTTTTCGTCGCGCAGGAAAATGCCCGTTCGCTGGGGCTTGCCGAAAGAGCCCTCTTTCTGGAGGGTGATCTGTTTGAGGCGCTGGAAAAACCCGGACTGAGCATCGTCCCTGAGAAAAAATTCGACCTTATAATTTCAAATCCTCCTTATATCCCGACCGCCGTGATCGAGACTCTGGAACCGGAGGTCCGCTGTGCCGAGCCCAGGATGGCACTGGACGGAGGAGCCGATGGACTTTCATTTTACAGGAGGATCATTGCCCAGGCGGCGCCCCGCCTGGTGATCGGCGGGCGTCTTATGTTAGAGATCGGGCACGATCAGGCGCAGGCGGTGGAGACCATGCTGCGGGATGCAGGTTTTTATGCTGTGGAGATCATGAAAGACTACGGCGAGAATGACCGCGTCGCAACTGGTGTGCGCGCAATGAGTATGTGATGTGAAAAACGTAATATAAGGCTATAAAAAGGAAATCATAAACATGTTTGAGAAACTTGAGGGAGTGGCTCTAAAATACGAGGATCTGTCGAGGGAGCTCATGAGCCCGGATGTGGCATCCGACCAGAAGCGCTTCAGGGCCCTTATGAAGGAGCAGAGCGATCTGGCGCCTCTGGTGGAGGCGTATCAGGCGTATAAAAAAGCGAAAAACGATGTGCAGGATGCTCAGATACTTCTTGATGAGGAGACTGACGAGGAGATGCGCGCACTGGCCAGAGAAGAGCTGGCGGGAGCTAAGCAGGAGGTGCTGGCGCTGGAGGATAAGCTCCGGATCCTGCTGCTTCCCAAGGATCCAAATGATGACAAAAACGTGATCGTAGAGATCCGCGCGGGCGCTGGCGGCGATGAAGCGGCTCTCTTCGCAGGGGACGTCTACCGCATGTACGTGCATTACGCGGAAGGGCGCGGCTGGCGCGTGGAGACGGTGAGCTTTGAGGACATCGGCATCGGGGGAATGAAGTCGGTGAGCTTTATCATTTCCGGTAAAGGGGCTTATTCCCGCCTTAAATACGAGAGCGGCGTCCACAGGGTGCAGCGGGTGCCGGTCACGGAATCAGGCGGGCGCATACACACTTCTACCTGCACGGTGGCAGTGATCCCGGAGGTTGACGAGGATATTCAGATCGACATTCCGGACAAGGATGTGCGCGTTGACGTCATGCGGGCTTCAGGAAACGGAGGACAGTGCGTCAATACAACGGATTCCGCAGTGCGGCTTACACATTATCCGACGGGAATCGTGATCTACAGCCAGACTGAGAAATCACAGCTGCAGAACAAGGCCAAGGCCTGGGCGCTTCTGCGCTCAAAGCTTTATGATCTGGAGATGCAGCGGCGCCATGACGAGGAAGCGGACCTGCGCCGCAGTCAGATCGGAACGGGTGACAGATCCGAGAAGATCCGGACCTATAATTTTCCCCAGGGCAGGGTGACGGATCATCGGATCAAGTGCACACTTTATAAGCTGGATTCTTTTTTGAACGGTGATATGGATGATATCATAGATCCGCTGATCGCGGCGGATCAGGCTGCAAAGCTTCAGAAGTCGGTCGATACCGACTTCTGAAGCATCGGAGAACGTCAGGGACGTTCTCCTGTTGATCCCGTCGGAGAGATCGCCTGCGCGATTTCTCCTCGGGGGAGCTTTCGCGGAGCGAAAGCTCCAGATAAGGAAAAGCTTCAAAAGTCGGTCGATACTGATTTTTAAAAATAGAGCAGGGGGTAGTACAATGGCCAGTTTATTCGGCGCGATCGATGTCGGAAGCCATGAGATGGAGCTCAAAATTTTTGAGCTCTCAAAAAAGGACGGGATCCGGCAGGTGGATGATATTATCCATCTGGTTGATCTGGGGACGGACACATATATCGACGGACGTATCAGTTTCGGACATGTGGCGGAGGTAAAGGACATCCTGTCTGACTTCAAAAAAAAGATGGACGGGTATAAGATCGAGAATTACAGGGCCTGTGCGACAAGTGCCTTCCGTGATATGGAGAATGCGGAGCTGGTGCTCTCGCAGATCGAACATGAGACGGGTGTTCACATCGAGGTGCTGGCAAATTCCGAGCAGAGATTTCTTGATTATAAATCTGTTGCCTCAAAGGGCGAGGAGTTTGAGCGGGTAATATCGAAAACGGCGGCGATCATAGATATCGGGGGCGGGAGTATTCAGATCTCGGTGTTTGAGAAGGACCGTCTGGTACTTACGCAGAATCTGCTGCTGGGTGTTCTGCGCATTCAGGAGCATCTCCAGAGGATCGGCGCAGGAAGCCGGAAGATGCGTGCCCTTGTTGAAGAAATGGTAAATTCCCAGATGCATGTTTTTGAAAAGCTGTATCTCGAGGGCAGAAATGTAAAAAATCTGATCATCGTGGACGATTATATTTCTGAGGTGGTTCAGGGCAGTAAGTACGATTTCCAGGCGGGAATGACAGATACTCCCGAGAAGAGAAGGCGCACGGGAGAATTTATCGCCACGACGGA
This sequence comes from Lachnospiraceae bacterium UBA3386, assembly GCA_002358875.1. Lineage (GTDB taxonomy): Bacteria > Bacillota > Clostridia > Lachnospirales > Lachnospiraceae > CAG-791. Next base: position 11,949 of record DEPS01000209.1, on the reverse strand, counting down.
TTTCCATCGGTTTATGGCCAGTCTGGAGAGGTACAGCAGTTCTGATCTTGCGCTCAAGATGGGTATTGAGGATGACAATGTTCCCCTCCTTCGTATCAGTGCGATCATTGCGCGCTGCATCGCGGACAGGCTGAAGGCGGAGCTTTTGTGGTTTCCCTGTGTGACGCTCTGCGACGGCATTGTGTATGAGTTTGCCCAGGAACGAAGGTATCTGCGGGCATCCCATGATTTTGAAAAGGATATCCTGGCCTGTGCGGAGGAACTGAGCAGGCGCTACAGGGGGAGCGAGGAGCGTTCCGATACCATCGGACGGATCGCCCTTAAGATCTTTGACAGCACGAAAAAGTTCCATGGAATGGGAAAACGCGAGCGGCTGCTGCTGCAGCTTGCCGCGACGCTCCACGACTGCGGAAAGTATGTCAGCATGACCAGTCCGGCACAGTGCGGCTACAATATCATCAAATCCACGGAGATCATAGGAATTTCAAGCATAGAGCAGGAGATCGTGGCCTGTGTCGTCCGTTTTAATCATGAAAATTATTCCTTCAGAAAGCTGATGTCGGAGGAATCTGCCCTGGAAAGGGCGCAATGCCTGACGGTCGCAAGGCTGACCGCGATCCTGCGGGTAGCAAATGCCCTGGACCGCTCCCATAAGAAGAAGTTTACCAATATGCAGATCCGCACCCTGGGTCGGGAAATGGCCATCAATGTGGAAACATCAAAGGATATTTCCCTTGAAAAAGGGCTTTTCGGACAGCGTGCTGAATTCTTTGAAGAGGTGTTCGGGATCCGCCCCGTTATTAAGCAGAAGAAATAAGGCAAAAAGGATAAAAACCGCAATAGATTGACCAGATTGACCATACAGGGGAGAAGATGTATATGTCAGCACTGAGTGATAAATATGCAAATCCGCAGTATTACCATAACCGTGAGCTGAGCTGGCTCCAGTTTGACCTTAGATGCCTGAAAGAGGCCAGGAACGATGATAATCCGCTTTTCGAGAAGTTGAAATTTCTGAGCATTTCGGCTTCGAACCTGGATGAATTTTTCATGGTTCGCGTCGGCTCCCTTCAGGATATGGTCAATGCGGGGTATAAAAAGAGGGATATCGCCGGCATGACAGCCTCCGAGCAGCTCGCACAGATCCTTAAGGTCTCTGGCAGCTTCATAAGCTCGCAGTATACCTTGTACAGGCAGCTTGTTCCTGATCTGAGGAAAAACGGTCTGGATATCGTGGAAAATTATGAAGATCTCACAGAGGCGGAGCGTGGCTTTGTCAGTGAGTTTTTCGAGACGGAGGTCTTTCCGGTGCTCACTCCCATGGCGGTGGACAATGCCAGACCCTTTCCCCTTGTACGGAACAAGAGCCTGAACCTCTGTGCCCTTCTTGCGAGAAAAGAAGGGACGGGACAGGGGATTTCCGGATATATGCGAAAACCCAAAAAATCCGGAAAGGATCAGGACATTTTGGAGTGGGCTCTTCAGAGTGTAAAGGAAAACACCAAAGAGAAAGAGAAGGCAGATCCCGGGGGAAAAAATGAATCCGGAGAGGGCAGGGAGCCCGAAAAAGGCGCGGCGCCGGCAGGCGTCAAAACCGCAAATAAGGACATAAAGACCGGGAGCATAAAGACAGCAGGAAAAGATATAAAGCCCGGGAGCATAAAGGCAGCAGGAAAGGACTCAAAGGCAGCAAAAGAGAAGGATAAGGAAAAGGATAAAGACAGGAATGTCCTTCAGTTTGCCACGGTCCAGGTGCCGTCTGTCCTTCCCAGGATCCTTGAGCTTCCGGACCTGGAAAAAGATGGGAAGGAGCTGTCCCTGGAGGACGGGGAGAAGGCAGCTCTTTCGGGCGCAGAAGAAGGTAAGGCCGACGGATTGACGCACTCCCGCCGTGTGATCTTTCTGGAGGAGATCATCCGCCACCATCTGGGGAGCCTGTTTCTTAATTACGATGTACTGTGTGCCTATCCCTACCGCGTCACGCGAAATGCGGATCTGACGATTGATGAGGACGACGCCTCCGATCTTCTCGAAGAGATCGAGAAGCAGCTCAAAAAGAGGCAGAGAGGGTACGCGATCCGACTGGAGATCGAAGACGGAATGGATCCCCGCCTGCTGAGCTTTCTGAAAAAAGAATTCAAGGTTCCGGAAGACAGGATCATTAAGGTCGACGGCCCCTTAGATCTGACTTTTCTCATGAAGCTGTACGGACTGGACGGGTTTGAGTGGCTCAGGGAAAACCGCTACGCAAAGCCCCAGGAAAATCCCCGGCTTCCTGCCGGATGTAATGTTTTTGAGGAGATCAGAAAGGGCGATATCTTTCTCCACCATCCCTACCAGACATTCAGACCGGTGGTGGATTTCGTTGCCCAGGCGGCAGACGATCCGGGCGTTCTGGCGATCAAGCAGACCCTGTACCGGGTGAGCGGAAATTCACCGATCGTCAAGGCCCTGGCAAGAGCAGCTGAAAATGGCAAGCAGGTCACCGTGCTGGTCGAGCTCAAGGCCCGTTTTGACGAGGAAAACAATATTGTATGGGCGAGAATGCTCGAGCGGGCAGGCTGTCACGTTATCTACGGCCTCGCCGGCCTCAAGACCCACAGCAAGATCACGCTGGTGGTGCGCCGCGAGGACGACGGGATCCGCCGCTATGTCCACCTGGCGACGGGCAATTACAACGATTCGACAGCAAAGCTGTACACGGACATCGGGATCATGACCTGCCGTGACGATATAGGGGAGGACGCTACGAGCGCCTTCAACATGCTTTCCGGCTATTCGGAACCCCGCTCCTGGAACCGTCTGGCCCTGGCCCCGCTCTGGCTCAAAGACCGTTTCCTCTATCTGATCCTGAGGGAGGCCCAGCACGCAAGGCGCGGCGAGAAGGCAAAGATCATGGCCAAGATGAATTCTCTGTGCGACCCCGATATCATGGCCGCCCTTTACGAGGCCAGCTGCGCGGGCGTAAAGATCGATCTCATTGTGCGGGGCATCTGCTGCCTGAAGGTCGGCATCCCGGGCATCAGCCAGAACATCCGGGTGCGGTCCATCGTGGGCAATTTCCTGGAGCACAGCCGCATTTTCTACTTTGAAAACGCCGGCCGCCCCGAATTGTACGCAGCCAGCGCCGACTGGATGCCCAGAAACCTGGACCGCCGCGTCGAGATCCTCTTCCCGATCGAGGACCGGGAGATCGCGAAAAAAGCAGCTCATATTCTTGAAGTCGAGTTTGCGGACAATGTCAAGGCGCATAAGCTGAAAAACGACGGTCACTATGAACGCAACAGGGAAACGGACAAAGAGCCTGTCGACTCCCAGCGCATCTTCTGCGAAGAGGCGGTGAGGGAAGCCCAGGCCCTGGCCCATCCCCGCGGGGAGAGGGTGTTTATTCCCGCGGAGAGGAAGGAATAAAAAAAGCCCCCGGAACGATCGTTCCGGGGGTTTTTCGCGGCGAAAGAGCGTCGAAACAACATCTCCTTCGGAGCTGCGGGTTTGCGAATGAGGGGTGGTGAGCCCCGCCCTAAAGCACTCAAACCGTGCAGTTGGATTTTTTCAGTTGCTGTCCTCGTCCTTCTGGGCGACGTAGACGGTGCGTTTTCTGGCCTCGGCGTTGTTCTCGAGGTAATCGTCGTAGGTGGAGACCTTGTCGATGATGGAGCCGTCGGGCAGAATCTCAATGATGCGGTTGGCCGTGGTCTGGACGACCTGATGGTCGCGGCAGGCGAAGAGCTCTACGCCGGGGAAGCGCATCATGCCCTCGTTGAGGGCGGAGATGGACTCCATGTCGAGGTGGTTGGTGGGCTCGTCGAAGATCAGGCAGTTTGCGCCGCTGATCATCATCTTGGACAGCTGGCAGCGGACCTTCTCGCCTCCCGAGAGGATGTTGACGTGTTTGATGCCGTCCTCGCCGGCAAAGAGCATGCGGCCCAGGAATCCGCGGACGTAGGTGACATCCTTGATGGGAGAGTATCCGGTCAGCCATTCGCTGATCGTGAGCTGGGAATCAAATTCCCTCGTGTTGTCCTTGCAGAAATAGGCCTGGCTGGTGGTGAGGCCCCATTTGTAAGTGCCCTCGTCGGGTTCCATGTTACCGGTCAGGATCTCGAAGAGCGTGGTCTTGGCCAGCTCCTGGCTGCCGACAAAGGCGATCTTGTCTTCGCGGCCCATGACAAAGGAGACATTGTCCAGGAGCTTAACGCCGTTGACAGTCTTGGAGATGCCGCTCACCGTCAGGACTTCGTTTCCAATCTCCCGGTCAGGCCTGAAATCAATGTAAGGATATTTGCGGCTGGAGGGCTTGATCTCTTCGAGCTGGATCTTCTCCAGGGCGCGCTTGCGGCTGGTCGCCTGCTTGGACTTGGAAGCGTTGGCGGAGAAGCGGGAGATGAACTCCTTGAGCTCCTTGATCTTTTCTTCCTTCTTTTTATTGGCTTCCTTCATCTGGCGGATGAGGAGGCGGGAGGATTCATACCAGAAATCGTAGTTGCCCGCGTAAAGAGTGATCTTCCCGTAATCGATGTCCGCAATATAGGTGCATACCTTGTTCAGGAAATAGCGGTCGTGAGAGACGACGATGACAGTGTTGGGGAAGTTGATCAAAAACTCTTCCAGCCAGTTGATGGCGTCCAGATCCAGGTGGTTGGTCGGCTCGTCGAGGAGAAGCACATCGGGGTTGCCGAACAGGGCGCGGGCCAGCAGGACCTTGACCTTCTGCGCGCCGGTGATCTCACGCATCAGATAGCCGTGGAGCTCCGTCTCGACGCCGAGGCCGTTCAGGAGAGTCTCCGCATTGGATTCGGCCTCCCAGCCGTTCATCTCTGCAAACTCTGTTTCCAGCTCGCTGGCGCGGATGCCGTCCTCATCGGAAAAGTCCTCTTTGGCGTAGAGTGCGTCCTTCTCGGCAATGATCTCAAAAAGACGGGGATTGCCCTGAATGACTGTATCCAGGACGACCTGGCTGTCGTACTTGTTCTGATCCTGTTCCAGGAAGGAAAGGCGCTGTCCTTCCGTGATCGTGACGCTTCCATTCGTTGTTTCAAGCTGCCCCGACAGGATGCGGAGGAAGGTGGATTTTCCGGCTCCGTTCGCGCCGATGATCCCGTAGCAGTTTCCTTCTGTAAATTTGATCGAGACATCTTCAAACAGGGCTCTCTTGCCCAGACGGAGCGTCACACCGTTAGCTGCAATCATATCTGTATCCCTTTCTTTATTAAAGACGGTAATCTGGTCATGACGATCTGTTACTATTCTCTCGGATATTTTTTAAAGAATACATGATTGTATAAAAAAAAGCAAGGAAGTTTATAGGGAAGGTTGGGGGCGGTACATTGCGCTTGTGCAGATCAATCAAGTGAAATTACATTCCAAGCAGGCAGGTGAATGTGATTACGCCGTCCTTCCAGGAGGCGCGTATGCTGCCTTTACACTGGGTGCAGATGCTCTCGGCGATGGACAGGCCGATCCCGTAGCCCTGCTTTTCTCCGTTGGCGCTGTGGGAGGATTCCTCGCGGTAGAAGCGCTCGAAAAAGCGGTTGTAATTCACGTCCTTTCCCTCCCTGTAGGAATTGGATACGGTCAGGCGGGCCTGACGTCCGATGCGGGTTTTGGAAAAAGAGACAGAGATGTTCCCCTTGTCGTCACAGTATTTAAAAGCATTATCAACGAGAATGGATGCAAGCTGGCGGATGCGGCTTTCGTCACCCTTCATCTGCAGGCCGGGAAAAACATTTAAGGAGAGGCTTTTTCCCTGCTGCCGGGCCAGAGAATCGTAGGGCTCGACCGTCTCCCTGACAGCGGCGGAGGCATCAAAATCCTGACGCGAGGCGGGATCATCCTTTTCCTGCGCGCGGGCGATCATGACCAGATTCTGGATCAGGGTGTTCAGGTGGTCGATCTGGCGCAGGGTTGATCTGGTCCATTCGTTTTCGCCGTTCATCAGCTCCTCCAGCTCAGTGTTGGCACGGATGACGGCGAGAGGGGTTTTAAGCTCGTGGCTGGCGTTGGTGATAAACATTTTCTGACGCCTGGCGTTTTCAATCTCCGGCCTGATGATCTTTCCTGACAGAGCGAGCACAGCAAGAAAAGTGAGGAGAAGTCCTGCCGCGCAGATCATCACGGTAGAGCGGATAATGTTCCGGTTCAGGTTTATGAGAGTTGAACTGTCAAGCACTACCACAATGAAGCGCCCGTCGTCAAGGGAGGCTTTCTTAAAATAATAAGAACCGCCGAAGCTTCCAAAAGAGGCTTTGAGCCCGCGGATCGTTTCTGCAGCTCCGATGGCTTCCTCCAGACTGACGGAATAGATGTGGCTGAGCTTGACCTCATCCACGCTGCCCTGTTCGTCATAAAGTACGGCATAGTACCGGGTGGAAAAGCGAAATTCAGGAACATCTTTTAAAAAGGCAAAAGCCGTTTCGGAGCTGTTTCCGGAAGCGGAGATCCCTGTATTTGCGGACCCTGTCTGAGAGCCGGAAAGACCTGTCTGAGTATTGGCCGACACGGTATCCGAAGCGCCTGACTGCACAGTCCCGGAAATATGGGCGGCATATTCAGGAGGCACATCCTCCTGTGAGATCTCCCCCTCCCTGGCGATGATGTAGTCCAGCATCTGGCTCATGTCATAACGGATCTTTAAGTTGTTGGCGACGTTGATCAGACCGCCTGTAAAGACCATAACGGTTATGAAAGAAAGCATGGACAGCAGAATAAATTTGATTCGAAGTTTACGAATGGCTTCTGCGCTCATAGTATACCCTTTTTTTATTTAAATAATCATCGTGCCGGGAAAAACAGCTGTGCCTTTGGGCTTGTTTTTCAGGAGCAGTGCAGGGAAAAGCTGCCGCCGTGAGTTCCCTCCAGGCGGACATCGGCCGCGACAGAGGCCAGCTTGTTGCGAAGGTAGGAGATATAGAGCCAGACGGTGTCTGCATCTGCGCTGCCTTCATCCGCCCAGACATGCTGCAGCAGATATGCGGTCTCCAGGGGGCGGGAGGGGTTCTTCATGAGGATCTGCATGAGCTCGAACTCCTTGATGGAGAGGCGGACGGCATTCTCGGCGCGCAGTTCGAAACGCCCTGTGTCAAGAGTGACGTTTCCTGCCCGGAGCTCTCCGCTGCCAGGACGGGTGCGGCGGGTCATGGTACGGATCCGGGCGAGAAGCTCTTTCATGGCAAAGGGTTTTGTCAGGTAGTCGTCCGCGCCGGCATCAAGGCCCGTGACCCGGTCGTCGATCTCTGACTTTGCCGTGAGCAGCAGGACCGGGACGTCGTTTCCTTCGGCGCGCAGGTCTGCAAGTACTTCCAGGCCGTCCTTTTTCGGCATCATGATATCCAAAACGGCGGCGTCATAGACATTGTTCCTTAGCCTGGAGGACGCTTCCATGCCGTCAAAAACGGAGTCGACTTCATATCCCTCGTGCTGCAGGACAGCCGAAAGAACCCGGTTCATGTCTGGTGTATCTTCTGCAATAAGAATTCTGTTCATGTTTTTCCTCGTAAATCTGCTGGTGTTATTAGTCACATGCAATTGCATGTGCTGCTGTTTTGCATATCCTGTGTTTTACAGCTCATCCGCCCCTTTGGTGCCCGTCCCGGGGGATGGCTTCCTTCGCTGTCAAAGGAAAGGTAATAAAACTGACTGGGATATTGAAGGAGACGGTTTATGACCCGGCGCGGATCATGTCTCTTAGCGTCTGCATGGACAGATCGGTAGATGCCAGCTCGTCGGCACAGCGCTTCAGCTCGCTGACCAGAAGGTCTGTATTACCGCTGATCTTCTTTTTATACTTCATGTGATGCTCCAGGGCGGCCCAGGTGTCCATGGAGATCGTCCGAAGCTGGATCTCCGCGTAGTATCTGCCGTCGACGCGGACGATGACGTGGAGGCTCCTGTAGCCGTTGGGTTTGGCATGGCGGATGTAGTCCTTTTCCTGCACGAGCTCCACATCTTCAAAATCAAGGATGTAGTCCCTCATCATGTAGACATCCTGAAGGAAAGCGCAGACAATACGAATGCCTATGGCGTCGTGGATCCGGTCCAGGGCGGAGGAAGGCTCCTCCGGCAGCCCCTGGCGCCGGCATTTTTCCCTCATGCTCTCTTCGCTTTTGATCCGTCCCAGACAGTGCTCGACCGGGTCGTTGTCGTCCGCGCGGAATTTTTCCCTCAGCTTTTCCACACGGTCCAGGAGCCGGTGCAGGACCTCCTCAAGATTTGCGCGTTCCGCGCCGTAGATGCTGTTTTCCATTTGCTGCTCCTTTTTTATGGAAGAGATATGCTGTTACAATTCGGATCGACGCGAAACCGGGGTTCTGCGGTGTGCTGTGCGCCGGTTTCGTTAAGAGGTATTATATCACGATGCGGCTTAGATAGACCTTAGAAATACATAAAGACATTCTTTCCTGATCCCGGCGGATTTTTTATGAATCTTTACAAATATTTTACACACACAGTGTGGCGGGCACAGGGTTATGGTGTTATAATTCCCTTTGTTGTTTTTATCAGTGTGCCCTGAGCCGGACCTGGCATGCACTCAATACTGGCATGCACTCAATAAAGTAAAAGGTCTGCGGATCAGGGGACACAGGAATTAAAAAGAGACGAATGACAAAGCGTATGACAAGGAGCATTAAGACAGGTTTTTTCGGCAGGCGGACAGGACATGCGGCATTGGGAGCAGCGGGCTTTTTCGCTGCTTATTTCTACTCTATCATGCCCAGGCTGATACACAGGCCGGATTTAAAAACCTTTGAGAAAACGAGGTTCTTTGCCCACAGAGGGCTTCATGAGAACGGTACTTTGCTGCCGGAGAATTCTCTGCCGGCGATCAGGAAGGCGGCAGATGAGGGGTACGGGATCGAGTTCGACATTCAGGTGACGAAGGACGGCATCCCGGTGGTTTTTCACGACTTCACTCTTAAGAGGATGTGCGGGCAGAAGGGACGCGTTTGTGATTATACCCTGGAAGAACTGAGAAAGTTCCGGCTTCTGGACAGCAGTGAGAGGATCCCGACTTTTGAGGAGGCTCTGGATGCGGTCGGGGGAAGGGCCCCCCTCATCATTGAGATGAAGGTCGAATATTTTGACCTTCGCATCTGCCGGGCGGCTGACCGGATCCTTAAGGACTACAAGGGCTCTTACTGTATTGAATCCTTTAATCCTCTTGTCCTGTTGTGGTACCGTAAAAACCGGCCGGACGTCTGTCGGGGGCAGCTTTCGGACGGGTTTATTTTTCAAAAAGAGTTCCGCAGGCCGGCAAAGCTTGCGCCGGGCTTTTTTCTTCAATTTTTAGTCACGAACTGCGTGACAAGACCGGACTTTATCGCTTATAATCATAAGTATGAAAAGAATATTTCAAGGCGTCTTGCCCGCAGGCTTTTTAAGGGAAAGGCGGCCGCCTGGACAGTCCGGAGCGAGGAAGAGCTCAAAAAGGCAAAAAGACATTTCGACGTCTTCATTTTTGACAGCTTCATTCCGGATGCGTTCAGGAAAAAATGAGACGGGAAGCCCGGCTTTCGGTCACCTGTCGCGATGAAACAGTGTTTGTTTGTCACTGCAGCTTACCGCTGCGTTCACTTTTTCAAGGAGGTAATGAATGAGCAAAAGAGTTTACAAATTCAGCGAGGGGAATGCGGATATGCGCAATCTCCTGGGCGGAAAGGGCGCAAACCTTGCCGAGATGACCAACATCGGCCTGCCTATCCCGAACGGTTTTACGATTTCCACGGAAGCCTGCACGGATTATTATAATGACGGCAAGGCCATCAACGAGGACACTCAGAAGCAGATCTTCGAGGCCCTCGAGTGGCTCGAAGGCGTCCAGGGCAAGAAGTTCGGCGACACCGAGAATCCGCTTCTGGTTTCCGTCCGTTCCGGCGCCCGTGCGTCCATGCCCGGCATGATGGATACGATCCTGAACCTGGGTCTCAACGATATTTCCGTCAAGGGCTTTGCCCAGAAGACCGGCAATCCCCGCTTCGCATACGACTCTTACCGCCGTTTCATCCAGATGTTCTCCGATGTTGTCATGGGAATGAGCAAGACCTTCTTTGACAGTATTCTGGAAGGCGTGAAAAAAGAGCATGGTTATGCCTACGACACTGAGCTTACAGCTGAGGACCTTCAGGGCATCATCACTCAGTATAAAGCGATCTACAAAGAAAAAATGGGCGAGGATTTCCCTCAGGATCCCAAGGTACAGCTGATGGAGGCCATCAAGGCCGTTTTCCGCTCCTGGGACAACCCCCGCGCCAACTACTACCGCATGATGAACGACATCCCTTATTCCTGGGGAACCGCCGTCAACGTGCAGTCCATGGTCTTCGGTAACATGGGCGATACATCCGGCACGGGCGTTGCCTTCACCCGCAACCCCGCTACGGGCGCCAAGGGAATCTTCGGCGAGTATCTGATCAATGCCCAGGGTGAGGACGTCGTCGCGGGTATCCGCACTCCCCAGCCCATCACCCAGCTTGAGAAGGATCTTCCCGAGTGCTACAAGCAGTTCATCTCCATCGCTGACAAGCTTGAAAAGCACTACAGGGATATGCAGGACATGGAGTTCACCATTGAGGACGGCAGGCTCTTCTTCCTGCAGACCAGAAACGGCAAGCGCACTGCCCAGGCCGCTATCCAGGTCGCCTGCGACCTCGTGGATGAAGGCATGATCACTCCCGAGGAAGCTGTCCTTAGGATCGAGGCCAAGTCCCTTGACCAGCTGCTTCACCCCGCTTTCGACACTGCCGCTCTCAAGAACGGCAAGGAGATCGGCGCTGCCCTTCCGGCTTCTCCCGGCGCAGCTGCAGGCCGCATCTATTTCAACGCCGATGACGCTGTCGCGGCACATACTGCCGGCAGCCGTGTCATCCTGGTCCGCCAGGAGACTTCCCCCGAGGATATCGAGGGCATGCACGCCGCAGAGGGCGTTCTGACCATGCGCGGCGGCATGACCAGCCACGCGGCCGTTGTCGCCCGTGGTATGGGCACCTGCTG
>DEPS01000209.1:0-938 GCA_002358875.1 Lachnospiraceae bacterium UBA3386 | reverse complement strand
ACCTGCTGTGTCTCCGGCTGCGGAGACCTCAAGGTCCACGAAGAAGAGAAATACATCGAGCTGGGCGGCTATAAGATCAAAGAGGGCGAGTACATCTCCCTTGACGGCTCCACCGGCAAGATCTACCTGGGCGACATCCCCACTGTCGAAGCTTCCATCAGCGGCAATTTCCAGCGCATCATGGCATGGGCAGACGCAGCCCGCAGGCTCAAGGTCCGCACCAACGCCGATACTCCCGAAGATGCTGCCAATGCAGTCCGCATGGGCGCAGAAGGCATCGGCCTGACCAGGACCGAGCATATGTTCTTCAATCCTGACAGGATCCCGAAGATCCGCCGCATGATCCTCTCCGACACTGTCGAAGAGCGTGAGGCTGCCCTGAACGAGCTGATCCCCTTCCAGAAGGGTGACTTCAAGGGCATCTACAAGGCCATGGAAGGCCGCCCTGTTACCATCCGTTTCCTGGATCCGCCTCTTCACGAGTTCGTGCCTACCACCGAGCCTGAGATCGCGGAGCTGGCAGAGCTCATGGGCATCACTGTAGCAGAGGTCAAGGCCCGCTGCGACGCCCTGCATGAGTTCAACCCTATGATGGGCCACCGCGGCTGCCGTCTGGCGGTCACCTTCCCTGAGATCGCCCGCATGCAGACCCGTGCCGTCATGGAGGCAGCGATCGAAGTCAATGCCGAGGAAGGCTACAACATCGTTCCCGAGATCATGATCCCTCTTGTCGGCGACAAGAAGGAGCTTGCCTTCGTAAAGAAGGTCGTCGTGGAGACCGCGGACAAGGTCAAGGCCGAAAAAGGCTCTGACATCCAGTACAAGGTCGGCACCATGATCGAGATCCCCCGCGCAGCCCTTCTGGCTGACGAGATCGCCGAAGAGGCTGAGTTCTTCAGCTTCGGTACCAACGATCTGACCCAGATGACCTTCGGCTT
>DEPS01000194.1:5512-11533 GCA_002358875.1 Lachnospiraceae bacterium UBA3386 | reverse complement strand
ATCCAGAGGTGTCATGTTAACAGTTGCTGCCACTTCCATATTTTTTGTTCTCCCTTCATTTTTGTTTTCTTATTTGTTACGAGGGACCGTCCCCCGGTCCATCCATTATTGGAACGAGGAACCGTCCCATCCATTATTGGAACGAGGAACCGTCCCCCGGTCCACCCCCTGGTCCGCTTACTATCTCTCCTGTCCAGTCAAAGATGCCGCCGATGGCATAGACATTGCTGTAACCTTCCTTTACCAGGATCGCTGCCGCGTCCTCAGCGCGGCGTCCGGTCCGGCAGTAGACCAGAAGGGTCTGGTCATGGTCCGGAAGTGTATCCAGCTTTCCCTCCCGTATCTCCTCGATGGGCAGCAGGATCGCTCCTGGAATATGACCTTCTTCATATTCCTCTGCGGTCCTGACGTCCACCAGCAGATATCCGCTCTCTTTTTCCATCCACTCCGAGGCCTTTTGCATACTCATTTCCCGGTAGGGCTTTGAGATGCCGCAGCCGGTTCCAAGCAGCAAAAGACCAATCAGTAAAAGCGTGATCCTGCAGATACGTGCGTTCATTGCGCTCCCCCCTTTTCAAAAACCTCTGCCAGGGCAGCCAGCAGTTTTTCTATCTCCAGCGGTTTTGCAAAATGACCGTTCATTCCGGCTGCCATCGTGTTTCTAATGTCCTCTTCCGAGGTATTGGCAGTCACTGCCAGGATCGGTATGTTCGCTTTATCCGGGTCATCCAGAGCCCGGATGGCTCTTGCGGCCTCAAAGCCGTTCATCACTGGCATCTGAAGGTCCATGAGGATGGCGTCATAGGTCCCGGCCGGTGCAGAAGCCACCATATCTACGGCAATCTTTCCGTTTTCCGCCTCGTCCGTTGAGATTCCTTCCTCCTCCAGAAGGGAGACGGCGATATCCCGGTTCATTTCGATATCCTCTACCACCAGGACCATTCTGCCGTCGAAAACCGACTTTTCCACAGTGTATTCTCCGGCAGCCTCTGCGGCTGACAAGGTAAAGGTGGTTCCTGCAGCAATTGCAGCTTCTCCGGCGTCTGAAGTTTCCTCTATAAGAGGCAGCCTCAGGCGTACAATAAATTCTGTCCCCTTCCCCGGTTCGGTGTCAACATGGATATCTCCGCCCATGAGCTCCACGATCCGTTTTGTTATGGTCATGCCAAGGCCGGTACCCTTCGCGCCGCTGACAGTGGAAGTCCGTTCGCGCTCAAAGGCATCAAACAGCTTTTCGGCGAATTCCGGGCTCATGCCGATACCGTTGTCCCGAACCTGAAAAGCGAAGGAACCTGTCCCCTTTTCAGCGCCGGTCTGGGTCAGAGACAGACGCACCTCTCCGCCCTCCGAAGTAAACTTGCAGGCATTGCTGAGAAGATTCAGGAGAACACAGCCAAGACGGTTTCTGTCGCAAAGCACCGTGGTGTTGATCAGATCACCTGTATCCACCGTAAAATCGATCCGCTTTTCCGTCATCTGCACCTGGAACATATCCCTTGCCTCGTTCATAACTTCGCGCAGATCTGTCCTCTCCGGCTCCAGCACAAGATTCCCGCTTTCAATGCTGCTCATCTCAAGCACGTCATTGAGCAGAGTCAGAAGGCTTTTGCCCGAAGCATCGATTTTCGTCAGGTATTCGGCTGTTTTCGGGGACAGGTCCTTCTCCCTGAGGGCAAGCGTGGTAAAGCCCAGAATGGCGTTCATAGGTGTGCGGATGTCGTGGCTCATGTTAAACAGCAATTCGCTTTTAGCCTTACTCCTCTCCTCCGCCTGGAGCTTTTGAAGCTCCATTTCCTGGCGCTGTCCCAGTATGACCTGATAGATCTTGAGCAGGAACCACAGCGCAGCCAGCAGCAGGGCGATCTGAATCCACGTGCTGATCCCCAGGGAATCGTTGACAAGGCTCATCTGCTTTTCAAGGTAATAAGCCGCATCCGCATTTTCCGTTTCCGCCAGCTCGATTCCATGCCAGGCAAGTTCTGTCTCGTTATAATGATTGAGATTTTTCAGCACCTGCTCAGTTGTCTGCTGACTGGTCTGCCGCACCCACAGCAGAGAGGAAAAAATGACAAGCAGCAACAGCACGAGGCCAGTCCTGAGACTCTTATCGGAATTTTCTTCCAGCTGCGTCTTAAGCGTCCGCCAGTAAAGCATGAAACCGAGAATACTCCACAGCGCCAGCATCAGATATGATTCCGGGGCCAGGACCCCCAGCCGATAACACAGCCAAAGGCCAGAGCCCATGCGCTGAGGGGAGAAAGACTATGACGTGTTTTATTATCCATATTCGTGCCTTCCGATCCTGTTTCCATCGACTTTGCCTTTGAAGACAACAAATTTAACATTGAACATTATATACCAGTATTATCAGAAAAGCATTAAAAAAAGTCCCTCTATCCTACAAAACAGATAGAGGGACCATCCCCTGATTTATAAGCTTCGGAACAGGGAACCGTCCCCCTGTTCCGTCAGACTGCCATTTCCTTAAGCATCCCCTTGCGGTCATACATTCTCCGGTCTGCCCGCTCAAAGATCCTGCGATAGCTGTTGTCACGTCCGGGGCAGAAGACAGCAAGTCCGCTGGAAACGACTACCGACCCTGTCTTCAGATGTTCCTCTGCCGTATCTTCAAATTCAGATATAAGTTTTTTTCTGTTCCGGTAATCCTCCCCTTCAAGGAAAGCTACAAATTCATCACCCCCGATACGGAAAACGGGGCTGTGCTTGAATTTTCTGCAGACCAGGCGGCATGCCGCCTGAATAAGGTGGTCTCCTGCCTGGTGGCCTTTGGTATCATTTGTCTTTTTAAGATCATTCACATCAAATACGACAGCGCCGAATTCTCTCAGTTCGCCGCTCATGATCCGCTGGTCCACATATTTTTTTGCCTCAACGTAAGCGCGCGCGTTCTTTACACCTGTAAGAGAGTCCGTATAAGCCAGCCGCTTTGCGGAGCCCAGCTCCTGTTCATGCTCCTGCGCTCTCTGAAATAATTCCTCAAGCTCAATGCGGAGGTCTTCCTCCATATCCTCCAGAGCAAAAGTATGGAGGATGCAGGTTCCAAGCAGGCAGCCGGCCGAGTACAAGGGAAGCAGGGGAAAGACCGTCTGAAGGATGAGCATGAGAGTCATTATAATGCAAAACGATCCTGCCGCATAATAATGGCGCTTTTCGCTTCTTTCTTTTTTTGGCGCATTGACCAGAGTATGCATAGAAGAAGCCAGATATATCAGGATCTGAACGATCATTATGATATGCCTGAGTCCTCCGGCGTGATATGCTCCGCTCTCATCAAACCAAAATACCAGAGGATTGAAAAAGTTGAGGCTCAGAGCGCATGCGGTAAAAACCGGGAACACGGTTCCAATAAAGCGAAGTCCGTCGGTGAACCATCCCTTTTCCTGCAAATGATCGATCATGTAGCCTGTCCACAGAAAAACAGTGGCTGACATCGTAACAAAATACAGGAGGGTAACTGCAAAAACTGCTGATGTAAGATGTGCTTTGTATAAAACACCCCAAAGAGCATCGCAGACAAAAAATGCAGCTACACTCAGCAAGAAGCAGCGGTATTTTTTTCCATCATCTGCTGTCTTTCGGAAATGCTTATTCCTTAAAATATCATTGTTGACGATCATAAGAACTGAAAGCGCCAACATAGCTGTATTTGAATAACTCATATGATGATCCTGTCGACAATCCCCTTTTAAATTTTATGTATAATTGATAATAGAAATCAGCGGTAAAGAAAAGACAACGCAGCTCACGGAACAGCTTTCTTAGCACGCGTTGTTTTGATTTGTATATTCTATTCCCTTTTACCAATAAGTCAAGTGAACTTTCTGTGTTCCCTCAGAGCCTTATGCGTGAATTTTCTGTGCTTTCCCGGGACATGTCGAAAAAAAGTTTACGTCCTGTCAAAGGGGCGTGAAAATATAAAGTGTCGTTCTGTCACGAAAAACCGGTCAGTCAGTAAATACGATCCTGCCCTGGGGCCGGGCGTATAGATCCGGAATCACGCCGTTTAGCTTCTCTTCAATGTACCTGATCAGGACTTCATTGTCAGAAAGCATGGTCATTGAGAGGATGTCAGCCTCTTTGAACATGGTGTATCCGTCACCTCCGTTCAGAAGGTAGCCGGTCCCTGCCATTGTGTACTCCTTTTTGACATCGAGCGGCTCCTCTCCGATCATAACGTCTGACACACGGTATTCTCCATCCACACAAAGGAACTGATTATGATCATCCACCCTGACACTGGTCTCAATATTCCTGTTGACCTTGAAAGAGATCCCGGAAACCTGCGGGAACCTGGCAGAGATGTTGGGAAGGGCCGAAACACCGAATTCCAGCGCGTCCAGGATCATCTGTCCGGTCACCTTTACAGTTATTACATCGTTTGAATACGGCAGGATATTCAAAACACTGTTATAGGTTACCACACCGGCTTCAAGATTATTTCGTACAGAACCCGCGTTTATCATAGCTGCCTGTGTGCCGCAGATGCTGCAATATGCATCCGCCACCATTTCACACAGATTATTTTCCTCCACACGGCTGATGTCATAGCCATCCTCATCCCGCACGATCATATCATACGAAAGCTCACCGATCCGTCTCTCCATGACATCTGCATAGGAAGCAGTGATGCCGTCCAGAAATTCCTTCATCTGAGGATCCACATACCGTTCTGTCTTACCCCGGGTGACTGTCTCAAAGGCCAGCTTTTCCGGCCTGGGCACCTCGTCGACCAGAGTCTCCTCCAGACGGCCGTCCCTGTAGATCGTCAGCTGGCCGATTGCCTTCATCTTTGTTCCGGTCTGGGCGATGGGAATTTCCTTTCCTTCTCTGTCGGTCACTTTCCTGTTATAGATCTCATGAGAATGCCCGTCTATGACCATATCCAGGCCCGTCAGCTTCTTTACTATGGCGTCGCAGCCAAACTGCTCTGTGACCGAATCGTTATTCCCCAGATGGGAAACCAGGATCACATAATCTGCGCCTGCGCCCCGCACTTCATCGATATACTTCTGCAGCGCAGTGCTCAGCCTCTCTCCTGTCTCATCCGCCAGGAAATCATACATGGGCTCACCGACTTCATTCAGAATATCCTTGATCGTTGATTTCGTAAAGGTATCCGGCGTAACCACGCCGATAAAACCGATCTTCAGATCTCCGGCTTCCAGGATCCTCCAGGGTTTGAAAACCGGTTCCCCGCCTGTCGTACAGAAATTTGCACAGGTATATCCGCAAGTGAGCTTCTCTGAGCAGTCATCCAGTACTTCAAAGCCAAAATCAAATTCATGATTTCCGGGCACAGCCAGGTCATATCCGATGCGGTTCATCATTTTTATTACTTCGGCACCCTGGGAAATGGATCCGATCGGAGCCCCCTGGATCGCGTCCCCTGCGTCGACAAGAAGGACGTGACTGTATTTCTCTTCCAGTTCTTTTTTATACAGCTCAAGTCCGTCATAACCTATGTTTTCCTCATATGCCACGTGCACATCGTTGGTATGCAGGATCACCACAGCTGCCTCGTCCGGATCACCTGCCGGATTTTTCTCATCTGCAAAGCATGTCCCCGGAATACACAGGACCATTAATAACACGGACAAAAATGTAAAGAATCCTTTTTTCACTGCTGTCTGCCTCCTGTTTTCAGCCTCTCTCTGACAGGGCAATGCATTTTTCAATCCGGGCCTTGACGATCTCAATATCCGGATAGGGTTTGGGAATAAAATCCATGGCGCCAATCCTCAGGCACTCCAGCTCCGCTTCCTTATCGACAGTCAGTACGATCACAGGAACGGACTTAAGCTCCTCATCCTCCTGCATCCGGGTCATCACTTCCCGTCCGCTCATATTGGGCATATACAGGTCAAGGATCAAAAGCGCGATCTCACCCGAATGGTTCCTCAGCGTTTCCAGCGCTTCGACACCGTCGGAAGCGTAGTAGATGTCATAATCATCGGACAGAAGGTCACCCAGAATTTCGCGGTTGCTCTCAATATCATCGGC
>DEPS01000194.1:2328-5435 GCA_002358875.1 Lachnospiraceae bacterium UBA3386 | reverse complement strand
GCGCAGTAGCCGGGATAAATGATCTGACGCGCCGTGAAGCTATAGTGTTTCCTGTTTACGGGGTTGTCGAATTCATCCTCCACGACCTTACCGTCCAGGGCCGCGCTCCTGACATCCTCGTACCAATCCTCCCCCAGGTAGGGAAACAGCTCCCTGACGGTGTGCCCGAGTATATCCTTTGCCGGAAGGCCCAGGAATTCCTCGTACTTGTGGTTGACATAGAAGAAGACTGCATCGTAAAAGCCGCTGTGCTCCGCATATGTCACATGAAAGACGGCATAGGGAACGGGAAGATCGTCGAACATATAAAAGATCTCCAGCGCATGGTCTATGCGGCTCTCCGCCGAGATGTTCTGATCATAGTCAGCGTGCAGACGCATCTCGGCGTTCTTCTCCAGGTCTTCTATGTTGAGATATTCCGAAAAAAGCGCATAACCCACGGAAAGGTAGAGAGTGACCGGCTTGCCGTCGATCTCCCGGACAGATCTGCCGATCTCCTTCACCTTTTCCCGAAGTCTATGGGCCTCTTCTCTGTCCCTTACCTGCTGGAGCACTGTGAAGTTGCGTCCGGCGTAGCAGCCGACGGCGCTTCTGAGCCCGATCTCCTGATTAAGCTCATGGCCGAAGGCCGCCAGAACCCTGTCTCCGAATTCATAGCCGTATTGCGCATGGATCGTATTAAAATCATTGATCCCTATGTGCATGCAGACAAAGTCCGTGCCCCTCAGATAAAACTCTTCCTGGAAAGCTTCTGCTTCCTCTGCGATCCCGCGTGAATTGAGCAGACCCGTCAGATGATCCCGGCGCGAGCTCTCCCTGCTCTGTTCATCACTGTTGCCCAGTGTGTCTGTATCGAAAAAATAACCAAGAAGCCCCGTGATCTCACCGTTGACATCATAGAGGGGGGTTTTGCTTGCCAGAATAGACCTGTTTCTCCCGTGGCTCATGCATTTCCCGGGCACATTGTAGAAGGTCACGCCTTCATTTATGACCTTGTATTCATCGTTCATATAGAGGTCGGGATGGACATGCCAGCCCATATCCTCGTCATTTTTGCCAATGATCTCATCCACGGATGAGAAATCGTAAAAGTCCAGAAAGCCCTGGCTGGCGCCCAGAAAGCGGCGGTCCCGGTCCTTCCAGAAAACGCGGAACAGTTCGGAACGGATGAGATTGTTCCAGAGCTGATCTGGCGCGTAAGGCCCCTCCAGAGAGAGTTTCTCCGCGTTGTTTGAAATAAAGTTTTTCGCAATTTCGTGGATATCCCTGACGAGCATGTAATAATGATCCTCGTCGATTTTCAGCAGTGTATATTCCTTCCAGGCATATTGTCCGTGACGGATACTGGAACGGAAGACCTCGGAGAAGCTGACTTTGTCGTTTTCTCTAAGACGCTCCGCCGCCTTTTTGGGATCAAATGCGCCGACAAACCGGCCCCTGTCATCAGGATAGATATATTTCTCAGCATATTCCCCTACAAGCTCCCTGATACCCAGCCTGGTGGAAAGCAGGTCTTCCTTCGTGTCTGTATACAGAGGTTTTATCCTGTCTTTTGAATAATTTACAAGAGTTATGCGCTCATAAAGGGCATAGATCTGTCGTACATAGTCGTCCAGGCGCCCGGTCTTTTCCGACTGGGTATCCTTTGTGAGATTGGTGATGCAGATCAGGACGGAGTATTTTCCTTTCGTCCGGGCCATACGGCGGGCCCTGATTTCGTAATACTGTTCACTGATGGTAAACAGCATTCTGCCGTCCCCGTCGTCCTTTACTGAGTCCATCAGGTTGATGAAATTGCGCGAGAGGATAGAATAGGTCTGTGGCTGACACAGCATCTCCTGTGAAAACACTCCGGTAAAGAGGCCGGCACTGCGGGCTGTCTCTTCAAAAGCCGTATTATAAAACAGTATCCTGAAACTATGGGCAGAGAATTCAGCCAGCGCCAGAGAAATACTGTTGAGTCCTCTGGCCGTGCCGATGGCGTCATATTCCTCTCTGGTCAGGAAGGGGACCGCGCTGAGGTAATCGATCTTTCCGATCTCGTCATAATAATGCCGGTCCTGGGGAGCCTCGATCCGGATCCCCTGATCCTCTAAATTGGCAATAGCCTTTTCATAAGGCAGGGGCTTTCCGAAATGGTAGCCCTGGACTTTTTCACAGCCGATATCGCGAAGATAGGCAAACTGTTCCTCCGTCTCCACACCTTCTGCCAGCGTGTGGATGTCAATGACCTTGGCCATCTTTACAACGGCGGTCACGATGCGTTTGGAGCGCAGATTGAAAGGCCGCAGAAAGCTCATGTCCAGCTTCAGCTCGTCAAAGCAAAATTCCTTGAGGACATTCAGAGACGAATAGGCGCTGCCGAAGTCGTCCATCCATATCTGATAACCTGCGGAACGGAACCGGTCCACGATCCCCATCATGAGATCCTTCTGCTCCGCCATGACGCTCTCGGTGATTTCAAAATAGATGAAGTCGTGCGGAATCTGGTAATCACTTACAATATGATCCGCGATGGTAAAAATATCACAGAGTGTAAAATCGAGCCTAGACAGATTGACGGACACCGGTATCGGAGTTTCCCCGTTTGCGATGGAACTGCGGATCCTTGCGCAGACCTGCCGGAGGATCCCGGTATCAAGCAGATGGATCAGCCCCTCCCGTTCCAGCACAGGGATGAACTCATCCGGATAGATCATGCCCAGCTCCGGATCGTTCCAGCGCGCAAGCGCCTCAAAGCTGCACAGCTGTCTTGTGGACGTGCGGATGACCGGTTGATAGAAGGCCTGGATCTCGTGATAGTCTATCGCCTTTTTGTAGTTTTTGATAATGAATGCTTCAAGATTTCTTCCCATGGAACATTCTCCTTCATTCCGGTCCGTCAGTCTGTTTATCTATCTGTATATTTATGAGGCCTCATTTTCTTTCTGTCTGATCATTATTGTTACTGTTACTCCCTGTAGGAGACGTGGACAAAAACAACATCCGCTTTTTACGGCTGCCCGGCTTCAGGCACTGAGCCTGTGCGACTGCTTCACCTGATACATTCTTTCATCCGCGGCAGCAAAAAGTTCTCTGAGCCTGTGGGAGGCATCCAGCTTCTCGTG
>DEPS01000194.1:0-2240 GCA_002358875.1 Lachnospiraceae bacterium UBA3386 | reverse complement strand
TGCTCATCATTACATCCAGCTTTTCCTTAAATTCAGCTTCAGATGCATCAGGAAGGATCACAAGGAACTCATCCCCGCCAAAGCGGTAACTGTAATCTCTTCCGAATGTTTCTGAAATGAGAACTCCGCTTTCCTCCAGAATCCTGTCGCCTTCTTTATGCCCCCGCGTATCATTGATCTTCTTGAACCCGTCAATATCGATCATCATGACTGTAACTTCACGGCCCTCATAGGAATCAAAGTCCCGCCGCAAAGCAAGCCTGTTTTTGATCCCGGTGAGAGGATCAAAAAGGGAGATATTCTGAAGATGCTCATTTTCAAGCCTAAGCTGCTCGGTCAGGGCACCAACCTTCTTAAATTCCTGAACCTCCGTCTGTTTTAGAAAACAGACAAGAAGCATATCCGCAATGATTCCGATCAGGGATACGATCACCTTCTGCATGTTTTCAGGCGTAAACCGGATCAGGCAGTGATCAACAGAGAAAAAATACAGCGTATTTCCGAGCATGATCACGGAAGCCAGAATTCCGCCCCCGAATCCAAACAGGGCGCAGCAAAGAACCAGCCCCGCGATAAGGATCATATTCGGATTAGGGATCCTGAAATAGTATACGATCCATATCAGCGAAAACATAACCACTATGGTTGTGGCAATTTTTATTGGAAGGCTGAACTGTAACTGCATTAGTGTCGGTGCTTTTGTTTCGTCCATTTTTCCAATACCTCATGTTTTGGATTTATGCGTCTCCACTGCTTTTAAGTATACTCTTATTCTCATACATTTTGTGGTCTGCACGTTCAAAAACCTGGGCAACGCAGCTGTCATGATCAAACCCTGACATACCGCAGGCAATCACAATCCCGCCTTGTCGGGACGCCTCCCTGTTATGATTCTCCATTTTCCCCATCAGTTCTTCGATGCGCTCATGATCCCTTCCCTGCGAGATCACCGCAAACTCATCTCCGCCGACCCTGAACACGGGGCTGTGATCGAAAATGTCACAGATGATCTTACAGGCATCTCGAAGATACTGGTCTCCCGCCTGATGGCCCTCGGTGTCATTGATCAGTTTCAGATTATTCACATCAAAAACCACGACCGAAAACGGGGGCTGGGAATTTTCGGCGATCCGCCGGTCAATACCCACCTCAGTCTCCAGGAAGGCATGCTTGTTTTTGACGCCTGTCAGCGCATCGACACTGGCCTGGGTCTGCGCCTGTTCGAGTCGCTTACCGTATTCCTGCTCCTGCCTTACCTGTGCGTCAATATCATAGAGACCTACGATCAGGCGGAGCCCTTCCTTCTCCTCGACCATGGCGGCTTTCATCTGGACATAGACAGGCCTTTCCTGCATCATAAAGCGGTAACGAATATTAAAGCTTCCGCTGCGGTCGATCTCTTTAAGAATATTCTCTTTCGTAAAAGCCAAAAGGAACTGGCTCAGATCTTCCGGATAGTTAAAGCGTTCAGCCTCCTCTCGCACCCTGGCAAAAAAGTCATCTCCCTTTTTGTCCTGGGCAAAGCTCTTCATATAGTCTTCGGTCGCGCTGACCTCGCGGTAATGGTTCGTCTCCGGGTCCACGACATAAATGCAGATAAAGTTTCCTGCAAGCGCATGGAGGCGGGCGTATATGACTCTCTCCTCTTTGATCTGTTCTTCCGCCTGGCGCTGCTTCATAAACTCATCTATATCCGACACGGAAATAACAATGATGCGATGATCATCCTCCATCCGGGTGACTTTCATCAGTACATAAAAGGTTCTTTTGCCCTTTATCCTGCGGTAAGTCAGCTCAAAGACATTGGACTCCTCCAGGGCCGCCGAGAGATTCTCCCTGTTCATAGCATCAATAAATTTTTTCTGATCTTCCTCATGGACAAACAGCCTGGCGTCGCGCTCGCATCCCTCAAAGAAATCCGTGCCCCGCCGGGCCTCGGTGAGCACGCCGGTCTCGTCGTCTGTATGAAATTCAATCAGTTCATCTGTCTCCATATTGACGTAGAACAGATCTGTATATCCGCGGGCCAGGGCATGAGCCAGATGGGCATAGATGGTATTCATGTCCCGCACCTTTTCATAGGCTTCCCTGGTCGAGATGTTCTCGCGCTGGATGCGGACCATGTCCGTGACGTCCTGACACATGCCCTGCAGGCACAGGCGCCCGTATGCGTCGGTATATTTGAATTTGGTGGTCTGGAACTGCCGCTGGTGGCCGGCCGCATCCAGAACATCCTCAAA
>DEPS01000040.1 GCA_002358875.1 Lachnospiraceae bacterium UBA3386 | reverse complement strand
CATGCTTCACAGCCATAATGAAAAGACCCGCCGTTACAACGAGGGGATCACATATCTTTATGCAGTAAAGGGCGGTGATTATGAAAGGAGCTTCCTTTCGGAGACAGAGGGCGGCAGCTCAGATAAGGGAGCAGGCGATTACGACCAGACAGTCCGGGAAGCATCCAAATCCGGTAATTATGAGGCGGTCATCGAAGTGCTTGAAAAGGACGGCAGACTTGAGGATGAAGAGACTCGGGGCTTAAAGACAGCGGTTGTGAACGGTTTCCATTATGAAGCTGCGCAGAAAAAGCTGGATGACGGCGACTACGAAGGAGCAATGGAAGCTTTCCAGGAGCTTGGGGATTTTCTGGACGCTCCGGCCCGTTATGAAGAGGCTAAGGAGAAATATCAGGAGGGCATTTACCAGAAGGCAGAAAATTACCTGGAAAAAGAAAAATACGAGAAAGCGATCGATGCCTTTGAGTCGCTCGGCGATTTTAAAGACGCTCAGGCCAGACTTGCCCAGGCAAAGGCGGAGTACGAGTCATATAAGACCTACAAGGAAGCTGAAAAGCTCTATGACAACGGGGAATACTATCAGGCAAAAAAGAAGTTTTTGAGTATCAAGAGCTACAAGGACGCGTCGAAACGAAGTGACGAGTGCGTTCAGGAACTTCCCGCCAATGCCAGCTTCAGGACGGGGAGCGGATCCGGGACGAATATCACGATCACTGCCCCGGGAGGAAGCAGATCCGTATATCTGAAAATGTATAATTCATCAGGGGAAGTGATAGGGACGATCTTCCTTCGACCGGAAGGATCAGGCACGATCTATCTCAGCCCGGGAGATTACACAATAAAATGCGCCTACGGCACGGAATGGTACGGCGAAAAGGATCTTTTCGGGGACAATGGTTCCTACAGCCAGCTTCTGAACGGATCAAATGAAGTATTCAGCCTGTCGAGAAATTACACCTATACGTTGGAACTGCTTTCGAGCACACAGGGCAACGTTCCCTCCAGATCCATAGGCGGCGCAGGAGATATGTAATTATTGCTTTCCATATTTGAATATGGGAAGGATACAGTGAATGAGAAACCGGCTGTTTTATTTTATCTCTGTTGCAAGGATTGGAGGAAAAGAGATGAAAATTCACGAAAAGATGAGGGACAGCGTTGGTAAAAACATCATTGGCAAGAACCGTTCAAAAAAGAGTAATCACGGGCGCCGGGCTTGTGTGCTCTGCGTGATCCTGGCCCTGCTTATCATGGCCGTTTCAGTTACGGGCTGCGTGGAAAAGAAAACATTTGACACAAAAAGGGGCAGCCAGACAGAGGATGCCGTGACGGATATTGCAGTTACAGGCACAACAGACCAGGCTGTTTCGGATAATGCTGCGGATACGGATACTGATACATCTGGAGATCAGCAGCAGGAAGAAACAAAAGAGACAGAGGATATTTTCCAGGACGGCCCCGTACAGCTCACTCTGGGTTCCGGTACGGAGCTCACGCTCACGCCGGCTGGATCAGAAACTTTCCTGGGGCAGGATAACAAAGTCATAGTTGCTACACGCATCGGCGATACTGTCTTTAAAAGCGGTTCCATAGCCACGGCAGGCAGCGCCCTTTCTCTCGGGACCATGAGGAGCACAGAGACCATTGACAAGCCTATGGCGGCTTTTTCCTACGAGACATCGGCATCCGGTGATGCGGCAGCTGATGCGATCGGTGAAGCCGGTGAGACGGCAGTCCTTATTGTCGGCGGGCAGGAATACCCTGTCCTCACAGCCTGGATCACGGATCAAATGGCCTGCTTCTTCTTTGGATGCGAAGAGCTTCCGTCTACGGCACCTGTCTTTGGCCTTCAGGATGGAAAGCTTAAGATACGCTTTGACGAAGAAGGGGGAGAAAGCGAAAACACTGAAGCCGGTGATACCGCCGGCACAGCGCAGGCTGCAAAAGAGCCTCTTCCCTCTGGCTTTGAAGCGGAATATAAATGGCTTTCCTATACCCTGAAGGTTGATTATGTGAAGGCCGTCAAAGGCAGCGAAATTGACAAAAACCCCATGAGCACCATCAAGGATCAAAACTTTGTAGAGGTCCGTCTCCTTGCCAAAGAGGGGGATATCCTGACAGAAGATATTAATGATGAAAAAAAGATCACGCAGTTTGTCATTACCACTTCCGGAAATGAAGTACTGAAGCTTCATTCAACAACCATGCAGGGCGTGACCTTTGATGCGGAAACAGGGAAGTTTTCTACGAAAGAAAAGCAGGAGGGATTCAGTCTTATTTTCGAGCTGCCGGACGGAGTTGCTCTTGAGGATCTTACAATGACAGTGAAAGATGCATGACAGCAGAGCTGATCAGGCTCCAGCCCGAAGGCATTGATCTTATCGGAGAAAAGCGCAGCATGGATGCTTTGCATTTAATGCTGCGTATTTCTTCTTGTGTGTCTCAGTGAAAAGTTCTTCGACACAGAGGAAAAAAATGAAAAGAATAACAAAATTTACAGCCATTCTGATGGCGGTCCTTTTGCTAGGTACATGTAATCTGCAGTATTCTGTCCCTGCGGCGGAAATTTCACAGGCGGAAATTCCGCAGGCAGAAATTCCCCAAGCAGAATCACCGGACTTTGTTACTGAAGATACGGAGGAGGATGCGGTCGAAGAGGATTCAGGTACGGAAGAATCCGGTGTGTCCATTCCGGGAGCGGGAGAAGAAAGCTCTGATGAAGGAGATTTTGGCCGGGAAGGCACGGAAGAAGATGATTTATTGAATGAAGGAACAGAGACCCGGCAGGAGGAAGAAAGTGTCAGCTCCGACCTGGAGGACCCTGCCGGAGGGGAAGAAAGCCGGGATGACGAGAATGAGTCCGGAACGGTCGTTAAAGAGGAAGAAGTAAATGATAACGGGGCGATCGAAGAAGAACAGTCGGGGAATGAGCTTGTTTCCGAAAATGCCTGTTCTGCGGCCGGCTCTCTGCCGGTGATTGCCCTGGACTATGTTCCTGCCTCAGGTGTGGTCTCTCCTCTGCAGGGACAGGTCTATATGGAAGACGGAAGTGATTTTAATCCTTCA
>DEPS01000142.1:9735-10478 GCA_002358875.1 Lachnospiraceae bacterium UBA3386 | reverse complement strand
CTCCTGCGGGCTCTGCCGCTGAAGGTCGCGTATTTTTGGAAGCAGGTGCTGACTGATTCAAAGAAGCTCGGAGAAGGCACGGGGCCGCGCTGCTGGTTTGGCATGTCATATTCTCCTGCCATATTTGTCTGACCATAGGTATTCTGCTGTGCCTGGGCATAGGGATCCGGCTGGGCCTGAGCATAAGTGCTGTGCTGTGCCTGAGCGTAGGAATCCGGCCGTGCCATCCTGGGATTGGGCGCTCCGCAGTTGGTGCAGAATTTTGCGTTGTCGTCCATTTCTTGGCCGCAGTTGTTACAAATTGCCATTTTTGTTTCTTTTTCCTTTCTTTAGTTAATGTTGCATTTTTGTTCAGGGACGGCTCTTACACTTGTTCCGACCCTTTTTGGGCCCTTTCCCCCTCTGTCGTGTGCGGACCGGCAGAGGGTAAGAGCCATTTGTAAAACATCCAGGAGAAAAGGATGATCACACCTGTTTTATGCCAGTACGGCGCCGCCAACAGGGCGGATGGAGAGGACATGGCAGCTGCCTTCGCCGATGGCCGAATCGATTCCGGCGCGGAAGCTCTCGAGGATATCGAGGGGCACGAAGGCCTGGACTGTGCCTGCGAAGCCGCCGCCGTGGACGCGGTGGGCGCCGCGGCCGGCAAGGAGGACGTCGCAGAGGGAGAGGGCGACGTTGACTGCCTGTTTTTTGACGCTTCCTTCAACAGCGGTATTCTGGAGATATTCGTAGGATGAATG
>DEPS01000142.1:9229-9573 GCA_002358875.1 Lachnospiraceae bacterium UBA3386 | reverse complement strand
CCGCATTCTTCGCGGATCTGTGCGGTCTTTGCCATGAGCTGTTCTTTTGTGATGCCGCGCAGGTGTTCCTGGCCGAAGAGGGCCGCGACGCTCTTCATTTCCATGGGAATGGAGGCATAGGCGTCGGTGAGGTCTGCGTGGCTGGAGCGCGAGTCGATGATGCAGAGGGCGTAGCCTTCTTTTGTCAGGTTCAGGTCGATCTTTTCGACGACGGGCTTTTCGACGTCCGCAAAGTCAATCGCGACGACGCCGCCGACGCTGGAGGCGGACTGGTCCATGAGGCCGCTGGGCTTGCCGAACCAGATGTTTTCGGCCTTCTGGCCCATTTTGGCGATCTCCACCGC
>DEPS01000142.1:8948-9124 GCA_002358875.1 Lachnospiraceae bacterium UBA3386 | reverse complement strand
CCGCCCAGGACGCTGCTGGTGCAGTAGGCGTCGAAACCGCTGATCTCGTAGCCTCTGGCCTTTGCCTGGGCCGCCATGCCGCGGATGAGGGCTGCGGTCGATTCTTTTTCGGCTTCCACGGGCTCTGTGTCGGCGAGGTTGACCTCGATCATGCCGTAGCCTTCGGAATAGAAGCA
>DEPS01000142.1:0-8821 GCA_002358875.1 Lachnospiraceae bacterium UBA3386 | reverse complement strand
TTGCCGCCGATTTCGGTGCGGCCCGGCGCGCTGTAAAGGCCGAGCTGCTGTGCGGCATTATCAGGAAAGATCTTTTCAAAACCCTCTGTAACTTTCGCGAGCCGCTCTGCATACTCTGATGTCTGTGCGCCTGCACAGCCGTATACTTCTTCGATCCTGCCGCTCATAGCTCCTGCCCGAAGCTGCGCGGCCAGCGTCTTCCTGTCGTGCATAATGGATCCTCCTGTAATATTTGTGGTGGGTTTTGGTGGGTTTTGACTGCTAGTGTATCATTGCTTTGTGTTTTAATTGTGAAGATTTTCGGCTTCTGTTTTTTTATTACTGCTTAATGTATATATTGTAAATAGTTATCGGCTGTTATTGTATCACTGGTTTATTCCGCGGACAAGTGGGGGTTTTGTCATCTTTATGGCTTTATGACGCACGCTGTTCATGCAATCGTATCACTGCTCTTTTACACAGGCAAGTGGCGTTTTTGTTATCTTATTAGCTTTATGACACCCCTTGTTCATGCAGACTGTTCGCTGATTGACTTAAAATGGTTAAAACTTTATACTCAAAATTACGATACGGCGATTGGCACCGAGGAGCAGGCAGTTATGATCAAAAATCAGTGGTATGCGGTATTGTCCTCTCATGAAGTAAAAAGAAATAAGGCCGTGGGGGCCCGCAGGTTCGGTGAGGATCTGGTCTTTTTTCGCACCGATGAGGGGGCTCTGGGTTGTGTCACAAGTCTGTGCGCCCACAGAGGGGCTTCTCTGGGCGGAGGATGTGTGAAGGACGGGAATATCAAGTGTCCTTTCCACGGGATCGAGTACGACCTGACCGGAAAGTGCGTCCATGTGCCATCTGACGGAAAGGCTTCAGGGGCGGATTACTCAAGATTTGATCTCAGGCATTATGCGACAAGGGAGGTCGGGGGGATCGTCTTTGCCTGGTACGGGGACGGCGAGCCTGTGGGGGAGCCGGACTGTTTTGATGTGGTCACCGACCCTTCTTTTACATATGACCACATCAATGACGGCTGGAATGTGCATTATTCGAGGGTCATCGAGAACCAGCTGGACGTCTCCCACCTGGCTTTTGTCCACCACAATACGATCGGGAGGGGAAACAAGACGCTCGCGAATGGTCCCAGGGTCGTCTGGACGGACGCCAGCACCCTGCAGACCAGTGCCAACAATGAGGTGGACAGGGGCCAGAAGGCAAAGCCCGCCGAAGAATGCGAGATCAGAAAGACCAATCTGAACTTTAAATACCCCAACCTGTGGCTGAACCACATTTCGGACAAGATCATGGTCCTGGCTTTTTTCATCCCGGTCGATGAGGACCACTCTATCATTGCCCTGCGCTTTTACAACAGGATCACGGGCATCCGCCCTGTCGACAGATGCATCGCATGGCTGGGGAGCCGGGCCAACAAGGTGATCGAGCGCCAGGACAAACGCGTCGTGGAGACGCAGCTGCCAAAGCGCTCCGACCTGCGCATGAGGGAGAAGCTCCTTTCCGCAGACATGCCCATCATTGAATACAGGCAGCGCCGGAAGCAGCTGCAGGATGAGGGGGAGAAGGATGTGCGCAGGTGATGGTTCTCAGGCGGGACATCAGTTTTTTGAGAGCCTCTGTCCGAAAAAGGGACCTGCATTCGTGCGGAGGCAAACGGCAAAGTATTCAGGGTAAGTGTTTTATAGAGGTACATTTTAGATGAGTTTTTTCAGAATTTTTGCCGTAAGGGGCAGGCTGCTGTATATTCTTGTCTGGCTGTCTTTTCTGATGGCGGTTCTGGTCATTCTTGGCGGAAACGGAAACGGGGAAAAGGCTCAGGCTCAGGGCACGGACAGCCGGAAGGCTTTGCAGGATCAGGATGAGATCGTGCGCTGGCAGTATCAGCCTGTGAACAGCGATTTGGAGATCGCTTCGGGCTTTGACGGGCTTTCGTTCACCGGCGGCAGCATCCTGGATCCGGAGGCGGCTTTTTTCTGTCTTACTGAGGATTCGGAGAGCGGCGTCATGTACGGCTATGTGCCTGCGGAGATGACGAAGGCTCTGCATGTGCGGATGCATGAGGGGGAACGGCTTGTCATAACCGAAGGAGTTTCTGAAGATGAAAATATCTTCTTTTCGGGGGATGAGCTCCCTGTTTTTGAGGGCGGAAAGCAGTATACTTTCTCGATCCTGGACGGGGACGGGCAGTCTCTGGGGGAGAAGGATGTCGTCTTTCTGTATACGGAGAATGTGCCTTCGATGTATGTCGAGACGCAGAGCGGGTCTATCGCTGCGGTCGATGCCGACAAGAAGCATAATACGTCGGAGGCGGCTTCCTATCGTATTTTTCTCACGAGCGGGATGCCTGATTCGGGCGGGCTCTGCAGTATTAAGGGGCGCGGCAACAGTACCTGGTCGCAGGAAAAGCGGCCCTATAATCTGAATCTGGAAAACAGGAATATCCTTTTGGGGATGAACAGCTGCAAGAAGTACGCGCTGATCGCGAATTATTGGGATTCCACGCAGACGCGGCAGTATTTCGCCTATCTTGCGGCAAAAAGGCTTGGGCTTGAGTATACGCCGCAGACGCAGTTTGTGAATCTTTATATCAACGGGCGTTATCAGAGTCTGTATCTTCTCACCCAGCGACTGAATGTGAATGGCGGAACGGTCGCTATCACGAATCTGGACAAGGCAAACAAAAAGGCAAATGAGAAGCAGCTGATGCGTATCGCGGAGGAAAAAGCGGAAGAAGCTGAAGCTGCAGAGGAAACGCAGGCCGCGGACGGCTCGAAGGCTTCGGCCGGCGGGGCTCAGGAGACTGCCGGCGGGGAAAAGGCTTCTGCCGGCGGGGCTCAGGCGGCTGCTGGCGGAGAAAAGGCTTCGGAAGACGGGGCTCAGGCGGCTGACAGTCAGAAGGCATCCGCGAAGGATGCTCAGAAGATTTCTATAGACGGGGTCCTTCCCGAGAGCGTCGTCATGGAGAGTGACGGGAAGGGAAACGAGGGGCATGCCTATGCCTGGGAAAAGGATCCCGAGAACATTTCCGGGGGGTATCTTCTGGAGTTTCAGGACCGCTATAAGAAGGAAGATGTATGGTTTTCGACAGATACGATGCATATTTCTTTCAAGGAGCCTGAGACGCCCTCGGTCGGCGAGTATGAGTATATTTCCGGCTATGTCCGGGAGGCGGAGAAGGCCCTTTTTTCGGATGACTGGACCAACAAGGAGACCGGTCTGTCCTGTTTTGATTATTTTGACTTGGATTCCTGGGCGCGGATGTATCTGATTCAGGATTTTTTCGTCCAGTCTGATGATGAGTATTACAGTTTTTATTTTTATAAAAAGACTGATGACCCCAGGCTGTACTGCGGGCCGGTGTGGGATTTTGACCTGTGCCTTGGAAATATGAACTGCGGGGATTATTATCTGACGTCGGCGCAGACGCTGTGGCTCAAGGACGGCAGGAAGAGGTGGCTCCACCGGATGGGTAAGCATCCGGAATTTAAGGAGCTTATTGCGAAGCTTTATCTTGAGGAGTTTGAGCCCATTGTCCGCAAGATGATGGATGAGGAGTATGATGAGATGGTCTCGTATCTTGAAACGGATACGAACCTGAATTATCTGCGCTGGCACAAAAGCCACCTCAATTACCTCGACCGGACGGGGCGGGTGCGGACGCTGATCGAGACGCGGGCGGATTTTCTGCACGATTATTACAGCGATCCTTCGCAGTTCCATCGGCTGCTCTTCCATTTTGCCTGGGGGGATTTTTCCTATTATGTGAAGGACGGGGAGTCGATGGGCTTCCTCCCTACTGCGGATTACGGCGAGAAGCAGTCGACCCCGCAGCGCGAGAGCAACGGTTTTATTACCGGCTGGATCGATACGAAGGACGGGACGCTGCTCACGCCGGACGAGCCGATCTCAAAAGACCGGACCTTCGACCCGCAGTATGAATAAAACAGCTCGCCAAAAGTTTGTGAACCGCGTGCTCGCACGCATGTTCGCAGGCTCTTGGCGAGTGTCAGTTTTATTTATACTTGTTTGTGAACATGGGGTCATGGCCCGGGTATGAAGGGAAACAGCGAGCTCAGGAAACAGGTACATCGAGAGGGACTTCCTGCAGGGCGATCTTTCCGCCCGGGTTGTGGAGAAGTATATTGGTGTGGGTGAAGCCGCAGTCGAGCGCTGTGCGGACGGCACTGCCGAAGCCTCCGTTCAGGAGCTCCTTCTGGTGGGCGTCGGAGTTGATTATGATCTGGCCGCCCATTTTGCGGAGGTTCCTGAGAAGGAAGCGGTTTGGATAGAGTTCGGCCTTGCGGCCGCGGTTTACGGCTCCGCAGTTAATTTCAAACGGAATCCCGAGCGAAACCAGGTATTCCATTACCTCCAGGGCGGGCATGGTGTAGCGCGGGTCGCTTTCATCCAGGAAGTGTTCCCTGTCGTTGAAGCGGGTGACGAGGTCGAAATGGCCGATGAAGGTACAGTCGGTCTTCTCGAAGACTTCCGCCTCGGTCCGGTAATATGCCTTTGCAAGGCTGTACCAGTCGCCGCCAAATTCTTCTTTGCAAAAGCGGATGATTTTTTCTGCTGTGTCGTCCACGCAGCCGGGGACGCCTCCCGAGGGGGAGGGGATGAAGTGGGTCGCCCCGATGCGGTACTCCATTTCCTTTATGAGGCGTTCTTCCTCTTCCGAGCGCGGCACAAAGAGGGTGTCGAGTTCAACACCTCTGAGGATATCGAGCCGCCCCCGGTATTCTTTTTGCAGATGGCGGATCTCCTGATCGTAAGCCGCAAGATTCATCGTGATATCGAGATCCATGTGGCCGGAAAAGCCCAGCTGTTCGAAGCCCAGGGCCAGGGCCTGCTCTGCCATTTCCCGCGGAGTATTTACACCGTCGCAGAACAGTGTATGTGTGTGATAATTACTTTTAATCATTTTACCTTTCCCTGTGGAGTGTTATAATATGGCGGGCATCCTGAAGATTTTTATATATTATCTCCGGCGATTGTAAACGAATTTCCGTCAGATGTACAGCCCCTGTGAAAAACGTTACTGTTATTTAAATTTACTGCTCCTGTAAAAATAACGTTACTGTTATTTAAATTTACTGCTCCTGTAAAAATAACGTTACTGTTTCTTGTTTGAACCAATGATAATTTATTTGTAATTTACTTGAAGCCAAGGAGAAAAATTTTTATGCATTACAAAACCGGTTTGTTAACACGCACTGCTGTTTCTGTTTTTCTTGCCGCATCCGTCGTCATGGCGGGCTGCGCCGGTCCAAAGACCGTCAGCGCTCCTTCCGGACAGGGCACGGAGGTGTCGAGTGATTCCGCTGTCGAAAACACGACGGCAAAGGAAGAAGTTGCAGAGGATGAAGGTATTGTTGAGGATATTCTGGAAGATACGGACACATCCTCTCCTGCCGAGNNGCGACGGGCGCAACTGCCTCCGCTTCCGAATATGCCACGGAAGAAAGCGCCGCGGCAGCTGCTTCCACAGATTCTACGTCTGATCTTGCCGTTGCGGCCGATACCGGCTCCACAGAAGCCGCGGCCGTGGATTCCACATCTGCTGCCGCTTCAACGAATGATGCAGCTGATCAGGATTCTTCTGACGACGAGTCCAAAGATGACGCATCTTCGGAAATTCCTGCAGCTGACGCGGGCGTTAATGCTGACGGCTCTGTTTCAGATGGTTCCGCGGAGGACGAAGACGATTCCTCCATCGGCATGTGGGACATGGTCCCCTCCCGCGAAAATGCGGGCGAAGACACTGCTCTTCTGGAGTCTGAGCTCTCCAAGGCTCTTGTCAAATGCACAGGCTGGGGACAGTCCGCGGGAAGCTCTCTGAGCGCAGGCCTGGCGGCGACGGAGCTCATTAACTGGTCCGGCAAAGCCAACGCGGGCAGTGCTGACGCGGATACCCTGAAAAAAGTCATTCAGGAGGAAATTGAAAGGTTTACCCCCGACCAGCAGGACCTCATGAAAGGCAACTGGCCTTTCATCAGATACGACGCGGAAAACATCTTCGACGATTTCGACTCCATGTCGGGTCTCCTTGACGACGCCGGCTGCCTCGCCGCCGCCAAAGAAGCCACCTCAGCTCTGGATGCGGAGAAAAACTGGAAAGCCGCCTCGGACGCCTTTAATGCTGTCCTCAGGTGAATTCCATGCGTCATCCGAAAATAACTTTATGATGTTATTTTTGAAATGACTTTCCTGATGCTGTTTCGAAATGGCTTTCATGATGCTGTTTCGAATGGCTCCCCTGATGCTGTTTCGAATGGCTTCTCTGATGCTGTTTCGAATGGCTTCCCTGATCTTGTTTTAAAATAGCTTAAGCCGCACAGACAGAACGATCTGTGGGTGTGCAGCGCCTTTCGTGCTGCAGATATTTTTCATCTACAGCGCCCCCAATACTGCAGGTGTCTTTCATCTGCAGCACGGGGGTGCTTTTTTTGCCTGAAGGAATATTTCAGAATTTGTTTATGTGGACCTTTTCAAAGGGAAGCCCCTCCGGATCTGTGGGCGCAGGGTCTTCATCCGGCATGCCCAGAGAGAGGATAGCCTCGAGGCGATATTCCGAGGGAAATCTCAGGAGGGCGCGGAGAAACTCCTCCGTCGTGCGGCCGTCGAGCGCCTCGCGCCCGCGCCCCTGGATCCAGCAGCTGCCGACACCGAGGGCGCTGGCCATAAGATGCATATTGGCCATGACAATACTGCAGTCTTCCACCCACACATCGGACAGATCTTCCCTTGCAACAACGATGATGGCTGCATCGGCACCCGCCAGCATACGCGAAGTGCCCTTTAAACGGCAGCCGGACATGTCAATGAGCTTCTGGCGGTCCCTGACAACAATGAGCTCCCAGGGCCTTACAGCGCGCCCCGAAGCCGACGAAAGGCCTGCCATGATGATCTGATTGAGCTTCTCCATAGGGACAGGCTCGCCGCTGTAGCTGCGGATGCTTCTTCTTTTCAAAAATACATTCAGCATATCTTCCATTTTTATGAGATCCTTCTTCTATTTATTATTTTGCATTGCAAATCATTACGAAATCTATTATATCATGCCTTCCGGCCTTTTATAAAGATGGAACAGGGGACGGTTCCTCGGTCCACCGTTTGGAACAAGGGGACGGTTCCTCGGTCCACCGTTTGGAACGAGGAACCGTCCCCTGGTTCACCCCGTTTGTGATTTTCCATTGCATGGACTGTTTTTTTCGGTTATAATATTTTAGGCTCTTTAAACAAAACCGATTTAATATTCTATTATTTCCATTATTTAG
Source organism: Lachnospiraceae bacterium UBA3386 (assembly GCA_002358875.1). Lineage (GTDB taxonomy): Bacteria > Bacillota > Clostridia > Lachnospirales > Lachnospiraceae > CAG-791. Next base: position 1,538 of record DEPS01000142.1, on the reverse strand, counting down.
CAAATTTTTAACATTTTTCAAGAGGTTTGCTCCGTTCCGTCAGGGCTGATGATGTCTGCCTTGGTCTATCATGCATTGAAAGAGGTTGTCCAATGAAAAAATATCTGAAAAAGCAGCTGAGTAAGCAGTTGAACATTCGATTCAGGAGGGTGGTCAAAAAGCAGCTCTGGGGCCGGGTGAGGCTTCTTGTCCCTGTTGTCCTGGCTTTGTGTTTTATTTTGAGCGGTTGTGGCGAATATAAGACTGTTAAGGCGGATCCTGCCAAGGTGAACGGCGCTAAGGCGGCGGTCAAAGACGGGTCTGTTGAGGCGGCTGCCGGGAAAGCGAAAGCGCAGGATGTTCAGTCTGTGGCGGGCTCTGAGGTGCCTTCGTCGGCTGCTGAGCCTTCTGATGGTTCCGGTTCCGGGGAGTCTAAAGAGTCCAAGAAGAGCAAAAAGTCCAGTAAGGCTGAGGATACGACCATCCGCAGTATTCTGACGAATGAGGAGATCGATCCGGTCGTCAAGAATCAGAGGCCGATCGCGGTCATGTATCCGATCAACTATGAGGCGCAGCCGCAGTATGGTCTGAACAAGGTGGATGTCTTTTATGAGATGATCGAGGAAGGCAACATGAGCCGTCAGATGGGCATCATCCAGGACTGGCAGAATCTGGGGCTGATCGGCAATATCCGCAGCACGCGTTCTTATTTTGCCCTGGAGGCCATGCGTTATGACGCTATCCTGCTCCACTTCGGCGGCCCGATCGACTGGCTCAAGCCGGTTACAGACCGTCCTGATCTGGACAATCTCAACGGTGTCGGCGGTGTCCTCGGCGGTGACTACGGCGCCTACTACCGCATCAATAATGGCAAGGCTCTGGAGCACACGGCTTTTACGGATTCCGACTGCATTAAAAATGCCTGCGCTCTGGCAGGCTATAAACTGGAGAACCGTCCCGAGTATTATGAGGAGCGTCAGTTCTATTTCAACGCTCCCGATGACCGCAATACTCTGACGCAGTATGAGGATTCCATTCCCGCGACGAATATCGACATGAGCGGATCCTTCCCTGTGACCCAGTCCTCCCTCGTCTATAATCCTGAGGATCACAAGTATTATAAGTATCTCTACGGTGAGCCTCAGTGTGACGCCGTGACCGGCGAGCAGATGGCTTTTGACAATGTCATCATCCAGGAGGCGCGCTTCAATTATGTCGGCAATCACGGTTATGTCAACCTCGATACCATCGCGCGCGGACGTAACGCTTATGTCCTGACTGAAGGCCGCTGCGTTCCTGCCCACTGGTGGCGCAAAGATGTGCACAAGCACACGACATATTATTACAAGGATAAGTCCCGCATCCACTTAAATACGGGCAAGACGATGATCTTCATCATCCGCGACCATCTTGATACCTTCGCACTGGACGGCGTCTCTTACTCGACCCAGGGCGCTCCTCTCACACCGGTGTCTTATTGATCCGCCATGTGAGAATGGCTGTAGTCAGTCAGTTTTGTTTATTTCGATAGCATTTTTTAAGGGGCTGTCACCGATGTG
>DEPS01000131.1 GCA_002358875.1 Lachnospiraceae bacterium UBA3386 | reverse complement strand
ACGACCTCGCGGATCTCGTCGATGACAAGCCCGACCGAGCCCTCGCTGTGGTAGCAGGGGATAATGAAGCTGATGATTTTCTTCTCAGAGGTCTGAGAAGCAGGTTTTTTTTCTGTCATACGTTTTTTCTCTGCAATTTGTGTTTTTTATTCTTCCATAACAGCAGTCGGAATAATGATTTTGCCATAGAGTTTGCGAAGCAAATCAAGCTGTCCGATATCCGCAAGTGCTATGACAGGAGTTGTGTTAGAAATGACCTTTAGCATTATCCAGCTCCTTTAGGAATTCGTCTTCATTGTCGAAGTGAAAAATAGAAATACCCTGAGAACCGAGAAATCTTATAAATTCAAGCTTGGACATTCCGGCAATCTGAGCACAATATCCAAGGGAAACACCACTTTGGGTGTAATACCCCAGGGCAACGGTACGCTTTGCAAAAGCGATTGTTTCATCCATACTCATTCGAGTATCATAAAGTACTTCATTTGGTATTGAAATAGCAATCTGGCACATGAGAAAACCTCCCTTCCGGTATTCATTCGATAATAGGGAGTGTCAAGAAAATAAAAGACCCTGAATCATAAAACGGCGTCCCCGTCCCCCGTATCAGGGATTCTCCCGGAAATATTCCAGCGCGGTGGAGATGACGTATGCCTGATCCTCCTGCGTCAGCCCGTAGTAGAGAGGCAGGCGCACCAGGCGGTCGCTCTCGCGGGTGGTATATTCGTCTTCGCCGTGGAAGCGGCCAAAGCGCAGGCCCGCGGGGGCGCTGTGGAGCGGGATGTAGTGGAAGACGGCGACGATGCCCCTCTTCTTGAGATAATCGATAAAGGCAGTGCGGTCCGCCAGATCCCGGAGCTTTATGTAGTACATATGGGCGTTGTGGACGCATCCGTCCGGAATGAAGGGGACCTCAATGCGGCCGGCTGCGGCCAGGGAGGCAAAGGCCTCTTTGTAGGTATTCCAGATGGCGAGGCGGCTGTCGTTGATCTTATCCGCTTCCAGAAGCTGGGCCCAGAGATAGGCCGCGTTCATGTCGCTGGGGAGATAGCTGGAGCCGTAGTCCACCCAGGTGTATTTGTCCACCTGGCCGCGGAAGAAGCGGGCCCGGTTGGTCCCCTTCTCGCGCAGGATTTCCGCGGCGTCGTTGTCCTTTGCATTGTGTATGACAAGCGCGCCGCCCTCGCCCATGGAGTAGTTTTTGGTCTCATGGAAGGAGTAGCAGCCGAAGTCGCCGATGGTGCCCAGAGAGCGCCCTTTATAAGACGACATCACGCCCTGAGCGGCGTCCTCGATGACCTTGAGGCCGTGCCGGGCGGCGATTTCCAGGATTGTGTCCATCTCACAGGCAACGCCCGCGTAGTGTACGGCCATGATCGCTTTCGTTTTGTCCGTGATGGCGGCCTCTATCTTCTTTTCGTCCAGGTTCATGGTGTCCGGACGGATATCCACGAAGACCGGCGTTGCCCCGGTAAGGACAATGGATGTGGCTGTGCTGGAAAAAGTAAAGCTGGGAACGATGACCTCATCGCCCTTTTTCAGCCCGCAGAGGATGGCCGCCATTTCCAGAGCCGTCGTGCCGCTGGTCGTCAAAAGCGCCTTCTGCGCGCCGAAGCGCTCTTCGATAAAGGCGTGGCATTTTTTTGTGAACTGCCCGTCGCCGCAGATTTTATGGGCGTCGATCGCCTGTTTTACATAGTCGAGTTCCGTTCCTATGAACGGAGGTACATTGAAAGAAATCATGGAAAGGGCCTCCTTGTCCGTGTGATTCTGCGGATAGTCTTTATGACCGCATATCATAGTATAACACGACTTCAGGACGAAAGAAACAAAACAATGCAGTTACTTGTTCAGACCTTGTTGACTGTATGAACAACATGATTACATGAAAAAGAGATTATCTGAAAAACCATAACAGAAGCCTCAAAGAGAGCAAAGACAGTGACATTTTCGGGGTTAAAACTTGTATCTGATGCGGTAGAGTCTTATACTAAGGTTTATACGGATCAAAGAAAGCACTGGCAGTTTTTTACATATATTGAGGTTTCCGCATGAAAAAAAAGGACAACCTGATCCTGATCGGGATGCCGGCTTCGGGGAAGAGCACGATCGGTGTGGTTCTTGCAAAGGTGATCGGATATGATTTCATCGATTCTGACCTGCTCATCCAGAGGCGCGAGGGCAAAAGGCTCTCCCAGATCATAGAGGAAAAGGGTATAGACGGCTTTCTTGCAGTCGAAAATGAAGTGAACGCGTCGATCACCGCAAGGCGCAGTGTCATAGCGACGGGCGGGAGCGCGGTCTACGGGGAAGAGGCGATGCGGCACCTGAGGGAGATCGGAGCTGTCATCTATCTGCAGGTGGACTACGAAATCATCGAAAAGCGGCTGCATAATATACGGAGGCGCGGCGTAACGCTGCGGGAAGGCCAGACTCTGCGGGAACTGTACGATGAACGGTGCGGACTGTATGAAAAATACGCGGACCTGATCGTCCGCGAAGGAAGCGGCGGGATCGAGGCTGTCACGGCGAGGATCATAAGGACCCTGCGGGCAGTTGGAGAAAGGGAAGGAAATCATGAAATTTGATGAGAAAAAGAAAAATACCGAGGCGCCGGGCTGTGTAGTCGGGATTGGTTCCTCCGCCGGAGGTCTGGAAGCCCTGCAGCAGTTTCTGACGTTTCTGCCGACGGATACAGGTATGGCCTTTGTGATCATCCAGCATCTTTCGCCTGACCACAGGAGCCTGCTGGCGGATATCCTGGGAAAGTACACGACCATGCCGGTCCTGGAGGCGAAGGACGGGATACATGTGCGCAAAAATACCGTCTACATGCTGCCTCCCCGCTACAATATGGAAATCGAGCAGGACGTGCTGCACCTTAGCGAGTACAACCATCAGCACATCAATCACCCGATTGATATCTTTTTCAGGTCGCTGGCCAGAGACTACGAGAACCGGGCGGTCGCTATCATCCTCTCCGGCACGGGTTCTGACGGGACGAACGGGATCCGCTCCATCAAGGACCGGAACGGCCTGATCATCGTGCAGGCCCCGGAGAGCGCCAAGTTCGACGGCATGCCCCGCAGCGCCATCGCGACGGGCTTCGCCGACCTGATCCTCAATCCGGACAGCATCGCCCGCGAGATGGCCCACATCTCCCGGTCCATCGCGGATGCCGGCGAGCGGCTCCAGCTCTCGGACGGCGACCTGATGAGCCAGGTCTTCTCGATCCTGAAGAACGTGACCAACGTCAACTACTCCTATTACAAGCAGACGACGGTCCTTCGGCGCATAGAGCGAAGGATCGTGGTCACCCACAACCGGAACCTGCGTGAGTACGTCAACTATATGTCCAACAATCCGGAGGAGGTCCGCCTTCTTGCCAAAGAGGTCCTGATCGGCGTCACCTGCTTCTTCCGTGATCCGGATTATTTTGACATTTTAAAAGAGAGGGTCGTGAAGGATCTGTTGAAGAGCCACAGGGCTTCCGACCAGATCCGCGTGTGGGTGGCGGGCTGTTCCACAGGTGAGGAGGCATATTCGATCGCCATCCTTTTCGCGGAGGCCATGGACGAGCTGGGCCTGCGCCGCGACATCAAGATCTTCGCGACGGACCTGGACGGAGATTCCATTGCCGTCGCCGGCCGTGGCATTTACGGAGACAGCATCCTGGAGGACGTCACGGTCCCCCGCCTGTCCCGCTTTTTCACGAAAAAAGGCAACCGCTATGCCGTAAACCACGACATCCGCAAGATGATCGTCTTCGCCCAGCACAACGTGTTCCAGGATCCGCCCTTCGGCAGGCTGGATCTTGTCAGCTGCCGCAACCTCCTCATATATTTCCAGAATATCCTGCAGAGGAACCTGTTCGCTATCTTCCATATGGTTTTGAACGACGGCGGCTACCTCTTTCTGGGGCGTTCGGAGTCCGTCATTGACTACGACGACGTGTTCCGCTCCTTCTGTCCCAATGAAAAGATCTTCGTGCACAACAGCGCGGGCCGCACGCCCTCTCACGAGCACATCACCTACTCCCTGCAGGGGATCGAGAGCCAGCTGATGCCTCAGCATTACAGAGGCGAAGGCTACGAGAGCGATAATACAGGCCGTGACGGGGAGCTGGACACCCGGGCCCTGGAGCTCTTGATGCCCTCCTGCGTCCTGGTCAATGAAAAAAATGAGCTCTGCCACTCCTACGGTAAGTGCAGCGACTTTATCACGATCCCGGTCGGGAACGTCACGCTGGACATTTTCTCCCTCATCCGGGCGGATTTAAGGATCGTCGTTTCCAAGGCGCTCAAGGAGAGCAGGGAGAAGCAGACCCTCGTGGCCTATGACAGGGTCCCGGTCCGGATCGGCGAGCAGGCGGAATACATCTCCCTGGTAGCCCAGCCCATCACCGACAGGCTGGGGGTCGATACAGGCGTGACTGCCATAGCCTTTTTGCGCACCGCCCAGCACGTCCAGGAGCCGGTCGACATGGAGCATTATAACGTCGATACGGCGGCTGCCCAGCGCATAGCGGATCTGGAAAAGGAACTGCATGTCTCACAGGACAATCTCAGCCACACGGTCACCGAGCTGGAGTCGGTCAATGCAGAGCTGCAGGCGGCAAACGAGGAGCTGCTGACGGCCAATGAAGAGCTGCAGAGCTCCAACGAGGAGCTGCAGTCGGTGAACGAGGAACTCTATACCGTCAATTCCGAATATCAGTCCAAGGTCGGAGAGCTGGCCAGCGTCAACGACGACATGGCCAACTTCCTGGCGACGACCCTGGTCGGCATCGTCATGGTCGACCGCAGGCTCAACGTGAGGAAATTTACTGAATACATTGCGGATGAATTCAGCGTCGCGGAGCATGACGTGGGGCGTTCGCTCCGCTATATCGCCTACCATTTCGCCACGATCGACATCATCGCTCTCTGCCACCAGGTGCTGCAGACCATGCAGCCGCTTGAGATGGCCTGCGCGTCTGTCGCGGGAAAGACCTATCTGGTCCGCATCGCGCCTTACCGCACCCACGAAAAGAAGGTTTACAACCAGGGGGCGGCGCCGGAGGAGGGCGGAAGCACAGAGGCTGATCAGGCAGCCGCAGGCGGCAGAGGGGCCGAATGCGTAAGCGGCCTGGTTCTGACCTTTATCGATACCACCCAGCAGATCGATGACCAGCAGCAGATCGAGGAGATGGGGCGCGCCCTGCGCGCGGCTGTAAAGTCAGGTCAGGAGAAGGAGGCCTTCCTCTCCCATATGAGCCATGACATGCGCACGCCGCTTACCGCCATCAAGGGCCTGGTGCAGCTCTCCATGAAGGAAGAGGGCGTCCCGGACGCTGTGCGCGACAACCTGGACAAGGTCCTTTCGTCGACCAATTACCTGACAAGCCTTATAGACGAAGTGCTCGAGACCAGCCGGATCAACGCCGGAAAGGTGGTGAGCGTGAGCTCTCCTGTCCGGGAGAGGGAGGTCATTGAGGAGGCGGTCGCGATCATCGGCCAGAAGGCCGCCTCGGCGGGGCTTACGCTCAAGACCAGGATCGACGGCTGTGAGAACCGCGTCGTCATGATGGACGCCGAGCACGTGACCCGCATCATTGTCAACCTCCTGAGCAATGCCGTGAAATTTACACCCTCAGGGGGCCGGGTGGACTTTGAGGCCAGCGTCCACTACAGCGATCACCACGCCAGCCACACCTACACGGTGCGCGACACAGGCCGCGGCATCAGCGAGACCTTCCAGAAAAAAATGTTCATGCCCTTCGAGCAGGAGGTGCCCGGCGACATGGACCTGCGCGACGGCACAGGCCTGGGACTTTATATCTGCAAAAACCTGGTGGACCTGCTCGGCGGCACCATCACCTGCCACAGCCGGATCGGGCACGGGACGACCTTCATCGTCTCCATTGAATACGACCTGGCGACGCCGGAACAGATCCGGAGCCTGAGCCGCCGCAGCACGACCATCGAGGACCGCATGCTGTACGGAAAGAACGTACTTGTCGCCGAGGACAACCACCTCAACGCAGAAGTCATCATGAAGATTCTGGAGACCCGCGGCGTCCACGCCGAGCTTGCCCGGGATGGCGAGGAGGCAGTGGAAATGTTCAAAAAGAGCGGTCCCTACCACTACCAGGCCATCCTCATGGACGTCATGATGCCCATTATGGACGGCGTGGAGGCGGCGCACATGATCCGCGCCGGCAGCCTTCAGGATGCCGGGACGATCCCGATCATCGCCCTGACGGCCGACGTGGATCCAGAGAACGAAAAGAGATGCCTCACAGCCGGAATGAACGCCTGCCTTAGCAAGCCCATTGACACGGACGCGCTCTTCACCCTGCTCTACCGGGAGATCCTCCGGGCGGAAGGATAAAATCCCGGCAGATATCTCCCGGCGGAAATCTCCTGGAGGAGAGGAAAAAACGGCGGAGAAAAGTTTTCCTTCCGGCAGAAGAAGGGATAAGGCCCAAGGCGGATCGGGAGTTCAAACGAATTTTTTCTGTTTTTTTAGAGAAAATTTATAGGATTCCGGGGATAGATGTGCTATATTGCATAGAACAAAAATATCAGCCCTGCCTGGAATACATGTAATAAGCAGAAAGGAAGTGATTTTTTCATGCAGGAAATCAAACCCCCCCGGAAATCAATGTTATATTACGGCCTGACGCTCATTCTGGTCATGATGATCGTCAACGCCTTTATTATGCCCCATATTGAGCGCGCCTCCATCGAGGAGGTGGACTACGGGACATTTATGACGATGACGGAGAACAAACAGATCGAGAAGGTGGAATTTCGGTCCAACGACATCCTCTTTACAGACAAGGAAGGAAAGGTCTACGCGACAGGCCACATGCAGGACGACGGCCTGGTGGACCGCCTCTATGCGGCGGGAGCGAAGTTCGGGAGCGATATCATCCCCGAGACCTCGCCCATGGCGTCCTTCCTCATCAACTGGGTGCTGCCCATCGCAATTTTCGGCGGTCTTGGCTACTATATGAATAAAAAGCTCATGGACCGCGCGGGCGGCGGACCGGGATCAATGATGTTCGGCATGGGCAAAAGCAACGCCAAGGTCTATGTCAAGTCCACCGAGGGCATCCGTTTCACGGATGTCGCGGGCGAGGAGGAGGCCAAGGAGAACCTTATGGAGATCGTGGAGTACCTTCACGATCCCGGAAAATACAAGGAGATCGGCGCGACCATGCCCAAGGGGATCCTGCTCGTGGGACCTCCCGGTACCGGCAAGACAATGCTGGCCAAGGCAGTCGCCGGCGAGTCCAACGTCCCTTTCTTCTCCATGTCCGGCTCGGAATTCGTAGAGATGTTCGTCGGCATGGGCGCGTCAAAGGTCCGCGACCTCTTTAAGCAGGCAAAGGAAAAGGCCCCCTGCATCGTCTTTATCGACGAGATCGACGCCATCGGCAAAAAGCGCGACGGAAGCATGATCGGGGGCAACGATGAAAGAGAGCAGACGCTCAACCAGCTGCTCACGGAGATGGACGGCTTCGAGGAGAATCTGGGTGTCGTGATCCTGGCAGCGACCAACCGCCCTGAGGCCCTCGACCCCGCTCTGACAAGGCCGGGACGCTTTGACCGCCGGGTCCCGGTGGAGCTGCCCGACCTGAAGGGCCGTATCGACATATTGAAGGTCCACGCCAAGAAGATCAAAATCGGCTCCGATGTCGATTTCAGCAAGATCGCCCGCATGGCCGCAGGCGCCTCCGGAGCGGAGCTCGCCAATATTATCAACGAGGCCGCCCTGCGCGCTGTACGCGACGGCAGGCGGTTCGCAAACCAGGCGGACATGGAGGAGAGCATCGAGGTCGTCATCGCGGGCTACCAGAAAAAGAACGCCATCCTCACAGACAAGGAGAAGCTCATCGTCTCCTACCATGAGGTCGGACATGCCCTGGTCGCGGCCATGCAGAAGAACAGCGCCCCGGTTCAGAAGATCACGATCATTCCCCGCACCTCCGGAGCCCTGGGCTACACCATGCAGGTCGAGGAGGAGGGAAACCACTACCTCATGAGCAGGGAAGAGCTCGAGAACAAGATCGCGACCCTTACCGGGGGACGCGCCGCGGAGGAGGTCGAATTCGGCTCCATCACCACCGGCGCCGCCAACGACATCGAGCAGGCGACCAAGCTGGCCCGCGCCATGATTACCCGCTACGGCATGAGCGATGAATTTGACATGGTCGCCATGGAGACTGTGACCAACCAGTACCTGGGCGGCGACACGTCCCTTGCCTGCTCTGCCGAGACCCAGTCCCTCATCGACAAAAAGGTCGTGGAGCTCGTCCGCGCCCAGCATGAGAAGGCCCTGCAGATCCTGCGCGACAACAAGAAAAAGCTTGACGAGATCGCGGAATACCTCTACTACAAGGAGACCATTACCGGCGAGGAGTTCATGAGCATCCTTAACAGAAAGCCGGAGCCCAAGAGGCTCGGGACCAGCGCGGAGTCTCCCGCAGAGGAAGAGGAAGAATAATCAGCGGCACGCCTGATTATAGCTTTTTCGCGGGAAGTGGATTTGAGAGTGCCTCAGGTATTAAAATTGATAATCGTTGTTAAAGTAGAAAGGTATAAATATGGGAAAATATCTTGACAGGGCAGAAGAGCTCAGAAACGACCCGAATGTTCATTACAACTGTGCGCAGGCGGTGCTGGCATCATTTGCTCCTGACGCAGGAATCTCAGAGGCGGATGCCTGCAGGATCACGGCGAATTTCGGGAGCGGCATGAAGATGGGAGGCACCTGCGGGGCTGTAACAGGCGGCCTGATGGCGCTGGGACTCTACGGAGTGGAAGAAGGCCCTGTAATAGGCGGATATCTGCGAACGGTGAGGGACAACCATGACGGATGTCTTGAATGCAGGGAGCTTCTCCGCAAAAACCGGGAGGCAGGCATGCCGCAGAAAGCCCACTGCGACGGAATGGTCTATGAGTGCACACGGCTTGTAGAGGGGATTCTGGAAAGCAGGAAATGAGAAATGACACATAGAACCTGAAATAGAGGTAACGATTCAGCTTCTCACGACAGGCGGCGGTATGTATAGCCTGCTGTGAGAAGCTGTTAGTAACGTAATAAGACAAAAACAGGGAGGGAGTAGGATGATACCGGAACAGACAATTGAATTTCGTTATGACACGCAGCTTCTGATCGACGGCTATGAGGATCTGGACGAGGATGAGGTCTTCGATTACATCGCCGACCATTTCAAGGGGGACAGCCTGCTGGCTGTCGGGGGTGACGGAGATCCGATCAAGATTCATTATCATACCAATGAGCCCTGGCAGGTGCTGGAGTACTGCCGTTCCCTGGGCGAGATCTACGATATTGTCGTGGAGGACATGGACAGGCAGGCGAGAGGCCTGAAGGGATAATGGTTGAGTTCAGATAGTCACGAAATGTAAGAGTAAGAGATAAGGCTTACAAGAAGGGGTATCCTGGATAAGGTTTTAGACAATGGAGTATCTTGTAAAAAATGATGATATAGATCCCAGGGCGGCGTTTATTGTGGATGTGCTGGCTCTGAAGGGCTGGACGATCTCCTTCGCGGAATCCTGTACGGCAGGACTCGCCGCGGCTCATCTGGTGGACGTCCCGTCTGCATCAAAGGTTTTTAACGCTTCCTTTGTGACCTATTCGAATGAAGCAAAGATGAAGTACCTGGGCGTCAGGGAAGATTCTATTGCACGCAGGGGCGTTGTGAGCGAGGAGGTTGCCGTACAGATGGCAGCGGGGGCGGCAGAGGCGAACGGAGCCCAGGTCGGAGTCGGTATCACGGGCATCGCAGGCCCGACGGGAGGCACTTCCGAAAAGCCGGTCGGCATGGTCTGCTTCGGTTTTTTCATAGACGGAAGGACATTCTCCGCCACGAAGCAGTTCGGCAGTATAGGACGGGATGCCGTGCGCCTGTCAAGTGTTGATTATGTTTTCTCATTTCTTATGTCAATGCTGGTCCTCCTGCAGAAAAATGAAAATCTATAAAAAAACCGGCCGGGAAGGCTTTGATCTTCCCGGCCGGTCTTTTTATTTTTTTAAAATTATTTTTCTTTCATCTCTTCCGGAGATCTCCGGGAGTTAATCCTTCTTCCCACCACGTTTTTT
>DEPS01000024.1:32105-32264 GCA_002358875.1 Lachnospiraceae bacterium UBA3386 | reverse complement strand
AACTACAGCACCATCAGCCTGGGTTATGCCGGTCTTTATGAGATGTGCGTGCGGATGCTGGGCAAGTCCCACACTACCGACGAAGGCCGTGATTTTTCACTGAAGGTCATGCAGCGCTTAAACGACAAATGCGCCCAGTGGCGCGCCGCGGAGCGCATC
>DEPS01000024.1:31639-32055 GCA_002358875.1 Lachnospiraceae bacterium UBA3386 | reverse complement strand
AAGTGCCTGCAGAAGCGCTTCGGTATCATTCCCGGCGTCACGGACAAGAACTATATCACAAACAGCTATCACGTTCATGTGACCGAGCAGATCGACGCTTTCCACAAGCTCAGGTTCGAGGCTGATTTCCAGAAGCTCTCTCCCGGCGGCGCCATCAGCTATGTCGAAGTGCCGAATATGCAGAACAACATCCCGGCTGTTCTCGCCGTGATGAAATATATTTATGACAATATTATGTACGCGGAGCTCAATACCAAGAGCGACTACTGCGAGTGCTGCGGCTATGACGGGGAGATCATGGTCGTCGAGGACGACGCCGGCAAGCTTGTCTGGGAATGCCCTGTCTGTAAAAACCGCGATCAGTCCCGCATGAGCGTCGCCCGCCGGACCTGTGGCTACATCGGCACCCAGTTCTG
>DEPS01000024.1:30610-31611 GCA_002358875.1 Lachnospiraceae bacterium UBA3386 | reverse complement strand
ACCCAGTTCTGGAACCAGGGCCGCACACAGGAGATCCGGGAGAGGGTCCTGCACCTGTAAAGTGCGCTGTCTGCTGTCGGGCATTTACTTTTGTGACGGTCCGGCAGCGGATTGGAGCGGGGGGCGCCCCGGGATTTTCACATCCGGCTATGTGGAGCATTGCCGGATGAGGAAACCTGAATATTTGACAGCTTTTTATAACAGATTTTTATTATAGAATAATATCTGACCAGATACGGGAGTGTCTGCATGTCAGGAAGACCGGCCGGGAAGACTGCCGGAACAGATGAGAAAGGGAGAGAGATGTCCATCACAAAGATCAGAAAGCGCGACGGCCGCGTCGTGGAATTTGATATCACAAAGATCGAGAATGCGATTGCGAAGGCGTTTATAGCATCGGGAGAGGTCGACGCGAGGGATGTGTCGGCGGTTTCCCGCGCCATCGGGCTTCTGCTTATGAGCGGGATCCGGGACGGGGAAAGTTTTGTTCCGGAGGTCGAGGAGATCCAGGACCGCGTTGAGAACGCACTCATGAAGGCCGGCTATCCCAAGACAGCCAAGAGCTATATCCTTTACCGCAGCCAGCACCAGAAGGTGCGCGATACCAAGCAGACACTGCTTGATTACAAGAAGCTGGTGGACGGCTATATCGGGGCGGAAAAGGACTGGCGCGTAAAGGAAAACTCCACGGTCACTCTCAGCGTAGGCGGTCTCATTCTGTCCAATTCCGGCGCGATCACGGCCAACTACTGGCTGACCGAGGTCTACGACGACGAGGTAGCCCAGGCCCACAGGAACTGTTTTATCCATCTCCACGACCTGTCCATGCTGACGGGCTACTGCGCGGGCTGGAGCCTCAAGCAGCTGATCCAGGAGGGACTGGGGGGCGTTCCCGGCCGCATCACATCCGCACCGGCCAAGCATCTGTGTACGCTCTGCAATCAGATGGTGAATTTCCTTGGCATCATGCAGAACGAATGGGCGGGCGCACAGGCCTTCTC
>DEPS01000024.1:30323-30516 GCA_002358875.1 Lachnospiraceae bacterium UBA3386 | reverse complement strand
CAGTCCTTTATCTACGGCGTGAACACCCCTTCGCGCTGGGGGACGCAGGCGCCCTTTACCAACGTGACCCTGGACTGGACGGTCCCGGCCGACATGAAGGACATGCCCGCCATCGTCGGCGGCAAGCCCCAGGATTTCACCTACGGCGACTGCAAAAAGGAAATGGATATGGTCAACAAGGCCTTTATCGAGA
>DEPS01000024.1:0-30239 GCA_002358875.1 Lachnospiraceae bacterium UBA3386 | reverse complement strand
CCGATCCCGACCTATTCCATCACAAAGGACTTCGACTGGAGCGAGACGGAGAACAACCGCCTGCTCTTTGAGATGACGGCCAAGTACGGCACACCCTATTTTTCCAACTATGTGAACAGTGATATGGAGCCCTCCGATGTCCGCTCCATGTGCTGCCGTCTGCGCCTTGATCTGCGCGAGCTGCGCAAGAAGGGCGGCGGATATTTCGGGTCCGGCGAGAGCACCGGTTCGATCGGTGTCGTCACGCTCAACCTTCCCCGCATGGCTTATATTGCGAAGAATGCGGATGAGTTTTACGCCATGCTCGACCGCTACATGGATATCGCTGCCAGATCCCTCCGCGTCAAGAGGCAGGTCATCACCCGCCTGATGAACGAGGGTCTCTATCCCTACACGAGGCGGTATCTGGGAACCTTTACCAACCATTTCTCCACGATCGGCATCGTAGGCATGAACGAGGCCATCGAGAACGCGGCCTGGGTTCCCGGCGATATCACTGGCCGACAGGGACACCGTTTCGCCATGGAGGTCCTGCAGCACATGCGCGACCGTCTCTCCGACTACCAGGAGCAGTACGGCGACCTCTACAACCTCGAGGCGACCCCTGCGGAGTCCACGACCTACCGTTTCGCAAAGCACGACATAGAGGAGTTCCCGAAGATCATTACAGCCGAAAAGAACGGCGGCGCGCCCTATTATACCAACAGCACGCACCTGCCGGTCGGTTACACCGACGATATTTTTGACGCCCTGGAGATGGAGGACGACATGCAGACCATGTATACGTCCGGAACTGTCTTCCACGGGTTCCTGGGCCAGGAGCTTCCGGACTGGAGAGCGGCCCAGACCTTGGTAAAGAAGATCGCCGAGAACTTCCGTCTGCCCTACTACACACTTTCTCCGACCTATTCGGTGTGCGTGAACCACGGTTATATTTCCGGAAAGCATTTTGAGTGTCCCTACTGCGGAAGGGACGCCGAGGTCTATTCGCGCATCACCGGCTATTACCGCCCTGTCCGCAACTGGAACGACGGCAAGGTTTCCGAGTTCAAAAACCGCAGGACCTATGCGGAGAAGAAAATGGGAAAGAGCATCAGGGGTACTGCCTGGCAGACACAGGAGCGCCGCATGGCTCAGGCCATCGCCGCGGCTCCCACGGCGGCCACGGCAGCAACCTTACGCGAAGCAGCCAGGGAGATGAAGGCTGCGGCATCATCCTCTGCGGACGCACAGGCCGGGATGTCTGAGGCTCCCGTAAAAGCACCGCAGGCTGTCCTCGTTGCCACCCACACCTGCCCCAACTGCGGCGCCGCGAAGAAGATGCTGGAAAAGGCCGGCATCGCTTACCAGGTGCTGTATGCGGACGATCCGGAGGGATCTGCTTTTGCAGAGAAGATGGGTATCATCCAGGCACCCACGCTGCTCATGCCTCTTGACGGGGGCGCTTTTGAGAAGTACACCAACATCGGCGAGATCGCCGGTTTTATAAAGAAAAGAGAAGCTGTTAAGGTCTGAAATACAATTCTGTAAAAAATAAAAAGTCCGCCCGCACCACCAAACAGGGTGCGGGCGGATTTTTTTATGCTGATTAATGATGGTAAATGGAATTATTGCTGACAGACAGGACGATATCTCCCTGTCCTTCCACAAATTCCCTGATCTCGGCATAAGTGAGTTCTTTCTCGCGCCGGACGACAAGGTCGTAGAGGAAGGTACCGTCATTGTTTCGGGTGACCTTGCTTTCCGTGACGTGCGCCTTCCATGCGATCAGCTGGGCGCGGAGATCGGTGTCAAAGTCCAGCTCGTCCTTGACGACGAACTGAAGGTGGTTGCCCTCAAACAGGTCTGTTCCGATCGGAAACCTGCGCAGGATAGGCTGCAGGAGAAAGAGGACGATCAGGGTAAAGATCGAAATGATATACATTCCCGCTCCGATGGCGAGGCCGATCCCGGCTGTGAGCCAGATTCCCGCGGCTGTCGTCAGACCCCTGACACTGGTTCCGACCTTAAAGATCACGCCTGCGCACAGAAAGCTGATGCCGCTGACGGCCTGGGCGGCGACACGGGCGGCGTCAGCGCCCCTGGTCGCGAAATGCTCCATGCCGGATCCCCAGGTGAGGTCGGCAAAGCCGTATTTGGAGATCAGCATGATCAGTGAGGTCGTTACGCAGACGATGATATGGGTCCGGATCCCGGCTTCCTTGAACCTGCGGCTGCGTTCCGCGCCGATCAGTCCGCCCACTATAAAGGCGAGAAGGATGCGCAGGCAGAAATCCACATACTGGGCGATTGTGAACTGGCTGTTGTAATAAATGGCAAGCGACATGGCTTTCTCCTTTCCGGCAGGCCTCATGAAGTGATAAAGCGTATGTAAATAAAAAAGAGGCGGTGTATTTACAGGGGTTACAGGGTTACATGCGCGCAGTCGTGTTACCGGTAACATTACAGGCATACAGGCAGTGGTATGCAAAAAAGATATGTGAGGACGGATACCGGGCGGAATCATCAAATATGAATGGATTGATCTCAGACCGGATCATCAGATAAAGGCAATTCAGGGAAATATCTGCTGAGAAAGCCTTTACAGGGCGGAGCCGGTCTGGTTATCAAGGATCTGCTGCAGCGCCTTCAGGACGCCCAGTTCCTTAAAAGATGGAGCAATGAGGTCCGCCTTTTCGCGAACCTCCGGGCGGGCGTCAATGACGGTTCCGGCTATGCCTGCTTTCTCGAAGGCGGGCAGGTCATTCATGTTGTCCCCGAAATAGACCGTCTCTTCTTTGGAGACGCCGAGGTGTTTCTGCAAAAGGGACAGGGCCGTACCCTTTCCCGCTTCTTTCGAGCATATGTCGATCCAGGTCTTTCCGGAGGAAGCCATCTTGAGGTCATGTCCCCAGTGCGACGACACAAGACCGCTGCAGGCGGCTTCGGCGTCGTCGTGGTAGATCGTGATCTTGGAAATGTTGTTCCGGGGGAGGGCGGCGAGATCCGGCACGTTCTGGATTTCGTACCGGTATTCATCCTTAAGAAAATGATAAACATAGCTGTCCTCGCCCGCCTCCAGATATGTGCGGTCCGGAGTGCAGAAAAGAGTATGGGCACCTTCGATACTGCGGATATCCTCAAGCAGAGGAAGGACCATGGCTTCGTCGACCGTCCAGGTATGCAGGATCTTGTCCCTGGTACGCAGGATGGTCCCGTTTTCGGCGATGAAATAGACGTCATCCGCGACCGGAGAGAAGAGCTGCATGATGCTCGCGAACTGTCTTCCGCTGCAGACGCAGAACTCAATCCCTTTTTCCCTCATTGCGCGGATAAGGCCGTGATAAGCGGGGTCGATCACGTGTGAGCCTTCCCTTACCAGTGTACCGTCAATATCGCTTGCGGCGAGTCTGATCATAGTTTTCTCCTTAATCTGAATCTTTTCGCATTGCGTATCATGTATCTTTCCGGATAAGTATATCACAGAAAGAGGTCTAAAGGATTTACACGATGGAAAAAAATATATGCCGCGTCTGCGCCGCCTCTGTTCATACACGGGCCTGCCGGTACAGCAGCCGGTCCTGATTACTGTTCACTCCGCCAGGAGGGCGTAATCAGCAGCTGGCTTTGTGAAAATACACTATAAAATATGCCGAATAATTGCAGTTGTTGTGAAAATGTAATATAATTCTGGTACGGATATCGTGATTTATATAGTTTTAACGTAACCATTCATGTGACAGCTAAGTAGAAAGGAGTAAGCCAGATGAGTACAACAGACGCGCTGTTTGAACGTTTCAAAACGAACCTGGAAGCGGTCAACGGGGAATGTTCACTGGCAGCAGGGGCTGACGCCGCAAAAGTGGTGGCGGACCTCTTCAAGGCGAAGGGGCTTAAGACGGCTTGCGTTGCGGAGACGGGTTATTTGCAGGAGCTGGGAATCGTTCCCGCTCTTAAGGAGGCAGGCATAGAGGTGTTCACGGACCACATCCGGCTTCATGCCGAGACCGCCCAGGGAGGAATCTCGGAGGTCCAGTACGGGATCGCGGATCTGGGAAGTGTGATGCAGGTCGGCGATGAAGTAGATGCAAGGATCGTGGCGACCATGTCCGAGGATTATGTCGCCATCATCAAAGGCTCGACGATCGTCGAGGACTACGACGCCATGTTCGACACACTCTGCGGCCTTCCCGAGCTTCCGAATTTTGTCGGCTTTATTACCGGACCCAGCAGGACTGCGGATATCGAGTGCGTCACTACCGTCGGTGTACACGGCCCGCTGAGGCTGTATGCTCTTGTCGTTACAGACGCCTGATGGAAGGATGCATCTGCCCGCTGCCACGCAGGGCAGCGGCTTACATGAAAGCAGGGCATGCAGCGGTGCCAAAGCCGTGTTCCGCAGGCAGGAAAGGAGAGAAAAAAACATGGCAAGTCTGGAACTGAAGCAGGAAATACAGGAAGCCTTAAAAAATACGACGCTCAGCAGGACGCTGGGCACATTCTGCGCGACCTATCCTGCAAAGAGAGAAAAATCCTATGCCGGCGTCGATTTTGAGGCGACGCGCGACAAGATTAAGGAAGTAAAGAGCTATTCCGCCGAGCACATCGACGAGATGATCGAGAAGTTTACCAAAAACTGCACAGCGCGCGGCGGAAATGTCTTCCACGCCCACAACGCGGAAGAAGCTATGGAATATATCCGGAACCTGGTCAAGGAAAAGGGAGTCAAGACCATTGTCAAGTCCAAATCAATGGCTTCTGAAGAGATCCACATGAACCACGTTCTGGGCGACGACGGTGTCCTGGTGCAGGAGACCGACCTTGGCGAATTCATTATCGCGCTGGAGGGTAATACCCCCGTCCACATGGTCATGCCGGCCCTTCATCTGAACAAGGAACAGGTCGCTGACTATTTTACTGATTATACGAAGACAAAGAACGAGCCTGTGATCGCCGAGGAGGTCAAGACCGCCCGCCGCATCATGCGCGAGAAGTTCGAGACAGCCGATATGGGCGTCTCCGGCGCCAACGTCGCGGTCGCGGAGACCGGCACAGTCTTTACCATGTCCAACGAGGGCAACGGCCGCATGGTCGGTACCCTTCCCAAGATCCATCTGTATGTCTTTGGTATTGAAAAATTCGTAGACAAGCTCACGGATGCCCGCTGGATCTTCAAAGCCCTTCCCCGCAACGGCACAGGTCAGCGCATCACGTCCTATATTTCCATGTATACGGGCGCCACGGAGGTGACGGCTGACAAAGAGACCGATGAGAAGGAAAAGAAGGAATTCTACGCGGTCATCCTCGACGATCCGGGACGCCGGGCCATTCTGGCGGATCCTGAATTCCGCGAGATCTACAACTGCATCCGCTGCGGCGCATGTCTGGACGTATGTCCCGCATTTGCCCTGGTCGGCGGCCATGTCTATGGCTCCAAGGTCTATACCGGAGGCATCGGAACGCTCCTGACCCACTTCCTGGTCTCTGAGGAGAGGGCGGACGAGATCCAGAATATCTGCCTGCAGTGCGGACGCTGCAAGGAGGTCTGCGGCGGCGGGCTCCACATCCCCGAGATGATCATGAAGCTTCGCGAGAGAAGCTATGAGGCGAACCCGAACCCGGTCTACAAGTTCGCGCTTGACGCGGTCAGCGACAGAAAGCTCTTCCATTCAATGCTGCGCATCGCCTCCGTGGCTCAGGGTCCCTTCACGAAGGGAACGAATTTCATCCGTCATCTGCCCATGTTCCTGTCCGGCATGACGGAAGGCAGAAGTCTGATGAGCATCGCGCCTGTTCCCTTCCGCGACATCTTCCCGACCATCGAGCAGAAGGTCGAAAATCCCAAAGGTAAGATCGCGATCTTCGCAGGATGTCTGCTTGACTTCGCCTATGTTGACATAGCAAAGGCAGTCATCGCGGATCTGAATTCGATCGGCTATATTGTCGACATGCCCATGGGCCAGTCCTGCTGCGGCGCGCCCGCGACCTTCATGGGAGACCGCGAGAACGCCAAAAAGACTGCA
The DNA here is from genome assembly GCA_002358875.1 of Lachnospiraceae bacterium UBA3386. Taxonomy (GTDB): domain Bacteria; phylum Bacillota; class Clostridia; order Lachnospirales; family Lachnospiraceae; genus CAG-791. Next base: position 24,237 of record DEPS01000024.1, on the reverse strand, counting down.
CAGCTCAACGTCGAGGCCATGCACGCCGAGGACTACGATTATATCGTCTCCGCCTGCCCGACCTGCACGCACCAGCTGCGAGAGTACAAGAAGTTCTTCGAGGAGGGCTCCGAGCTTTACAAAAAGGCAGAGGAGCTCGGCAAAAAGACCTTTGACTTCTGCAAGCTCTTCTATGATCTGGGAGGTCTGTCAGAGGAAGGCGACGACACACCGCTCACCATCACTTATCATGACTCCTGCCATCTCAAGAGAGAACTGGGCGTGACTCATGAGCAGAGGGATCTCCTCACAAAGACCAGGGGAGTAAAGCTGGTCGAGATGACAGAATCTGATGTCTGCTGCGGATTCGGCGGTACCTACAGTATCAAGCTTCCGGAGGTCGCGGCTCCCATCCTGGCAAAGAAACTCGAGCATATTCAGGAGACCGGCGCGCAGGTCGTCGCGGTCGACTGTCCCGGCTGCCTGATGCAGATCCGCGGCGGCATGGATGCCCACAACATTCCGATCGAAGTCAAGCACACCGCCGTCATCATCGCGGAGAAACGCGGCCTGATCTGAACGATTACAGGCAGGCTGACGAAGAATGCCGTGAAGGCAAAAGCAGCTGCGGATGTTTGAGAAAGCCTGCATATTTCAATAATCTGAAAACGAATGAATACGAATGCCAAGATAGATACAGAAGCCTCACAAGGCCTGCCATACCGGCCGCTCACCGCGGCGGCTGCCTTTCGTCTTGCGGCGGTTCATACCTGGCCCGCAGCCGTCTGCCCGGCGCTGTTCGGCATCTTCTGGTGCCTGCAGAGGGGGATTCATCTTACGCCTGCCCAGTGCCTTCTTCTGACGGCAGCCTGCGTGCTGTCCCAGTCCGCAGTCAATACACTCAACGATTATGCGGATTATGTCAGCGGGGCGGACAGTAAAGAGGATAACGTGGAGGAAAGCGACGCGGTGCTGGTCTATCAGCGCATTGATCCCCGCCATGCTCTGTGGCTGGGAATCGGATATCTTGCCTGTGCCGCTGCATGCGGCGTGGCGGCTTCCTGGAACTCCGGTCCTGCGCCGATCCTGGTCGGTCTGATCGGAGGACTTACGGTAGCTGCCTACAGCATGGGCCCTCTGCCGGTGTCGTCCCTTCCCGTAGGCGAAGCGGTTTCCGGCTTTGTCATGGGAGGCCTGATCCCTCTGGGGACCGCGGCGGCCGCGGACGGAACCTTCCACTGGGAGGTCCTGCCCAGGTGCCTGCCCCTGATCCTTGGAATCGCCCTGATCATGCTAAGCAACAACGGCAGCGACATAGAAAAGGATATCCGCGCAGGAAGAGTCACTCTCCCGGTCATTCTCGGGCGGGAGCGGGCCCTTAGGCTGTACCGTGTGATGCTGGGAGCCTGGATCGCGCTTTTGTGTGTTCAGCCGCTGATGGATCTGGGATGGATCGCTCTGTCCGGAATCCTGCCTGCGGCAGTTCTGGGACTGAAGCCCTTCGGTTTTCTTATCCGGTCGAGGCTCGCCCCCGAAGACCGGATCCGGCAGATGAAGAGCGCTGCCGCCGCCAACCTGATCGGCAACGGCTTCCTCGCTCTTTCCTATGCCGCAGCCTGGCTCCTGCATATCAGGAACTGAGAAAACTATGTATATAGATCAGCACAAAGACGGTCAGGCGGCTGTACAGGGACGGCCGGGTAACTGAACAGTGACTTTACAGTAATGATATTTTGACAATGGATAAACGGGAAAAGAAAGAACACGTCTTTAGTGTGTTCGAGGCCATTGCGCCCCGCTATGACAGTGCCAATACCCGGATCAGTCTGGGAATGGAAAAGCGCTGGAAGGCGCTTTTGATCAGACGGGTGCTGAGGGCGGCGGAGCCCGGCGCCAGAGTGCTGGACATCTGCTGCGGCACCGGAGACATTGCCTCGGCGCTGGCACGGAAAAGACCCGATTTAGAGGTCACCGGACTTGATTTTTCACCCGCCATGCTGCGGGAGGCTAAGAAGAAGGGGATCGGTCTCAATAATCTCTGCTGGCTGCAGGGGGATGCCATGAATCTTCCTTTTCCCGATAATATGTTTTCTGCGGTCTGCATTTCCTTCGGACTTCGCAACACGGCGGATTATGGACGTGTTCTGGAGGAGATGTACAGGGTCGCCAGGCCGGGGGCGTGTGTGTTCTGCCTGGATTCGTTCGTGCCCGGGCTGCCCCTTATCAGGCCGGCCTACAGGATCTATTTCCGCTGCCTGATGCCGATACTTGGCGGAGGCCGCAGATACAGGAAACAATATGAATGGCTCTATGAATCCACCCAGGTGTTTCCCGGGCGCAGAAAGATCATGAAGCTTTTTGCCAGGACCGGTTTTGAAAAGGTGCAGAGCCGCAGCAGGATGCTGGGCGCCTGCGTGCTGGTCGAGGGCGTAAAGCCCGCACCCGGATGACAACATCTAAAAGCGGTTGGGACGGACTGCAGAAAGAACCGAGATATTACGGCTTTTGCAGATAAAGAGGAAATAGTTTCCGAAAAAACAGCAAAAACCCTGTAAAACGGGAAAATTTGCAGAACGGGAACATAAAAAAACGGTTCGGACCGCGGCAGGAGCCCGCAAAACTTGCGGTTCCTGCGAACAAGGAGTATATAAGCCTGTAATTTCAGACAGAATGGAGAAAAAGAATGAGCGAAGAAAAATTTGACGCCATAATCGTAGGAGGCGGACTGGCAGGCGCTACGGCAGCTTATATTCTGGCCAATGCCGGGATGGAAGTCCTCCTGGCGGACCGCGGCGATTTCTGCGGCTCCAAAAATATGACCGGCGGACGCCTTTACGCTCACAGCATGGAGAAGGTATTCCCCGGTTTTGCCGCCGAGGCTCCCATCGAGCGCCGCGTGACCAAGGAGAAAATTTCCCTGATGACGCCCAAGAGCTCACTGGACATCGGATTTACCTCCCAGAACCTGAGCGCGGATCCCGAGAGCGCGTCCTATACGATCCTTCATTCCAAATTTGATGCCTGGCTGGCGGAAAAATGCGAGGAGGCGGGCGTCATGCTGGTCCCGGGCATCCGCGTGGACAGCTGCGTCGTCGAGGACGGAAAGGTGGTCGGCATTGATGCCGGCGGCGAGATCATGTATTCGGACGTCGTCATCATCGCGGACGGTGTCAACTCCCTTCTCGCGCAGCGCCTCGGGATGAAAAAAGAGCTGACGCCCCACGAGGTCGCGGTCGGCGTAAAGGAGGTCATAAAGCTGGGTGAGGAGACGATCAACCAGCGTTTCGGCGTCCGGGGAGACGAGGGCGTGGCCTGGCTTTCGGCAGGCGATGCCACCTGCGGTGCCTTTGGCGGCGGCCTTCTGTATACCAATAAAGATACGGTCTCCATCGGTGTCGTCGCGACACTGGCGGACATCGGCTACACGGATGTCTCCGTTCCGGATCTTCTGGACCGCTATAAAGAGCATCCCGCCATCAAGCCTTATATCGAGGGCGGAGAGACCATCGAGTACAGTGCGCATCTCGTTCCCGAGGCAGGCGTCCACATGATCCCTGAACTCGCCCGGGACGGCGTCCTGGTAACAGGTGACGCGGCCGGCTTCGTGGTCAACCTCGGATTTACCGTCCGCGGCATGGATTTTGCAGTGGAGTCCGGGCGACTTGCGGCAGAGGCTGTCATCCGCGCCAGGGAAGCAGGTGATTTCAGCAAAGAATCCCTGTCCTCCTATGTGGATGCCCTCGAGGAAAGTTTCATCATGAAGGATATGAAGGCCCTCAAGGGATTCCCGACCATCCTCTCCCGCAGGGAGGTCTTCAAGGATCTTCCCGAGATGGCGGATGATATCTGCACGAAGCTTTTTACCGTGAGCGGAAAGCCCAGCATGGACTTCATCATGTACGTGATCAATTCTGCCGCGTCGCACTTAAGCGTCGCGCAGCTTACAAGCCTGGTCGGAGACATCATGGACGCGATGTAAAGCATCAGGATCTGTCATGCTATTGGAGGTAAAAAGATTATGGCAAAAATGAGTGTTGATGATAAACTGGGCCTTGATCAGTTCCATACAGACGAATACAATCCTCATATTACCATCAATGAGGACTACGATAACATGGAAGAGATCCGCAAGGTGCTGCTCGCCTGCCCTGCGGCCCTGTACCACTATGAAAATGGAAAGGTCACCTTCAGCCACGAAGGATGTCTTGAGTGCGGGACCTGCCGCGTCCTCTCGATCGACAAGGTCGTCAAGAGCTGGGATCATCCCATGGGCGGTGCCGGCGTACAGTTCCGTCAGGGCTGAGCGCGGCTTTCCGGTGTTTTTAAAGCCGGATCGTTTTTAACGCCTTAAGATATTCTACCTGTACGGTTTGAGCGCTTTTGCGCTTGCAGCCTACAGGTCGAAGATATTACAGTCAGAAAAATGCCGACAGTCGCAATAGATCTTCTTACAGGCGGCTGCCGGCATTTTTGTTTCATCGATATGAAAAACAGATTCCGGTAAATGGAGGGTAATAATGTTAGAAACAGGCATCAAGGGAAACAGAGAGATCACCGTCACCGAAGAGGTGACCGCCAGGACGATGGGGAGCGGCCAGCTGGAGGTCTTCGCGACGCCGGCTATGATCGCTCTCGCAGAAGAGACAGCATGGAGGAGCGTCGCCGGTGAGCTCGGGGCCGGACAGGGAACCGTCGGAACGAGACTGGAGATCGACCACCTCTCAGCCACTCCTTTGGGAATGAAGGTTTTCTGCGAGACGGAGCTGACAGCCATTGACCGGAGAAAGCTCACCTTTCGTGTGCAGATCAGGGACGAAGCCGGCCTGATCGGCCGCGGCATCCACGAGAGATTTATTGTGGAAAATGAGAAGTTTCTCGCCAGGGCTCAGTCCAAGCGGGCGTGAGGTGAAATAGGAAAATATCCCGAAGATGGAGGATAAAGGAAAATGTTCAATCGCCATGATATAACAAGGGACGAATTCATGCTGCAGGGGACACTGGCCCGCCGGGGCTATGACTGGTGGTGGCATTCTTTCACTGCGCAGGACGTCAGGACCGGTGAGGACAGGCCGTTTTTTATCGAATTTTTCATCTGCAATCCTGCCCTGGCTGGGGAAGAGCCCGTGCTGGGACAGCTTCCGGAGAATAAGGCGGCGAAAAGGCGGCCCTCCTATCTGATGGTCAAGGCAGGCTGCTGGGGGGAGGAACATTTCCAGCTCCACCGTTTTTTTTCCCTGAAAGATGTGAAGATCCGGGGAAAGGCACCCTACAGGATCCTGGCAGAGGACTGCCTTGCCTCTGAGAAAAGGCTGAAGGGGACCATCTCGATCAGCGAAGAAGAGGCCGCAGCCCACCCGGAATGGATGTGTGATCCCGGAGAGCTCAGCTGGGACCTGGCCCTTGATAAACAGATTGCCTTCAACGTAGGCTACGGCGCCGGAAAGCTCCTGCGAAGGATAGAAGCCTTTGCCATGTACTGGCACGCCGAAGGGATGAAGACGGCTTTTAGGGGCAGGATCACCTGCAACGGGAGGGAATATATTGTAAGGCCGGGAAAATGCTATGGCTATTCCGACAAGAACTGGGGCAGGGATTTCACAAGCCCATGGGTGTGGCTTTCCTCCAACTGCCTGAGAAGCAAAATGACAGGGAAAAAGCTCAAAAACAGTGCTTTCGATATCGGCGGAGGCAGGCCAAAGATCTATTTTGTGCCACTGGACCGCCGGCTGCTGGGTGTCTTTTATTATGAAGGAAAGGAATATGATTTCAATTTCTCCCACTTCTGGCTCAAGGTAAAGACGGAGTTTTTCTTTGAGGAAGAGGATGAGCTTGTCCACTGGCACGTCCGTCAGGAGAACATTTCTGCGGTGATGGAAACGGAGGTCTTTTGTAAAAAGAAAGACATGCTGTTCGTAAATTATGAAGCGCCGGACGGCTCCAAAAAGCACAACCGCCTGTGGAACGGCGGAAACGGATGGGGAACTGTAAAGCTGTATGACAAAAGGAATGGCGCCCTCATGCTGGTGGATGAGATCGAAGCCACTCACATAGGCTGTGAATTCGGGGAATACTGCTGACAATTCGTGACGTCCCGGCCGGGAGGAGCGCGGGTATTGCGAGCGCGGGGAGGCAGCTGGATTGCACAACAACAATCCAGTCGTATGGTTAAAGGCAGTGCCGGGGAAAATATGCCCGGCACTGTTTTTGTCTAAAACCGACAGCTCACCACAGCTTCAGGATGTATCCGCCAAGGATATCTGCCATAAACAGGAAAAAGGGGATCAGGCTAAGAGAGAAGAATATGCGTCGCGGAAGCTTTTGGGAGAGAAGCCTGATGACAGGGAAGACCAGGTATACGATCGCCAGGCCGGCCAGGGCGAAGAGCAGGATGGAGCGCAGGCAGATATAGCCCCCGACATTACCCCAGTTCCAGATTTCCGTGTTGTAATCCCACAGGCGGAGTCCTCCGAACATGTGGAACAGGAACCATCCGGTCAAGAACTCAACTGTGCCGCTGATCAGGGCGCCTGCAAGGAATACCTTCAGCTTTGAAGCGCGCAGTCTGTCGGCAATCAGGAAAATGAACAGAGATCCGAAGGCATAGATCGGAAGCCAGGGGCCGATCCCCTGGCCGCGGCGGATGAACATCCCGTCATTAATGCGGTAAAAGAGCATCTCATAGATCCAGCCGGCAATGCCGGAGGTGACGAACAGGATGGCCAGGCAGCAGAAAAAGCTGCCCTTGCCGGCCTGACCTTCAGTTTTTGGGGATAAGTGATTGCTTTTTTTCATGGAAGAGGGTCTCCGGAAGGTTTAGATACAGGGCGATTGTTTTAAGAGGTTTCTGCTTTTTACAGTTTACTATTTTTTGTTGAGCAGAACAAGAAATGATAAAGGGAGATAATGGCCTCATTGAAATAAATATTTACTGGTGTTATACTGTTTCAGTTCGTACCCTTCGTATCCTTTAGAAGGTGTTTGTATGTAACAGCAGCATGTTTTTGATTCGATTCCCTGAGGCGTTTTTCAAAAGGGATAAAAGGGAGAGTTATTATGGACACGGAAAGAGAAAGACTTGGAAGCAGGCTGAGCTTTATTCTGCTCAGCGCAGGCTGTGCGATCGGATGCGGGAATGTGTGGAAATTTCCATGGATGACCGGTCAGTTCGGAGGAGGCGGATTTGTGCTGGTCTATGTGCTGTGCCTGCTGCTTTTGGGCCTGCCTTCGATGATTATGGAATTTGCCATCGGCAGAGCCGCCCAGGCCAGCCCGGTGAAAATGTATCAGAAGCTGGAAAAACCCGGGCAGAAGTGGCATATCCACGGTTACTTTGCTCTTTTGGGCAATGTGGCCCTGATGGCGTTTTACACGGTCGTCACCGGATGGATGATCTATTATTTTGTCATGTTCCTGATCGGTAAGTCGGCAGATCTGACATTTGTCTCCATGATCACAAACCCTGTGGTCAATGTAGTCTATCTGTTTATTGCCGTCGCGGTCGGTTTCCTGATTCTGAGTTTTCATCTGCAGGGGGGGCTGGAGCGCGTGACAAAGTACATGATGAGCGCCCTTCTTGTGCTGATGATCATTCTTGCGGTTCACAGCGTAATGCTGCCCGGCGCGGGAGAAGGGGTCGCTTTTTACCTTATTCCTGATTTTTCAAAGATCAACGGCTCCGTGATCGTCGGTGCGATGAACCAGGCATTTTTTACTCTGAGCATCGGCATCGGGTCCATGGCCATCTTCGGAAGCTATATCGGCAAGGAGAGGACACTGATGGGCGAGTCCGTCAACGTTATCCTTCTGGATACCTTTGTCGCCATCACCTCCGGCCTGATCATCTTCCCGGCCTGCTTTACCTACGGAACGGAAGTCGACGCCGGCCCGTCCCTTTTGTTCAATACCATGGCAACGGTCTTTAACAACATGTCAGGCGGCCGTGTATGGGGGACGCTGTTCTTCCTGTTCATGGTGTTCGCTGCTTTTTCCACGGAGCTTGCCGTCTTTGAGAATATTCTGGCGATGGTGCGTGAGCTCACCGGATGGAGCCGCCCCAGGGGAAGTCTTTTCTGCGGTATCGGCATCTTCCTTCTCTCCCTGACGACTGCTCTGGGCTACAGCGTCCTGCACTTCCAGCCTTTTGCGGAAGGATCCGCATGGCTTGATTTCTGGGATTTTATCGTCAGTACAAACCTGCTCCCTCTGGGCGCGCTCATCTTCGCCGTTTTCTGCTGCAGCAAAAAGGGATGGGGCTGGGATGCTTTCCTGAAGGAGGCAAACACCGGAGAAGGCATGAAGGTCCGGCAGTGGATGAAGCCCATCTTCCAGTATTTTGTCCCCATCTGCGTTCTTGCGCTTTATATCTATGGTATTGCGACTTTCAGCTGGAAATAAGGAGCTGTCAGAAAATCGCGGAAGCTGGTAAAAGCAGTTTTTCTGCTGCTCATCGTGGATGTGCACAATGGGCGGGACCTGTGAAGCTTTGTGATTTTCTCCGTTTAAGTACAGGGGACACGGCCTGATACAGGGAGGAATGACATTGAAGGCAAACGAAAAAACCAATGTGATGCGGCTGCTTGACGGAAAGAAGATCCCGTATACCAGCCATTCCTATGAGCCGGACGCTTCCCTTCGGGGGGAGGAGATCGCGGACATCCTGGGAGAGGATAAGGAGAAGGTTTTCAAGACTCTGGTCGCCAGGGGAAAGTCCGGGAACTTTTTTGTTTTCGTCGTCCCCGTCAGGGAGGAACTGGATCTGAAAAAAGCTGCCAGGGCGTCCGGTGAGAAGGCTGTCAGCATGATAAAGCAGAAAGAGCTTTTACCGCTCACGGGCTATGTCCACGGAGGATGCTCGCCGATCGGTATGAAAAAGCCTTTTCGGACCTTTATCCATGAGACGGCGGCCGGGTTTGAAAAAGTGTTCGTCAGTGCGGGAAAGGTCGGACTGCAGATCGAACTGGCTCCGGAGGACCTGATCAGGGCCTGCGGGTGCACTTTGGCGGATCTGGTGTAAATGAAATATGGACATGTTTTTATAGTCAGCGGGGAAACAGTATTTTTTGTAAGGAGGTAATGATGGACAGAAATATTGTCAAAAGGAACGAGCTTCTGGCGCAGGAGCTGATCAAGGGGCTTAATTCCCGCCGGATGGAAGCTTATTATGCGGCGGACCGTCAGGAGGCGCTGAAGATCGCCCTTTCCCTGATCCCGGAGGGGAGCTCTGTCACGATGGGCGGCTGCATGAGCGCCCATGAGATCGGTCTTCCCCAGGCCCTGGCGGAGGGCAATTACAATTTTATTGACCGGGATAAGATGGAAGACAAGCGCGCGGCCATGCTGGCGGCTTATGACGCGGACTATTTTCTTTCCAGCGCCAATGCCATTACTCAGGACGGCATCATTGTGAATATCGACGGCAACGCAAACCGCGTCTCCGCGATTGCCCAGGGCCCCAGGCATGTCCTTTTCATTGTCGGCATGAACAAGGTATGTCCGGATCTGGACGCAGCCATGAAGAGGGCAAGGAACGTCGCCGCCCCGATCAATGCGCAGCGCTTCGGCCTTTCAACTCCCTGCGCGAAAACCGGAAAATGCTTTGACTGCAAGTCCATGGATTCGATCTGCTGCCAGTTCCTGATCACCCGCATGTCCCGTCATCCCGGCAGGATCCATGTTATACTGGTGAACGACAATCTCGGTTTCTGATCTATATAATTTATTCTGCTTTAATAATCCCATCGGAGAGAACCGCGTACATAACATGATCTGAGTTAAATGTGCGCGGATTTCTCCGACAAACACGGAGCAATTGCTGGATGAACGCACAGGCGTGCGGCATGGGGTATAAATATGAAAATAGTTGTACTTGATGCATATACAGAGAATCCGGGTGATCTGACCTGGGAGGGACTGGAAAAATATGGAGAGCTGACTGTCTATGACAGGACCAGCTACGTGGAAAGTCCCCTGATCGCGGAGAGAATCGGCGACGCTGAGATCGCGGTCATCAACAAGACTCCGATATCGAAGGCAGTCATCGATGCCTGCCCTGCCCTCAAATGTATCGCCGTGCTTGCGACCGGATATAATGTGGTGGATTACAATTACGCCAGGGAAAAAGGCATCGTTGTGCAGAATGTCCCCACCTATGGCACGCAGATCGTCGGTCAGTACGCTGTAGGCCTCCTTCTGGAAATCTGCTCTCACTTTGGACATCATTCCGACACCGTCAGGGAAGGAAGGTGGGAGTCGAATGTCGACTGGTGCTATTGGGATTATCCGATGATTGAGCTGTATGGAAAGACCGCCGGGATCATAGGCCTTGGCAGGATCGGTCAGGCGACCGCGAAGATCCTCAATGCCCTGGAAATGAAGGTCCTTGCCTATGACACCTTCGAATCGGACGCGGGCCGCAGGGTCGCGGAGTACGTCACTCTCGATGAACTTCTTGCAAGGTCCGACGTCATCTTCCTGCACTGCCCCCTGTTCCCTTCCACCGAGGGGATCATAAATAAGGACAATATAGCGAAGATGAAGGACGGGGTCATCATTATCAACAACAGCAGGGGCCAGCTTGTCGTGGAGCAGGATCTTGCTGATGCCCTCAACAGCGGCAAGGTCTATGCAGCAGGTCTCGACGTCGTCTCTACCGAGCCGATAAAGCCCGATAACCCCTTAAAGACCGCGAAAAATACGATCATTACGCCTCATATCTCCTGGGCTGCCAGGGCCGCCCGCCAGCGCATCATGGATATTACTGTGGAAAACATCCGGAGCTATGTAGAGGGCAGGCCTGTCAATGTGGTCAACGCCTGACGGGAGGCTGTTACATGTGATTTTCTCTGTCCATGTCAAACGTTCCCGGGGCGTTTTGCCATCGCAGTATGTATGGCGGATGAAAAAAGTATCGGACGGTTTTCCTGTTACGTTGTCACCGGAAATGACAATAAAGTGGCAGAAAAACCGTCTGTTTTTGGTTTGGTTTCCGGAGAAAAAAAGTCAATGATGAGAAACGTACGGATCACGGTCAGACGGATGGCCTGTTACACAGATCTGATGGAAGAATATGAAAATCCGATCGAGCATGCCTGCGATATGGAGGAGGGACGGGTCTTTCTGGCGCAGGGGTGGAAGCGGCCGGAGGGCTTTTGTGAAAGCGCCTGGGAGAGCATCTCTCCTTTTGTGATGACGCTTTCGCACGGAGGAGAGGATATTTACAGTGGTTGGATGAAGAACAAAAAGGCCGCCATGATCTCCTGCAACGACGGGTTCCGGCCGGTCAGCTTTTTGCTGGAGGCGCTGCCCGCCTATCAATATCTTCTTTTCGATCTGGACGGGACGCTCACGCAGTCCGAATTCGGGATCATTGACTCCGTTATTTATGCACTGGAAAAGCTCGGGATCCACGAGACGGACAGGGAGAGACTTAAAAAATTTATCGGCCCCGCGCTTTTTGAGTCTTTTCAGAAATATTATAATATGAGTCCCGGTGATGCGGACCGGGCTGTGGCCTATTACCGGGAGGTCTATGAGCGGGAAGGGATCTTCAATGCACCGGTTTATGATGGTGTGGAAGAAATGCTGCGCTCCCTTTCCGGTATGGGAAAGGAGCTTTTCGTCGTCACGGCCAAGCCGCGTGAGATGGCTGAGATCGTGATCAGACATACCGGCCTCATGCAGTATTTTAAGGCTGTCATCGGGCCCGGACGTAGTGACCGCCACACAGATAAAGCATCCCTGATAAGGATGGCGCTGAGGCTGATCAGTGAACAGGCTCAGCGCTCAGGCACTGTTGCTGCTGAATCGACTGCCGCTCAGACCCTGATGATAGGCGACCGCCTTTATGATATCGAGGGGGCAGGGGAAGCCGGCGTGGACTCTGTCGGTGTTCTCTACGGATACGGGACCCGGCAGGAGCTCATCCATGCAGGCGCGACATATCTTGCACAAAAACCGGAGGATATTACCGGGCTGATCCGGCAGTCGGTCATGGAATGAGGACAGATGGGGCTGTGTTTATGCACTATGGATTTCTGACAGGCAGACAGGTGATTGGCGGAAAAAGGATTATGGCAGTTCTGCTGTCTTCTTTATTGGCGGTCACCTTATTGACATCCTGCGTTTTTTGCCCTGCGGATTCTGCCGCTGAAGCTTCTGCCTCTGAGGACTTCCTGCCTGCGGATATTGAACCTGCAGATTCCATTTTTGTGGATTCCGAACCTGCGGATATTGAACCTGCAGATTCCATTTTTGTGGATTCCGAACCTGCGGATACTGTATCTGCCGATTCCGTTTCCGAGGGTGCTCAGGGCGTTTCCGGATCCGGATCTGCCGGATACGGTCTTTCTACAAAGGATCTGCCCTGTGCCGGTCTTCCCGCCGGATTTGACCGCGGGGAGGTTCCTGATTTTTCGGGCATCGCCTGGGCAGACATAAATGATGATATCCCTTTCTTTTCCTTAAAAGAAAGGGAGACCGCCCGCAGGATAGTCGAATCAGGCGGGACGTATCAGCAGTACGGGGACCTGGACGGGATCGGGCGCTGTACCGGCGCCTGTGTTCTGGCAGGACCGGAAACCATTCCCCGGCAGGACCGGGGGGATATCAATATGGTGAAGCCCACGGGCTGGCATACCGTAAAATACGACGGGATTGATGGGAATTACCTGTACAACCGCTGCCATCTGATCGGTTTCCAGCTGACCGGGCAGAACGCCAATGAAAAAAATCTGATCACCGGGACCCGCTTTATGAATATAGAGGGGATGCTTCCCTACGAGAATTCCGTTCTTGCCTATATAGAGGGCACAGGAAGGCATGTGCTCTACCGGGTGACTCCCGTCTTTTCCAGGGAAAACCTGCTTGCGGACGGTGTTCTGATGGAGGCCTGCTCAGTGGAGGATCCGCTGGTACAGTTCTGCGCCTTCTGTTTCAACGTGCAGCCGGGCGTAAGGATTGACTACGCGACGGGAGAGAGCGAAGGTCCGGTTTTTACAGGTGAGAAGGGAAAGACCGGGACAAAGGAAAACACCGGGACAGAAAAAGCAGAATCGGCGGAGACTGCCGGGGAAAAGGGCAGCAAAAATACGGCGGAAAATGCCGGCGCAAAAACCCGGGGGGAAGATCCCGGCGGCGGTATTTCAGAGAAGCAGTGGGACTATATCGTAAATGTGCGTTCGGGAATCTTCCATATCCCGTCCTGTGATGCCGTCAAAAAGATCAGCAGGAAAAACAGGCAGGGATATGCGGGAACCGGCAGGGAGCTGGAGGGGATGGGATATAAGCCCTGCGGGCGCTGTATGCCGTGAGCCGTCAGGAGAAAGACACTTGTGCTGAACAGGAGACGATGGATGAAGATCTATTTTGCTCCCCTTGAGGGAATCACGGGCTTTGCCTACAGAAATGCCCATTCTTCCGCCTTCGGCGGAGATGTCGACAAGTATTTTGCTCCTTTTATCTCTCCCAATTACACCCATCACCTCAAGGGAAAGGAGAGGGAGGATGTCCTGCCTGAAAACAACAGGGGCTTATTTCTGGTACCGCAGATCCTTACAAACCATGCAGAGGATTTTCTTTGGGCAGCCGGGGAGCTTTCACAGATGGGGTATAAGGAGATTAATCTGAATCTGGGCTGTCCCATGCCGACTGTCGCCCGAAGAGGCCGCGGCGCGGGCCAGCTCGCCGATCTGGATGCCCTGGACCGGTTTCTGGAGGAGGTCTGCAGTAAAATGAAAGGGTGGAGGCTTACTGTCAAGACCCGCATCGGCCTGGACGACGCGGCGCATGCACAAGACCTCTGCACTGTTTACAGCCGCTATCCCATTGGGGAGCTCATCGTTCATCCCCGCACCCGGCGTGACCTCTACGGCGGCAGCCCGGATCTGGATGTTTTTCAGATGTTTTATGAAAACTGCCCCCATGCCCTTGTCTATAACGGAGATATTTTCTCAAAAGCGGATCACGAGCGTATACAGACGCGTTTCCCCCGCTGCAGTGCTGTCATGCTGGGACGCGGCCTGATCTCAGATCCCGCCCTGGCAAGGGAGATCCGCGGAGGCGGACTGCTTTCACCGGAGGAACTGAAGGCTTTTCACGATGCCGTTTTCGAGGCCGGCCGTCGTTCGCTGCCGGGACCGGCGCCCCTGCTCGGAAGGATGAAGGAGCTCTGGCTCTACATGGGCAGGAACTTTCCCGGTGAAGACCGTCTGATAAAGCAGATCCGAAAAGCCAGGACCCCTGTCGAGTATCAGGGGGCGGTGAGGACACTCTTTACCTGCGGGAGATTTTCGCCTGCAGATAAAGGCTGACGAGAACGCGGGTGCAGGGCTTATGCGGCCAGGGCTTTTTATGGCCGGTGGAGCTGTTTCATGGCTGACGAGAACGCGGGTGCAGGGCTTATGCGGCCAGGGCTTTTTATGGCCGGCGGAGCTGTTTCATGGCTGACGCGCACGCGGGCGCAGGGACTTTTTCGGCCGGCAGAGCTGTTTCATTTTTTATCCCGGGCGTTTAAGCTCCGCGTAAAGGAGGTATAAAGTGGAAGAAAAGAGGAAAAAGATTATCAGTTTAAGGTCTGTTCTGATCCTTGCGGCATTTATTGTGGCAGCGATGATTGCAATCGACGGGGTCACGATCATCCCGACCGGTTATACGGGCGTGAAGGCAACGTTCGGGCAGATCAGCGATACGCCCATCTCTTCGGGTGTCGTGTTCAAGATTCCCCTGATCCAGTCGATTGATAAGGTGAGCAACAAGCAGACGGACATTACATTTCAGGACAAGATATGGTCGGAGACGGTAAACAGGACCGCAGTCTATTTTGAAGGGACGACCGCGACTTATACGATCAATCCTTCCCGCTCCGCCTGGATCGTCGCGCATGTCGCGGATTACAAATATTCTCTGGTTTCCAGCGGGATCGCACAGTCGGCGATCAAATCGGCAGCCAAGGAGCTGAGCGACACGGATGTGACCAACCGAAGTATGATTGAGCCCAAGGCGGCGGAATACCTGCAGAAGGCTCTGGACGATAAATACGGCGAGGGGACGATCACGGTCAACAAGGTCGTGATCTATAACGCGGACTTTGACGATGACTATCAGAAGGCCATCGCCGACAAGCAGCGCGCCCAGCTCCAGTCGGAGACTCAGGCGATCGAGAATGAACGGAATATCGCAAAAGCGGAGGCGGATAAAAAGGTGCGCCTGACGGAAGCCGAGGCCAGGGCGGAGGCGGCGAAGATCGAGGCTCAGGGACAGGCTGAGGCCAACAGGATCATCCAGGACTCTGTCACGGACCGTGTTCTGGAAAACAAAAAACTCGAAAAATGGAACGGAGAACTTCCCCGCTATGTGGGATCGGAAAATTCCCAGCTGATGATCGGATTCGATGAGGTTGGGGACAACGAAAGCAGGGGAAGTGATAAAGACAGCGCAGGCAGGGCGCAGGACCGGGAGACCGGGAATGGAACCGGTGACAGCTGAAAGAGAGCGTGAAAAAAAGACAGCTGTCCGGAGTCTTTACACTGGCCCGGGACAGCTGTTTTTTTGCGTCTTTTGTTACAGGGACCGGATACGTGTTTTGCTGCAGATGCTCTTTGGATGTTTTTTTATTAATAACCAAATTGTAATGAATAAATGACAAAATATTATAAAAGTGTTTGGCAGCTGATA
Organism: Lachnospiraceae bacterium UBA3386; assembly: GCA_002358875.1. Taxonomy (GTDB): domain Bacteria; phylum Bacillota; class Clostridia; order Lachnospirales; family Lachnospiraceae; genus CAG-791. Next base: position 8,589 of record DEPS01000024.1, on the reverse strand, counting down.
CAGACATGATATACTGAGGAAAACGCAGTAGTTGGCGGAAATGCCTGTCCGTTGAATTATTAAAGGAGTGGCAGGAATGGATTTTACACCTAGGACCCAGCAGATCCTGGAAATTCTGCTGGGGGGAAAAGGGCCTGTTTCCAAGCAGGAAATTGCGGATCGTCTTGAGGTCAGCAAGCGCACGATCCAGAGGGAATTCGGCTTTCTGGAAAATGACATCTCCAGGTACGGGCTGCAGCTTGTCAACTGCAAGGGAAGGGGAATAGTGATCTCAGGGGAGCTGCAGAATATTGAAAAGCTCCGCAGAGAAGTCGAAAAAAACAGCGGTGTCGAGGCCGCGGGAAGAGAGGAGAGGCGAAGGCACCTTCTGTTCGAGCTTCTGCGCGACCGCGAGCCGAGAAAGCTTTATTATTACAGCCAGCTGCTGGGGGTCAGCGAAGCAACGGTCGCCAGCGATATGGAGGCTCTGGGGAAATGGTTTTCGCGTAACCATCTGGAGATCATCCGCAGGCCCGGTTACGGTGTCATGCTGGTCGGCGCGGAGGGGGATTACCGCGATGCCATGCGCCGCTTCATCCATGAAAACGGCCCGCTGAAATATGACAGGACCCGCAGCCAGGAGGGCGGGAAAAATAAAGCCCGGAGCAAAGGGTCCGAGGAAGTCATATCGGAGATCCTCCTGAGTGCGGCGGACAGCGGTATTTATTCGCTTTTAAACAGTGACATTCTGAGCCGTGTGCGCGATGTGATCAACAGGATGGACGAACCCCTGCTCCGCCAGCTCGCGGACAACGCCGCCACGGGGCTGGCCATCCATATTGCGATCGCGATCGACCGGGTGCAGAAGGGCGCCGTCGTCGAGGCTGATGAGAAGGGATTCGAGGACCTGACATCGTGGGAAGGCTACGACCTGGCTGCGCGGATCCTGCGGGAGATGGAGACGGAGTTCGGTATAGCGATCCCCGATGTGGAGGTCTCCTATATCCTGCTTCATCTGAGGGGGTCTAAGATCGCCTACTCGGGAACAGCGGGAGATACCGTTTCCGCGGATGACGCCATCATGCGCCAGATCCGTGGGATCGACGAGGAGAAGCTTCTCGATATGATGGACGAGATGATTGAGCTGTTCAATCCCTCGATCTCTTATGAGCTCAAATGCGACGAGGATTTTGTCCGGGGGCTTTTGGTCCACCTGCGGCCGGTCATCGTGCGTCTGTGCAATCACATGAATATCTTCAATCCCATCCTCAAGGACATTAAAGAGGAGTATCCTGATGTCTTCGAACGCTGCGCCCGGGCGGCAAAGGTCATCGAACGGCAGACAGGCGTACAGGTCAGGGACGAGGAGGTCGGCTTTTTAGCCATGCATTTCGGGGCTGCAGAGGAAAGGATCCTGGAGAGGCAGAAGACCGCCCGCCGTGTCGTCATCGGCGTAGTCTGCGCAAGCGGCTTTGGCGTCGCCAGACTCATGATGACCAAGCTCAGCAACCAGCTGGGGGACAAGGCGGTCTTTCGCGCCTACGGCAAGGATGAGATCACTCCCGGCGTCATCGAGGACACAGACTTTTTCGTGTCCACCTTAAACCTCGACTCCATGGGGATCGACTGTGTCAGGGTCAGCCCCCTGATCACGGCCAGTGACCTGTCCCAGATCGAATACCGTATCAAGGGTTACGGACAGGTCAGACGCAGACGCCAGGACACGGATTTTGTCCGCCAGATGGACGAGATCGGAGTCATTGCAGGAGACCTCTCTTCACTTATCCAGAAATACCGGCATTACAGGATCGCGGATAAGGTCACATTCCGGGAGCTTCTGCGCGTCCTGTCCATGCAGGTCACCGAGAACCTCGCCGCAGCCTCCAGCGTGATAGCGGCAGTCACAGAGAGGGAGCGGCTCAATTCCCAGATCTTCGAGGATATGAATTTCTGTCTGCTCCACTGCCGGACGAATGCCGTCACAGATCCGATCTTCGTCAGCTGCTCTCCCCGTGAGTCGGAAAGCTTTAAGGATCCCTACTTTAAAGGGATCAGTGCAGCCGTGCTTCTTCTGATGCCTGTGGACGATCACCGTCGGATCCACTCGGAGGTCCTGGGGCGGATCAGCAGCGCTTTTATCAGAAACGCCGCTTTTCTGGAAGCGGTCCAAAAGGGAGATGAGACTGAAGTCAAGACAGAGCTGACACACGAGCTGAGGACCTTCTTTTCGGAATATGTGGAAAGGCTGTGAAAGCATTCCGGGAGAGAACAGCAGATGAATGTCAGAGAGCGATTCAAAGAAGAAGGATAAATTCGAATGTTTCACTGGATTAGCGGATATAATTATGATTTTGCTCTTGCAGCGATCCCCATACAGATTCTGATCCTCCTGTTTTACTGTTCCAGGAGGAATCTTCCTCTGCGTTCAAGCGCCAGCTTTTTGTATGTAATGATAGCAAATCTGGTCATGACGGCATCGGATATCATATCCTGTGAGATGAATGAGATCTGGACCCAGTATCCTCTGTGGTTGATGTACGTGGTTAATTTCGGCTATTTTGTCGCATTTATCCTGCGGGGATGGGCTCTGTTTGACTATACAGCGGAGGAATGCAACGCGTACCGGACGATGGGACGGTGGTCGCGTCCCCTGACATGGATGCCGGCCGCCCTGGTTGTGATACTGATCCTTTCCTCTCCCTGGACCTCCGCCATCTTCCATTTCGCCCCGGGGGTGGGCTATTACAACTGTTCACTCTACAAGTCCATTTATTACAGCACGTATTTTTATATTGCTGTCTCCATTTTGTCCGTGATCGTGACCTGGCGCCAGACGCAGAGGAGGCTGAAGCTGAGCATGCTGGGTTACAATGCGGTGCTGATCGCCGGTATTTTTCTGCGCAAGCTCTTTATCAACACTCTGGTCACCAGCTATTTCAGTATTATTGCCATTCTGGTCGTATACCTTTCCGCCCAGAATCCGGATCTTTACCGTGAACGAAAGACGCGCCTCTTTAACAAGGACGCCTTCGATCGGATCGCCGCAGAGCTTCTACGGGAGAACAAGCGGTTTCGGTGCATTATTGCGTCGATACATAACTATGAGTCCGCCAAGGTCCTTTACGGCCACCAGCAGATGAATCGGAGCCTGGAGCTGATCGGGCGCTGGCTCTGGGAGAGTTTCCCCCGTGAATACGTGTTCTATTTCGGAAATGGAGACTATCTTCTGCTTGGAAAGGACCATAAAGCCAGTGGCCGGGAGGGCATCATCCGGAAAATAAATGACCGCTTCTCACTGCCCTGGCAGGCAAAGGATACGGATGTGGCGCTGTCCGTATCGGCGATAGCCCTTCCCTGGGAACTGCTGCCAAAAGAGATCGCAGAGGTGGACGACCTTATTTCCTATGCCTATTCACGGGCTTATATTGAGAATGAGCGCGGCAATATTGCTATTACTCAGAATGTAAAGACAGAGCTGATCAGGCGAAAGGCGGTGGAGCATGCCCTGGGACGCGCCTTAAAGGAGCATCGCATTGAAGCTTATTTCCAGCCGATCTTTTCTGTAAAGGAACAGAAGATCATCGGCGCGGAAGCCCTGGCGAGACTGAGGGACCCGGATCTGGGATTTATTCCGCCGGATGAATTTATTCATGTTGCCGAACAGACCGGCGATATCATGGAGCTGGGCCGCCAGATGTTCGAGCGCGTCTGCATATTCCTGGCTTCTCCGCAGGCGAAGGCATCTGACATTCGCCGCATCAATGTCAATCTCTCACCGGCTCAGTGCCTGAACGACCAGCTTGCATCGGAGCTTTTTGCCATTGCCAGGCGGTATCAGGTCAGCATGAGTCTCATTGACTTTGAAATCACAGAGAGCACGATCACAGATACCATGATGCTGCTCAAGCAGATGCTGATGCTTCAGGAACAGGAGGCGACTTTTTCGCTGGACGATTTTGGTACAGGCACGTCTAACCTTACCCGTCTGATGAAGCTGCCTATCCAGACGGTCAAGCTGGACATGAATGTCGTACACAGCTATTTCACGGGCGAATCCGGTGTGCTGCCGGATCTGGTAAACATGTTCCAGAACGCAAAGATGGAAGTGGTCGTAGAGGGGGTCGAGACCGAAGAAATGAAAAACGTCCTGTCCGAGATGGGATGTGATTACCTGCAGGGCTACTATTTTTCAAAGCCTGTCCCGCCCCCGGAATTTCTCGATTTTATCCACAAATTTAATTGATGCGCAGACAAGTGCAGGTATGAAGCCCGGATAACCGGGAGAAATCAGGCGGTGAGAAGGACACCGGCCGGATTTTTAAGTTTCCGGTCAGGGACTTGTATTGTTTTGAAAAAAGGTATAGCATCAATTATTATAGAAAGGAATTTTTTAACAGCAGTAAGGATCAGCAGATTTTAGTCCCGGCAAATAGAAAAGACGTTTCAGGAGAAGACAACATGGGAAAAAAGCGCCGTGACGACCCGGGAGGAATCCGGGCATATATTTTTGTTTTACCGGTTATTACAATTATAGCAATGCTGCATGTAATTATTATCACCCTGATCATGGCAATCAATACATCGAGCAGCATGCTTTCAGCTACAATGCAGAATTCCGGCAGTTATATCGAAGAAGCGACTTCAATCCTGGCCGGCTCAAGCCTGCTGGCAGAGACTTCCGGTAATTTTGTCCTTGTTCCGCTTACGGAGAGCGGAGAGGTAAATGAATTTCCTCTGCGGGCCTATGCAAATGAACTCGAAACCGGCCGGCGGGGGTATCAGGTGGCGGAGAGGTTTCGGGATTACGATGTCAGCGCAGAAGTCCTGGAAAAGATCGGTCTGGCAGCGGATGCTGCGGCGGATCTGATGCAGACGCAGCTCCACGCGCTGGCTCTGATGACTTCTGTATATCCTCTTAAGGATGGCTCTCTTAAAGCGCGCATTCCCATGCCTGAGCTGAGCCGTCAGGAGCAGGCTATGTCCGGGGAGCAGAAGATCGGACTGGCTCACCGCCTGATCCAGAGCTCGGACTATGCGCAGAACAAGCAGACTGTCTCTGAAAATATCAATACCTGCAGCGGGATGATAAAGGAAGCGATGGGAAGGCATGCGGCTGCGGAAGCGGCCAGGGTCATGTTCCTGCGCAGGCTTTTGTGGGCGTTCACCCTGATGATCATTGCGATCCTGATCGTGACGTTTTTTATCCTTCACAGGCAGGTCATCCGCCCGCTGGTAGATTATACTCATCTGATCAACTCGGAAAATCTGTTAGATGAAAAGACGGGGGTTGCAGAGGTCCGCAGACTTGCCGCGGCATACAACAGACTGCTGCGCAGGAGAGATGCTCTTGACGGGATCCTGCGCTCAGCGGCGGAAACGGATGCCCTGACAAACCTGCCTAACCGGTACAGCTATGAGCACTATATTCTGGAGCTTCAGGATGGGAGCCATGCGATCGCCCTGCTCCTGTTCGATGTGAACTATCTGAAGGTAACAAATGACACCTTCGGGCATGCTGCGGGGGATGCGCTTCTTCGATCTTCGGCGGAATGCATTTTGTCATGCTTTGGAAGTCCCAGGGAGCACAATTGCTTTCGCTTCGGCGGGGATGAATTCGCTGCGGTAGTAAAGGATACCAGCTCAGAAGAAATAAAGAGGATGGTTGAGCATTTCAGGGAAGATCAGAAGAAACGTGAAATAAGCATCGCATGCGGCTGTGCGTACACAAATGATATCGGGGAGACCACTTTCAAGAGCATGATGGAACAGGCGGACCGCGATATGTACGAACAGAAGAAGATGCTTCATGTTCAGCGTGATTTTTATAACAGGACGAAAAATGTGTGTCCAGTATGAAATGAAACAGACTGAACAGAGACGGGCTGTTCAGGTCATCCGCAGGGATGGCCTTTTTCTTTGCCGGACCAACTGTACGTATTTTGACCAGGGAGTCTTATAACCGGATGTTTAACCAGAAGACCATCGATCATCTGACGATGATCCTTCCGCTGCTGCTTCAAATGGGGGGGCTGACATTTGCCGTTTTTTCTGATTCTTATATCAGCAAAAAACGTAAGAGGGTCATGCTGATCATTATATTTTTCGCGCTCAGCCTGATCGCGCAGAACTACTTTGAAATGATTTTTGCGGCAGGAAAGCACAGCCAGCTTCCGAGAACGCTCTATGTGGTAAAAAAAAAGAACAGGACGCTTCTGTAATGTTTGAGACGTTTTTGAACGCTTCATTATTATAATATCGGCAGATGAATCATTTCAGAGTGACGATTACTTATTTGGGAGTTAAGAATGAAACTTGTTCAGCTGGAATATTTCTGTGCAGTCTGCCGCTGCCACAGTATCACAAGGGCGGCGGAGGAACTCTATGTGACACAGCCGACTATCTCGGTCGCGATCAGAGAACTGGAGAAGGAACTGAAGCTTCGGTTATTTCATCATGAGAAAAACCGGATTTCTCTGACACGTGAGGGTGAGGGTTTTTACCGGAGAGCTGAGGCTTTACTGCGCGAGACACAGGCAATGGTCACGGAATTTTCTTCCTTTGGTGAGAAGGAATCACCTGTCCGTATCGGGATTCCGACTCTGATCGGTGCGATCCTGTTTCCTGCTCTGTCAGATCGATTTCAGAAAACGACCGGCATCAAAGTGCAGCTTTTTGAGTACGATTCTGTAAAGTCCTGCATGATGCTGCAGGAGGAGAAGCTGGATCTGGCTCTGGTCGACATGGATTTTTACAATATTGACCGGTTTCATTCCCATGTTTTGATGGAGGAGTCCTACGTCTACTGCGTGGGCAGAAATCACCGGTATGCGGGGCTCAATAATGTTGATTTTAATATGCTGAAGGACGAAAAGATAATACTTTATAACACAGATTCCGCGCTGAATGAAAAGGTGCAAAAACGGTATAATCAGGTGGGAATTACCCCGGAGGTCCTGGCTTATACAAGTCAGCTTTACTCAATATTGAACTTTCTGAGGAGAGGGGACTGCGGCGCTTTTTTGTATTCGTCACTGGCCGTTGATCCCATGGAATTTGTCCGGCTTCCGATTTTTCCGGAAATCAGGGGCAGGTTCGGGATCATCTGGAAAAAGGGCACCTTTATTTCGGAACGCACAATGAAATTCATAGAATATGTGAAAAAGTATCCGATCAGGGGATGACAGATGCCGGAATTACCAAAATATAAGGACGGCTTTTGGGCATGGTATCAAAAAGACGGGGACGGAACAGACAAAAGCATTTGATACGATCCTGGCTGTCGAACAGGATGAACCGGTCGCTATCTAACTCGCGTTGAGAAGGTAGGCGGCCGGTTTTTTACCCGCTTATGAAACCGGAGTAAAAAGGAAAACCGAGTATGAAAGTATACTACAGCGCTATATTTTTTTTGTGTTTTATGGCCCTGGGCGTTCTTGGCCTCCTGGTCCACGAAAACGGCAGGCTTAAAAGCAGGGACAGGAAGCTTTTGTATTTCACCTTTGTGCTGATTGGTTTATCAGCCATGGCGGAATATTCAGGTGTCTTTCTGGAGGGCAGGGAAGATTTTCCATCTTTTGTATTGGCTTTTATTAAAATTGCCGATCATATTCTTGCGCCCATGGCAGTTGGCACCATGGTACTGCAGATGCGGTTGAAAAACAGATGGAGAAAACAAAACCATGCATCTTTGTATGCCGCAATTATTCTGGTTATCGCCGGTGTGCTGATCCAGGGACTTTCTGAGAGTGAAGTCAGGACCGCCTATATAGCGCTGACCATAGGGGCTATGCTTCTTTTTATTCAGTATACAGAACATGCGGCCCTGGAAATGGATGACTATTTAAAGCAGCAGCAGCTCCAGATCGATACGGATCCACTGACAGGAGTCCGCAGCCGTTCTGCTTATTACAGGGTCATCAGGTCTCTTGACATGAGCGAAATGCTTCCGGCGGAGCTGGCGGTGTTTACAATTGATATCAACGGGCTTAAGCGGGTCAACGACAGTCTGGGCCATGATGCGGGCGACGAGCTCATCTGCGGCGCGGCGGACTGCATCAGGAAAGCGCTTGCTGCTGAGGGAAATTGTTATAGGACCGGCGGAGATGAGTTTGTCGTTCTGACATCCATGAATCGGGAGATGGCCAAAACGGCTCTTATACAGCTCAAAATGGAGGCGGACCACTGGCAGGGCAAAAAGGTGAAATCACTGAGCCTGTCGGCGGGCTGCGCCCTTATGGAGGAGTATGATACCAGGGGTATGACCGCGGAAATGCTTGTCAGGGAGTCAGACAAAGCGATGTACGAGGCAAAGGCTGCTTATTATCGAAGAAAGGGAAATGACAGGCGCAGGAGGAAAAGGAGCTCCGGAGAAAAATAAACATTTACAGGTCACACTTATGCGGGCCCGTTACGGGCCGCCTTGTGAGTAACGGTCTCGCGGCCGTGCAGAGAACCCGCTTTGCGAAAGGGCTGCGAGCCGCCAACCCCGGGTTTTTTGGAAAAAACCACGCAAAAACACCTCGAAGCCGGCGGCAGCGCGAATTGTAAGGTCTGTTCAACAGGGGATTGACAAGAAAACTGTAGTCTGTAAACTATTTAATATATAGATTA
>DEPS01000207.1 GCA_002358875.1 Lachnospiraceae bacterium UBA3386 | reverse complement strand
AGATTCATCTCAAAAGCGATAATAAAAGAAATATCATTCTTCATCCTCATATACACTGCATCTCCGATGGTATTGAACTGAATCTCCTCAGGATCTGTGTAATTCGTTCCGCCAACCGCGTTGTACAGCGACAAGGTCCACTGCCTGTTCTCCGCAATGAAACAGGGGACGGTTCCTCATTCCGGTAAATCAGCCGATTAAGGCCTGAACAACCGCCACAAAAGCGGAACGAGGAACCGTCCCCTGTTCCAGATCATCTCAGTTTTCACGCTTCTTTTCTATTCGGTCAGAGAAAAGAATATTGCCACTCAAAGCGGGTCAAAACAGACAGCCGAACAGGTGCCTATCACCTTAATTACGTTCGTACTGCTGACGTAACCGACACCGTCAACAAAAATTTTCCTATCGCTCTCACTCATGAAATCGACAGTCTCAGATGATGTGCCTGGCACGCTAATTCCCAGGTGCGGGATGCCGCGCTGGAATTTGGAGCGGATGCCCCACGCGGTGTTTTCCGAAATGTTCCTGCTCTCCTCCTGGGCGAGGCTGCTTAAAATCGTGAACATCAGCTCCCCGGATGCCTCCATCGTGTTGATCGACTCTTTCTCGAAGATGATGGGGATGCCCAGGGCTTTCAGCTTTCGGCAGTAGTTCAGGCTGTCGGCGGTGTTTCTGGCAAAAGGCTGATCGACTTTGTTATGACCAGATCCACGCGGCCTTCGTCGCAGGCGGCGATCAAGGCGGCTTATGAGGAAGGCCAGGGCAAGCTCCGCGGCACCGGCAAGAGCGTCCCCGCGCTGGAGAATTTGAAGCTGCCGCTGCGCGATGGCGACAAGAAGGGCGACGATGCCTACAAGGGCTGCTGGTACATCAACGCGAACTCCACCACCAAGCCGGGCGTGGTCGACGCCGACCGCCAGCCGATCATCGAGACCAGCGAACTGTACTCCTGCATCGTGGGCCGCGCCAGCATCACGCTGTACGCCTTCAACACGAACGGTAACCGCGGCATCGCGGCGGGTTTGAACAATTTGCAGAAGCTCGCCGACGGCACTCCTCTGGGCGGCCACAGCCGCGCCGAGGATGACTTTGCCGATCTGGACGACGACGAGGACGGCTTCCTCGACTAAACCAACGCGGGCGGTGGGCACACAGCCTGCCGCCCATTTTGAGAAAGGACTGGTGAAAACGAATGGAAACTATGACTCTCAGCCATCTGGCAGACATCATCATTGTAGCGGGCTTCTTCGGCATCCTGGGCAGCATGGCCGGGCACATCATCGGCAAAGGCTTCTGCTGGGTAGTCGACAAGGTGAAGACAATGCGCGAACAGCGCGGGAAGGATACGACAAATGGAGATGAAGTGGAACAGTGAGCGTCTGAACGCTCTGATCGACAGGGCTGGGCTTTCCCAGCCCCAGGTCGCGTTGGCGACGGATATCAGCCTCGCCACCATACACGCCTACTGCATAGCCAGGGTGAATCCCAGCCTTTCTTCGCTGATGGCGCTGGCGGACTTTTTCGCTGTGCCTCTGGACTACCTGTGCGGCCGCTGCACGGAGGAACAGGCGCGGGCGGTTCTGGACAACTACAATGAGAACTTCATGGCGCTGCGCCGTGCGCCCTATGAGGCGTACCTTTTCTCCGGGCGCAAGCCCCTCAATGCCGGTCGCTATTCCGAGTATGAATCGCCCTGGCCCTATAATCTGGTGGACGCCATCGTGGGAAAGTCCATCGACTGGGTGCTCACGCAGGATCATCTGGACGCCCTGGATTATGCCATGAACACGCTGTCGGAGCGGGAGCGCAAAGCCATCCTGCTCTACTACCAGCGCGCCATGAGCCTGGAAGACCTCAGCCATGAATTCAACGTCACCCGTGAGCGCATCCGCCAGATCATTCTCAGGGGCATCAGGAGGATGCGCCACCCCAGCCATATCAGCGCGCTGCGCGTAGGCCTCGTCGTCGCCCAGGATACAGAGATGGCTCGGGAGCGCCTCCGGGAACTGGAAACGCAGATCGATGGCATTGAGAAAAAGCTCGCCGAGCATAAGGCCGCCGTGAGTGAACTGAGCACCATCTGCGCCACGGTGCCAAGCGCAACCACCGGGTCGGACACATCTGTTTTTGACCTCGGCCTGTCGGTCCGCGCTACGAACTGCCTGTGGCGCGCTGGCATCGACACGCTGGGGCAGGTGATCGCTGCCGCAGAGGAAGGCAGTCTGAAGGGCGTGCGCAACCTGGGCATGAAATCCCTGGAGGAGATACTCACCGTGCTGTACACCATTACCGGAAAGAACTATCGGAGGACGGCATTATGAGAGAACTGCATTTGGATATCGAGAGCCGCAGCAGCGTTGACATCAACCGGGGAGGCGTGTACAAATACGCCTCCTCTCCCGATTTTGACATCCTGCTCCTGGGGTATTCCATCGACGGCAATGACGTGGAAGTCATAGACCTGGCATCCGGCGAGGCAGTGCCCGAAGAGGTGCTGTGCGCCATCGTTAGCGACGATGTGATAAAGTGAGCCCACAACGCCAGCTTTGAGCGGGTCGCATTTTCGTACTGGCTGCGCCGCCACCGCCCCGACCTGTTTGTCGGCTACGGCATCGACGGCGATCCCACGCGGGGTTTTCTCGACCCGGTGTCCTGGCGCTGCACGATGGTGCTCTCCGCCTACAACGGCCTGCCGCTGTCCCTGGACAAGGTCGGCGCGGTGCTGGGCTTTGAGGAACAGAAGCTCAAGGAAGGCCGCGACCTGATCCGCTACTTCTGTACGCCCAGTCGCACAGAGGGCCGGGAGTGGAACCTGCTGGAGCACGCTCCAGACCGCTGGATGACCTTCATTGCGTATAACCGCCGGGACGTGGAAGTGGAAATGCAGATACACAAACGGCTGCGCAATTACCCCGTGCCGGACTCCGTCTGGGAGGAATACCGCCTGTCCGAGGAGATCAATGACCGGGGCATCCGCATCGACCGCCGACTGGTGGAGCAGGCCGTTCGTATAGATGAACTAACAAAGGCCAGCCTCATGGAGGAAATGCGGAAGCGCACGGGATTGGCCAATCCCAACAGCGTCGCCCAGCTCAAGGATTACCTTTCCGATAACGGCATGGAGGTGGATAGCCTCGGCAAAAAGGAAGTCGCCGCCATGATGAAGGACGCCCCGGATAGTCTGGCGGAGGTGCTGTCACTACGGCTCCAGCTGGCCAAGAGCAGTGTGAAGAAATACACCGCCATGCTGGCGTCCGCCTGTGATGACGACCGCTGCCACGGGATGTTTCAGTTCTACGGAGGCAGCCGCACCGGGCGGTTTGCCAGCCGCATCGTACAGCTGCAAAATCTCCATCGGAACGAGATGCCCGACCTGGAACAGGCGAGGGAGCTGGTGCGCCGGGGCGACTATGACGCGCTTGCCATGTTGTATGACTCCGTGCCGGAGGTGCTGGCGGAGCTGGTGCGCACCGCCTTTATCCCGGCGGAGGGATTCAAGTTTGCCGTGGCGGACTTCTCCGCCATCGAAGCCAGGGTACTCAGCTACCTTGCCGGGGAACAGTGGCGCATGGACGTGTTCCATAACGGGCGTGACATCTACTGCGAGAGCGCCAGCCGCATGTTCAACTGCGTGGTGGAAAAACACGGGCAGAATTCGCACTTGCGGCAGAAGGGCAAAATCAGCGAATTGGCTCTCGGTTACGGCGGCTCTGTCGGCGCACTCAAAGCGATGGGTGCCCTGGACATGGGGCTGACGGAGGACGAGCTTCAGCCGTTGGTCGCCATGTGGCGTGGTGCGAACCCGCGCATCGTGCAGTACTGGTGGAACGTGGACAATGCGGTCAAGAAGGCCATCAAGCGGAAGGTTCCCACGCAGGTCGGCTGCGTCGGCTTCGAGGCGCGGAACGGGATGCTGTTCGTGTCATTGCCCAGCGGCCGGCGGCTCTCTTATGTCAAGCCTCAGATTGGCGAGAACCGATTCGGCGGCGAGAGCGTCACCTACTATGGCCTTGACGGAAACAAGTGGTCCCGGATTGAGAGCTACGGTCCGAAATTTTGCGAGAACATCACGCAGGCGATCAGCCGCGACATTTTGTGCTACGCCATTCGCACGTTGTCCTACTGCCGCATCGTCGGTCACGTCCACGACGAGCTGATCATAGAGGTCAGCCAGGGCGTTTCCCTGGACGCCATCTGTGAGCAGATGAGCCGGGTGCCGGAGTGGTTACCGGGGATCGAGCTTAAAGCCGATGGATACGAATGCGGATTCTACATGAAAGCGTATGTGCGGAAACGGGTAGCTCCGATGGTGGGGCTGCCCGCAATCGTTTATGCCTTCTCCGTCATCTTCTGATAGAGCTTCATAAGTTCGGCTACGCAGTCCGATTCTGTGAATCCCTTGATTGGGAAGCCGTA
>DEPS01000080.1:41189-46640 GCA_002358875.1 Lachnospiraceae bacterium UBA3386 | reverse complement strand
GCGCCATAGTAGTTGAACAGCTTGTAGTCTGTGCCGATCTTGGCATTGACCTTGTCCATGTACTCCTGGACGATCGCGGGCATTGCGTCATAGTACTTGTTGCAGGCCTCGCGGGTCTGGAAGAAGATGTCAGGGTTCTGAGCGGAGCCCATCTCACGGGGATGTGTGGGGTTCAGGCAGTTGGCGCGGAACTCTGCGATGGCGTCCTTGTCGATCATGTCATCGAGATCTTCATAATCCCAGATCTGGATCTTCTGGATCTCGTGGGAGGTGCGGAAGCCGTCAAAGAAATTGATGAAAGGAAGTTTGCCCTTGACAGCGGCGCAGTAAGCGACGGGAGTCAGATCCATGACTTCCTGAACGCTGGACTCGCAGAGCATGGCGCAGCCGGTCTGGCGGGCAGCATAGACGTCAGAGTGGTCACCGAAAATGTTCAGCGCGTGGGAACATACCGCACGGGCGGAGACATTGATGACTGCCGGAAGGCCTTCACCGGCAATCTTGTAGAGGTTGGGGATCATCAGAAGAAGACCCTGGGAAGCCGTGAAAGTAGAGGTCATGGCGCCAGCGGTGATGGAGCCGTGCACAGCACCTGCCGCGCCTGCTTCGGACTGCAGCTCTGTGACCTGGACCTTCTGCCCGAAGATGTTCTTTCTTCCGGCGACTGCCCACTCATCGACATGCTCGGGCATGACAGATGAAGGAGTGATGGGGTAGATGGTAGCGACTTCCGTATACGCGTACGCGGCGTGCGCGGCGGCTTCGTTACCATCCATGGTGAGAAACTTTCTTGCCATTACATTGTCCTCCTGTAATTGTTAAGCGGTTACCGCATTGTTCATAAAGAAAAATGAACGAATCATTTTCCATGTTACCATCAGGGCATGTAAAATGCAATGCGATTTTGATGATTGTACACAAAAATAATCATTAATAATATATGAAAGAAAGCTGGCGGCGACGTCCGTCTTTTGGAGATAGTGTATAAAAAACATGTCCGAAAAGATGACATGGCCGGCAGGTGCATGGAGAAAAAAGAAGACCGGGAGCTTTAGGAGCACACATAAAAAGGCGGTGCGCAGGGGGAGATGCCGTATGCTCTTTTTGCTTTACAGAGCCGCCAGCTTCTGTACGGCGTCCGAGGCGCAGATCACATCGCAGTGCTCGCGCAGGTGCTGCTCGCGGGCCGGAGTGATGTATTCGGAGGTTCCGAATTCCGAAAAGACGGAGATGACGCCGGATATCCCGGGGATGGAAGCGTCCTTATCGTGGAACAAAAAGAGGTAGTATCTGGAATCAGCCGGGTCGCGGTAGAGTGAGCTCTGCCCGTGAAAGCAATCCCCGGCCATGCCTGCCGCGTCTGCTGCCGCGCCCAGCGTGGGAAAGGTGAAGAGATTTATGCTCTGCCTGAAGGCAGACGGCTGATCTTTGCCGCTGCCCTTCCCGGATGAAATACCGGACGAGTGCTCCTTGCGGTTTGCCGGGAGAGGTGCGGTCCCGGCCGGAGAGACGGAGCCGGAAGCAGTACCGGAGCCGGAAAGGGTTCCGGTACCGGAAGAAATGCTTTCGGAGGAAGCTTCGGGGGCAGAGGAATCACCGGTCTCGGAAGGAGTGCCTGCCGCAGGAAGAGAAGCTCCTGGGCTGCGGGATTCGTCCGGTTTCCGTCCGGAAGTCTTTTCTGAGTCGAATGCCGCATCCTGTTCTTCGTCGAGATCCTGCCGGATCGCCTCCAGAAGCTGGCTCAGGGGTGAGGGCGCCGCAGGGCGGACATCGTCGTTTCCGCTTTTTACAGAGGGGGCAAAGCTGGAGAAACGTGTATCGAGTTCTTCCGGATTATCGACCTTTGTGACAGTAAGGACAAGGCTTTCGTCCTGCAGAGGCACAGCCTCGACCATGATGGGCATGTTATCCGCGGAGAAGCCGTACCGGGCATAAGCCTCCTGCATCATTTCATGGAAGAGCTTCTGCGCCTTTTCCGTTCCGTATGCCAGCTCCTTTAACCGCAGCTGCCTGCTGTCCATTTCTTCTTTGGAAAGATAGCATCGGATCTGGTTTTCGCTGATCCTGTCAATTCTCATATAAAAATGCCTCGCTTTTCACGTGGTTTTTGACTGCTTCAATAATGACCATTGCTGCCATATATATTGGACTCTATTCTACCACGCCCTGCCGCGGCGGTCAAAGGACTGTGGCTTACACGCTTTTCCCGGGCTCATGACCCGGGGAAAATTTCCGTGTGGAGGGAGGAGGAGAAAGATGGAAAGGGCTCCGAATATAGATAAATAATAAATAATGTACAAAAGAAAAGAGGGGTTTCAGCAATAGTAAAGAAGAAGTGATAACAGATAAAATGATGAATAAAAAATTATTCAACTCACACGAAGAACCCGTTGATTACAGTAATTTTGTTAAAAAATATCTCTGGCTGTGATGATTAAAAAAATATTCAACAGGAGAGAATACAGCAAAATGATACGAAATTCACTCAAAAATTTTGCACAAAATGCACGAAATAGTGGGATTGCGTATTTTAGCTGCCTGACCCCATTGTACGGGAGAGACCGCCTCTATAAAATGGTCTTGTTCCAACGACGGGACGGAACGTATCCGGAAAGGAGGGGAACTGGAATACAAGCCGGAACGGCCTGATCTGCCCTGGTTAAGGGATGAAGAGGTCTTCGCGCGCCCGTACTCAGGCGCGGGTAGATCAGTATCTCTGTTCATCATATTCGCGTTAAAAAAATTTCCATGGTGATAACGGCCCGTTCTGTTTATTACGTTTCGTATTCAATATAAGATGATCGAATTCAATAACTGTCAATTTTTGTAAAGGATCGCGGAGCCGGCGGCCCGGTCCATTCAGGACGGGGACCGGAAGGGCTGCAGGGCCAAGATCCCACCAGATTGCATACAGGATACAGTCCCGTGGAATGATGGGCCGGTCCGAGAATTGATCCCACATTGTATGGTGCAAATTGCCTTTTTTTGGAGAGGCCCGGGTATTGACTGTTCTGTTAACGGGGATTTCTGTTTGTTTATGAAGAAAACCCCTTCCTGATATTTATTTACCGTTTCAAGTCTTTGACCAGATCTTTTGGAAAAACATGTCTTTTAAGAGCCTGTTGATTTCTGCTGTTTCCCGGATATAAAAGAACGGGAAGGCGCGATCTGTCCTGTGCGAGAGACGGGAGCTGCGGGTGGAAATACAGCAGGCTCTTTCTTGATTTTGCTGATATTTTTACAGTTCAGACCATCACGAAAGTCGGGGTGCTTTGCACGGAGGCTTCAGGGCAGGCGGGGGAGACATGTAATGCATCGTGTCTTTTCTATATACAATTCCTGTGTTATAATAAACCGCAGCAGGAAAAGTACCGTCACCGAAAAGAGGCATTACATGAAGAAGGCAGTTCCCTATCTGATCACTCTTTTATTGCTCCTGATTCTGGGAGGCGCATTTTGCAAGCTGTATTTCGACCACTACATGTACACCAGCAAACATGAAGATCTGGATGCGTATTACGGCGTTCTGGACGAGGATGATTTTCCTGTCATTTATGACAATCTTGTCTCGGAAATGCATGCCCGGAGATTTGACGGTGCCTATTACCTGGATTACGAAACGGTAAAGAGCCTGCTCAACGATCATTTTTATTTCGGAGAGAAGGACGGGACACTGATCTATTGTTATCCGGATGAGATGTTCGTCGCCCGTCTCGGGGACAAAGGATGGGAGAGTGACGCGAGCGGAAGGACGGATGAGTCCTATGCTCCTGTCCTCAAGGATGGGGACACTCTCTACATTGCTCTGGATTATGTCAGGAAATTTACGAATTTCTACTATGCCGCCTATACGGGTCCCAACCGCATAGTATTGCGGAACAAGTGGGGGAGCGTCCAGATGACGACGCTCAAGGGCGACACCAACATGCGGACGCTGGGCGGCGTGAAGTCTCCGATCATAGCCGCAGTCCAGGAGGGGACGGATGTTCTGGTTCTGGATCCTCTGGATGACTGGACCAGGATCGAGACGGCGGACGGATATTACGGATATGTGGAAAACAAGTATCTCACTCAGTTCAGGGAACAGGAGCTGGAGGAGGTGACGGATGTCCGGGAACACGAAATTAAGTACAGACATATGAAAAAACCGGTATGTCTGGCCTGGACCATGACTGCCTTTGAGGAGAGCAATACATATATCAAGGGCATGCTTGATGGAACAAAGGCGATCAACGTCCTGGCACCCACCTGGTTTACTCTGGTCAGCGAGGAGGGCGAGGTCAACTGCAAGGCGTCCGAGGAAACTGTTCAGCTGCTTCACAGCCGCGGAATACAGATCTGGGCTGTCCTTGACAACTTCCAGAACGAGCAGCAGCTGGCGTGTACGCAGTTCCTCTATACGCTGGAGGGGCGGCAGGGCGTCATCAAAGAGGTCGTCTCCCAGGCACAGAAGTACGGGATCGACGGGATCAACGTAGATATTGAAGGGCTCAGCTATGACGACGGTCCTTTCTTCGTGGAATTTGTGCGTGAGCTCTGCATCGCCTGCCGCCGTGCGGGACTGTATGTTTCCATTGACAACTACGTGCCCTACAATTTCAACGATCACGTTGATCTGAAGGAGCAGGCAAGGTTTGCGGATTACATTGTGATCATGGGCTATGATGAGCATTACGCGGGCAGCGAGGAGGCCGGCAGCGTCGCTTCGACCGGATATGTTGAGTACGGTATCAAGGAGACGCTCAAGGAGGTCCCCGCGGAGCGAATGATCAACGGCATTCCCTTCTACACCCGCTCCTGGACGACGGAGGGCGGAAAGGTTTCATCGGAACTTCTTGATATGGTGGAAGCGCGGAAATTTGTGGAAAGCCATGAGATGAAAAAGGAGTGGAACAGCACCGCCGGGCAGTACTACGCAGAGAAACAGTCGGGGAAAACCCTCTACCAGATCTGGCTTGAGGATAAAAAGTCCATCAGATGCAAACTGGATATCATGAGAGAAAACGGTATTTCCGATGTCGCAGTCTGGAGGCTGGGCCTGGAGACGAACGATGTCTGGGATGAGATCGCGGCGTTTGTCGGGGAAAAATAAAGACGGTTCGCGCTGCCGGGAAGAAAAAAGACGGTTCGCGCTGCCGGGGAGAATAAAGACGGCCTGCGCTGCCGGAAAGAAAAAAGACGGTTCGCGCTGTCGGGGAGAGTAAAGACGGCTCGCGCTGCAGGGAAGAATAAAGGCTGCTTCCGGAGAAAGCTCTGTGAGCGGCTTTGAGAGGATGGCTTATTTCGGATGGAGACAGTGTATGCTCAGATGACAGAGGACAGGATTGATCGGGAAGTGATCCGTCAGGCAGGGGAGATCCTGCGCAGCGGCGGTCTTGTCGCTTTTCCCACGGAGACTGTATACGGGCTGGGCGGAGACGCTTTTAACCCGGAGTCGTCCCGGAAAATTTA
>DEPS01000080.1:23047-41062 GCA_002358875.1 Lachnospiraceae bacterium UBA3386 | reverse complement strand
GCGGCTGAGGTGCCCGGGGAGGCCTTAAAGCTTGCGAAGGCCTTCTGGCCCGGTCCGCTCACTATGATCCTGCCCAAGCGGCCGGAGCTCCCCGCAGAGACGACAGGGGGGCTGGACACGGTAGCTGTCCGCTTTCCCTCCAACAGGATCGCCCGGGCTCTGATCGACGCGGCGGGAGGTTTTGTAGCGGCGCCCAGCGCCAACCGCTCCGGGCGCCCCAGCCCCACGCTGGCGAGATACTGCCGGGAGGATCTGGACGGCAGGGTGGAGATGATCATTGACGGAGGGCAGGTCGGACTGGGCTTGGAGTCCACGATCATAGATCTGACAGAAGAGAAGCCGGCAGTCCTGCGGCCGGGGTTTGTGACATTGCAGGATCTGGAAGCTGTCCTTGAGGAAGATGTTTCAGGAGAAGAGACGGCGGCAGGTCCCGGAAGCGGAGAAGAGGAGAACGGCGCGGCGCCGAAGGCGCCGGGGATGAAGTATCGTCATTATGCCCCCAAGGGGAGGCTGACGGTCGTGGAAGGAGCCCGGAAAGAGGTCGCGGCGCTGATCAATCAGAGGACGGACGCGGCGGCGGACAGGGGGCTTCGCACGGGCGTTATCTGCACGGAAGAGACAAAAAATCTGTACAGGGCGGACCTCGTAAAGAGCGTCGGTTTCAGAAATGACGAGGCGTCGATCGCGAGGGAGCTTTTCAGAGTCCTGAGGGAATTTGATGACGAAGGTGCGCAGGAGATCTACGCGGAATCCTTTGGAGGAAGCGGACTTGGAACTGCGGTGATGAACAGACTGCTTAAGGCGGCAGGCCACCATGTGCTGCACGTTTAAAGTACATACGTTACAAAATGATCCTGCCTGTCCGGCGGGAAACGGTCCGGCGCCTGCGCCGCTCTGGTAAAAAGCACAAAATGGAGGTGAAAAAATGTCAAAAGTCGTAGTAATGGATCACCCTCTCATAGCACACAAAATTGGCATCATCAGGAAAAAGGAGACCGGCACCAGGGAGTTCCGCGACATTATTTCTGAGATTGCCATGCTCCTGTGCTATGAAGCGACCAGGGATCTGGAGCTTGAGGATGTGGAAATTGAGACCCCTATCTGCAAAACAGTAACAAAGGAGCTCAAAGGAAAGAAGCTCGCGGTCGTTCCTATCCTCAGGGCGGGACTTGGCATGGTAGACGGCATGCTCGCCATGATACCTGCGGCCAAGGTCGGCCACATCGGTCTTTACCGCGACCCCGAGACGCTTCAGCCGGTGGAATATTACTGCAAGCTTCCTGCGGACAGCGGCGATCGTCAGATCTTCGTTGTGGATCCCATGTTCGCGACCGGCGGATCGGCGATCGAAGCGGTGCAGATGCTCAAGAACCACGGGTGCAAAAAGCTCTGCTTCCTCTGCATCATCGCGGCGCCTGAGGGCGTGAAGGCCTTTACGGAGGCCCATCCCGACGTTGACCTGTATATCGGTGCCCTCGATGACCACCTGAACGACCACGGCTACATCGTCCCCGGCCTCGGAGATGCGGGCGACAGGATCTTCGGGACAAAATGATCTGATCTGCATCGGCGAAGCTCGGGATTTTGAACAGTTATTGCCTTTGATCTTTGAAGAGGTGGAAAAATGGCGGGAAAAAGAAGCGGATATATTTCCTGGGATGAATACTTTATGGGTGTTGCGAAGCTGGCCGGCATGCGCTCCAAGGACCCGAGCACACAGGTCGGGTCCTGTATCGTCAGTGATGACCACAAGATCCTGTCCATGGGATATAACGGCCTGCCTATAGGATGCTCGGATGACGATTTTCCGTGGGAGCGCGACGGGAAACCGCTGATGACCAAGTATCCTTACGTGACACACAGCGAGCTGAATGCGATCCTCAACAACCGCGGGCAGAGTCTGGAGGGTGCAACGATTTATGTGACGCTGTTTCCCTGCAATGAATGCGCAAAGGCGATCATCCAGTCGGGGATCCGCAACGTTGTCTATGACAGTGACAAATATGCGGATGCGGACAGCACTATCGCGTCCAAGCGCATGTTTGACGCTTCCGGAGTGACCTATCGAAGGTATGAGCGGTCGGGGAGAAAAATTGAGATCGATCTGTGAAGAAAACAGATCCTGACAGAAGGCATATATAGTTCGGGGTTTTACCTGACCAACACATTTTGCGGCTGACGCTGAATAAAAAAACGGACTTCTCTGACTGCCCGGGGGCACAGAAGAAGTCCGGTTTTTTATTTTGGGACAGTAAGACATCTGTACGGATTGTCAGGAACCTGTACGAACTTTCAGATGCCTGCACGAAAACAGGTTATCAGCTCTTGTTCCCGGCCTTGTTCTTTTCGTACGCTTCGATGCGCCGCTTGATACGCTCAAAGGGATCGAGCAGGTCGCTGATGGTGGTGTCGTGGTTTAATGTGTCGATGATGTAGGCGATGAATTTGCTCATATCGCAGCTGTAGTGCCAGGGTCTTTCGAGGAGCTCCTTGGGCTGGTATACCAGATTGGTCGTGAAGATCTTGTCGATATTCCCGTTTTCGTAGGCTCTGTCGAATTTCTCGAGGCCGTCGGTAAACAGACCGAAGGTGGCGCAGAGGAAGACGCGCTTTGCGCCCTTTTTCTTGAGGGCCTGAGCGACCTCGATCGCGCTGTCACCGGAAGCAAGCATGTCGTCGATGACGATCATGTCCTTTCCCTTGACGCTGGAGCCCAAAAACTCGAATGAAACGATGGGATAGTCGCGGCGTGTGTAATCGCGGCGCTTGTAAAACATTCCCATGTCCAGCCCCAGGATGTTGGCAAAATAGACGGCGCGCTTCATGCCGCCCTCGTCGGGACTGATGACCAGCATGTGGCTGCTGTCGATCTGAAGATCGGGGACGCTGCTTAAGAGCCCCTTGATGAACTGATAGGTGGGGCGGACTGTGTCAAATCCGTTGAGAGGGATGGCGTTCTGGACGCGGGGGTCGTGGGCATCAAAGGTGATGATGTTGTCGACGCCCATGCGGACGAGCTCCTGCAGTGCGATCGCGCAGTCGAGGGATTCTCTGGAGACCCGTTTTGACTGAATGCTTTCGTACAGGTAGGGCATGATCACTGTGATCCGGCGGGCTTTTCCGCCGACTGCCGCGATCACGCGCTTAAGATTCTGAAAATGGTCGTCCGGGGACATGTGATTCTGGAACCCGAACATCTTGTAAGTTCTGCTGTAATTGACGACATCCACGAGGATATAGAGATCCATACCGCGGACGGACTCGTCCAGGACACCCTTGGCTTCACCAGTACCAAAGCGGGGAACTCTGGAATTGATAATGTAAGTCGGACGCTGGTATCCTGCGAAAGCAGGGCTGTCGGCATGTTCATGCTGGCGTTCTGAGCGCCATTTGGTGAGATAAGTATCGACTTCCTTCCCCATTTCTTCGCATCCGGAGACAGTGATGAGTCCCAGCTGACCGAAAGGGGCATTGTCCAGTATTCTCTTATCGTCTTTTTCGTGGGGTTCCATCAGATTTGCTTCCTTTCTTCTTCATACCGCTGATATGCGGTACCGGCGGGGTGATATGCTTCTTGATATGTATCTTTATAAGACGAGTTTATCACAGAACGCGAAATAAATACAAGTGAATTAGTAACGGTTAAGTGCTGATGTATCCGCGATGTTTTTGTGCACTTTAGCGGATGGAAAGCTCCCGGACCGGCCCGGGAGCGGATAATACCTGTCATTTTTCGCGTCAGATCTTCGTTTATCCCTTTCTTCCGCGTCGTCTCTTCTGCAGGCGTATGTCTTTTCCGGTCAGCTTGCAGATCTCGTAGGAGCTCGTGATCCGTGAGAAGACGCGGTCGGAGTATCTGGTCTGCAGCTCGCGGAGCGAGAGGTTGGTGGAGATGATCGTCGGATGCCGGTTCAGATCCCGTTCACTGATGCAGGAGAAAAGCTGGGAGGCGACAAAGGCATTCGTGAATTCCGTGCCCAGATCGTCGATGATGAGCAGGTCGCAGCCGTAGAGGTCGGAAGTGAATTCACGGAGACTGTCTCTTGTGCCGGTGCCGAAGGTACAGTCGGCAAGTCTCTCAAAAAGAGAAGATGCGCTGAAATAAAGGACAGAGCGGCCCTTCTCGATCAGGGCTTTAGCGGCGCAGATGGAGAGCATGGTCTTGCCCGTGCCGACGGTGCCATAGAGGTAGATATTGCGGTAAACAGCATCGAAATCCTCCACAAAACGCATGCAGATACTGCGCGCGCTGCGGAAATGGTCCAGGTCCTCCCCGGTATAATATTTCTCGGAGAGAAGGGAAAAATCCGCCCCCTCCGCGAGGGCATCCATATGCGACTGGTCATAGAGGATGGCGGTCTCCCGGCGCCTGAGGCAGCGGCATTTTTGTCCGCCGATATATCCGGTATCGCGGCAGTCCGGACAGTCCCAGGTCATCTCGAGGTAATCCGGCGGAAAGCCGTTTTCCACAAGCAGCTGTTTTTTGCGGAGCGCGATCCGCACAGCCGTTTCACGAAAGGAGGCTGCTTTTTTATCAGATGCCGGTCTGCCGGGACGGTCTGACTGCGGAAGGATATCCGCGGCGGGACCCTCTGCCTGCAGAAGGCGCTTTCTGAGAACATCCATGGCCAGAGAGGGAGTTTGGTGCGTGAGCTCCTCGAGGGCGGGAACACGGGCAAAAGCCCGCATTTTACGCTTTTCGAGCTCGCGGCGGTGCCGGTCCCGGATTCCGGCGTATTCTGTCATGATGCTGTCATACTGTTCTTTTTTTAAAGACACGTCAATTCCCCGCGACGCTCAAAAGTTCGTTTTCGAGCGCGTCAAAATCATAGCTGTTCTGTTCGAACTGGTTGAAGTTGTTCGTGCTTCTGGGACGCTTCGCGCCGGCCTGGGGCGAACTGTTTCCGGTCCTGCCTGCGGCAGCGGTCCTCGTTTTTGCGGCTGTTTCCTCCGATGAGGCTTCCGCCTGGGCGGGAGTTGTGATTCCGTTCTGAGCCCAGTTTTCCGCAACCTTCGAGATGTAGCGGAAGTCCTTCTTTCCACGGTCAACACAGAATTGAAGCAGATAGTCGATCAGGTCGTCGGAAAAATGAAGGATCTCTGAAATGTACCAGATCGTCCGGATCTCGTTCAGGCTCAGGGGCTTTCCGATATACTGCTCGATGGCAAACAAAAGCTGAGCCCTGTTTTTGCTGCTGCTAAAGCTCTCGATCGCCTTCATTTCGGCGGCCTGGCCTTCCTTTTTCGCTTTTGAGGCCATTCCGGCGGATTTTCCGGAGGCGGAAGGAGCAGGGGAAGGACCCGCAGGCGCGGCAGCATTCGAAAGCGAAGCTCCTGCCGGAGAAGGACAGCTGTCCTGCCTGGATGACGGTGCCGCGGAAGGGAAAGCCAGCACGTGGCTCTCGCGGGGATCATGGCCGCAGGTCTCCTGATCGCAGACTTCACGGGCGGGAGCTTTGGCGGGCGCAGTGGACAAAGCGGATGCAGAGGGCGGGGCGGAGACAGCCGGTACGCCTGCGTCCGTGCCGGTCTGCACGCGCACGTTTCTACCGTCCTGTGCAAATGCATTCGTTCCGGCCTGCGCGCACACAAAAGACGCCCCCCCTTCGCGGCGGCCTGTCCGGGAGATGTCCCGGGGTTTTCTGAGGCAGATAGAGACCAGGTTGTCTTCGCTGCCGAAGGTGAGATCCAGAAGGCCTTTCTGCTCCCAGTAGCGCAGAGAACGGACGACATCCTTTTCCGTGTGGTTGAACTGGTCGGCCAGATCGGAGATGCTGGTCGTCCTGTGAGCAGACATCATGCGCAGCAGATACAGATAGACCTTGATCTGGGCGTCATTCGCGCTCTTCATATATTCGTCTATAAAAAGATTCGATACCATGGTCGAATCAGATCCTCTGTCGCTGTAGATGGTAAACACGTCAATCCCCCCTGTCCGTTTTCCTGAAGCTGTGAAAATCAGGCGCACTGTTTCCGCAGATCCTTCGGCGCCATATTCCTGCCGGGTGACCGGCTTCGCCGACTGTGTCTGAGAGTATACCACAGCGGCGGACAGCTTTTAAATGGACAATATGACGATAAATTCCTCCGGCCTGAGAAGGGGGAAAACAGCGGGCATTTTGTGGATAACTCAGAAAATGTGGATAACTTCCCCTGATAAAGACTTTCCGCGGTCTGTTATCCACAGGGGAAAACAGGCCGCGGAAGGGTGGATGATGTGGATGATGTTGATAACTTTAACGGGAAAGGAGGTCAGTGCCGATTTTATCTATATCTCCGGCCCCCATGGTTATCACCAAATCCCCTTTTCGGCAATTTGCCAAAAGGTATTCTTCGATTTTTGAAAAATCAGGGAAATAGAGGCAGTCGCGGCCCAGCTCCAGAATCCTGTCCCGGAGAGTTACCGAGCTGACTCCCAGGGTGTCGGTCTCGCGGGCAGCGTAGATGTCCGCCAGGATCACGACATCGGCCAGGCAGAGTGCCCGGGCGAACCCGTCAAGGAGCGACCTGGTGCGGGAATAGGTGTGCGGCTGGAAGATGCAGACGATCCTCTCGTGAGGGCAGGCTTCTGCCGCCCTCAGCGTCGCCTCGATCTCCGTGGGGTGATGCGCGTAGTCGTCGATGATGACAAAGCCGTTCTTTTCGCCCTTGTACTGGAAGCGGCGGTCGGTCCCGGCAAAGGAAGAAATGCCTCGGGCGCAGGCATCCCGGCTGATCCCCATCAGGTCTGCGGCGGCAATGGCGGCGATGGCGTTGCCGACATTGTGAAGACCGGGGACATGCAGGCGGATCCGGACGGGGCCGCCGTACTGTGAGGGGCCGTGCAGGGTGAAGGAGGGATGTCCCCAATCGTCGAATTCGATATCTTCCGGGTAATAGTCGGGCGCGGCGTCAGCGCGGGAGCCGGCAGAGCCGGAATAGGTCACCACCCTGCAGGCGAGGCCGTCGGTGATCCCCGAAAGATTATCGATCTGAGAGTTGATGATAAGCGCTCCGTCTGAGGGGATCAGCCCGGCAAATTTGCGGAAGGACTTTCTGATGTCGTCCAGATCCTTAAAGTAGTCCAGGTGGTCTTCTTCTATATTTAAAATGATACCGATTTTTGGAAACATTTTCAGGAAGCTGTCCGTGTATTCACAGGCCTCCGCGACAAAGTAGGTGTCTCCGCCGACACGGACATTGCCGCCGATGCTGGGAAGGATCCCGCCGATGGAGAGAGTGGGGTCCGTATCTGCGGCGAGCAGGATCTCTGACAGCATGGAGGTCGTCGTCGTCTTGCCGTGCGTTCCGCTTACGGCGGCGGGCAGGCGGTAGTTTTTCATAAGCTGTCCTAAAAGCTCGGCCCGGGTCAGGCTGGGAATGCCTTTTTCCGTGATGGCCTTGAATTCCGGGTTGTCGGGATGGATGGCAGCCGTAAATACAGCAAAGTCAATGTCGTCCGTGATGTTTTCCGCCCGCTGCCCGATGGCCACCCGGATCCCGGATTCCTCCAGTTCTCTTGTAATCTCCGATTCGCTCCTGTCGGATCCCGCGACGGTAAATCCCTCGTTTACAAGGATCTGCGCGAGACCGCTCATGGAGATGCCTCCGATCCCGACAAACCAGGCGTGGGAGGGGCGGCCAAAATCGATCTGATACATATTCTGTCACCTCCTGTGGTGGTAAAGTTTATTTTTCAACAAATATGGTAAAAGATACACCATTGACACATGATTTGCAAGACAGACCTGCCCGGCCGCAGCTGTACCGGACGCCTTCCGGTATCTGAATTGCGGATACGGCTTATAATTGGCCTACAAAATTGTACGACTGTATAGTAATGGACAGTTTCATTTATCAATCCTGTGTGTTATAATTATATTGCCAAATAATCTACGTAATTTTGTGAATTTTTTGTAAAAAGGAATAATTCAGGCTTAAAAGGCGTCATTTGGAGTTTGTCGGCAGATATTTGTCCGGAAAAATGTCCGGACAGATGGTCTGCGCCGGATGACGATTGGCAAATGTCTGTAACAGCTGTCAATATCCTATTGCACCGGCAACAGAAGGGAAGGACCAGGATGATTATAAAAAAGGAAATGATCGCCATGCTTTTGGCGGGAGGACAGGGCAGCCGGCTTGGCATACTGACATCGGATGTGGCAAAGCCCGCCGTTTCCTTTGGCGGCAAGTACAGGATCATTGATTTTCCGCTGAGCAACTGCATCAATTCGGGAATAGATACGGTGGGGGTCCTCACGCAGTACATGCCCCTGCGCCTCAATGCGCATGTGGGCATCGGCATTCCGTGGGATCTTGACAAGAATGTCGGGGGAGTCACGATCCTGTCTCCCTATGAGAAGATCCAGAATACGGAATGGTACACGGGAACGGCCAACGCCATCTATCAGAACCTGGAATATATGGAGAGCTATCATCCGGATTATGTTCTGATTCTGTCCGGAGATCATATCTACAAGATGGATTATGAAGCGATGCTCGAATCGCACAAGGAAAACGGGGCGGAGGTGTCGATCGCCGTCATGCCGGTCTCCATGGAAGAGGCGAGCCGTTTCGGAATTATGATCACGGACGAAAAAGGCAGGATCACGGATTTTGAAGAGAAGCCTGCGCATCCGCGCAGCAATCTCGCCTCCATGGGTATCTATATTTTTAACTGGAAGACGCTCAAAGAGGCCCTGACCGCAAACAGGAATGAGCCGGGGCTGGATTTCGGAAAGCATGTGATCCCGTGGTGCAGGGAAAAGGGTTCGCCCCTGTACGCGTATGAGTTCAACGGATATTGGAAGGATGTCGGAACGCTCACCTCCTACTGGGAGGCGAATATGGAGCTGATCGACATTGTGCCTGAGTTCAACCTGTACGAAGAGTACTGGAAGATCTATACAAAAAACACATCCATCACGCCGCAGTTCTTCGGGCCGGAAAGCGTCATAGAGAGGACGATTGCCGGGGAGGGGACGGAGATCTACGGAAAGGTGTACAGCTCTGTGATCGGATGTGATGTCACAATCGGTGCGGGAAGCGTCGTGAGCAATTCCATTATCATGGATGGGGTGGTGATCGGCGAGGGGTGTGTGCTCGACAAGGTCATCTGCGCGGAAAATACGGTCATCGGAGACGGGGCTGTCCTCGGAGAAGGAGAAGAAGCTCCTAATGATACGAGGCCGGATATTTACTGCGGAGGGCTGGTCACAGTCGGAGAAAACACGGTGATTCCCGCAGGCGTCCGGATCGGAAAGAATACCATGATTTCCGGGCACACGACGCAGGAGGATTATCCCGGCGGACAGCTTGCCAGCGGCAGGACGCTGCAGGTTGCGGCTTCGGAGGAAGCCCGGCAGTATCCTGAGCAATGATGTGTATGGCACGTTACAGTTTGGACCGCCGCGAAACAGGTGTGTTCTGCGCGGATCTTTCGCGCAGGATTCGGGTTTTGCGGCACAATGTTACACAAAAGCCTCATAAGGAGGAGGTTGAGGCATGAGGGCAATAGGCATTATACTGGCAGGCGGTAACAGCAAACGGTTAAAGGAGTTGTCAAAAAGGAGGGCGGTCTGCGCCATGCCGGTGGCGGGGAGCTACCGGAGTATCGATTTCGCGCTCAGCAACATGGAGCATTCGCGTATCCAGAAGGTCGCGGTGCTGACCCAGTACAATTCCCGGAGCCTCAATGAGCATCTTGCATCTTCGAAGTGGTGGAATTTCGGACGGAAGCAGGGAGGGATGTTTCTGTTTACACCTTCTTTCGCGGATGCGGACAGCAACTGGTACAGGGGAACGGCTGACGCGATTGCGCAGAACATCAGCTTTCTGAAGACTTCACACGAGCCTTACGTCGTAATTGCCTCGGGTGACTGCGTCTATAAGCTGGATTACAACAAGGTGTTGTCCTGGCACATTGACAAGAGGGCGGACATCACGGTCGTGGTCAGGGAAATGCCCGATGATTTCAACGTGGAGCGGTACGGCGTCGTCCGGATGGATGACGAGGACCGGATCCTGGACTTTGTTGAGAAGCCTGTTGTGGCACAGTACAACACAATTTCCTGCGGGATTTATGTCATCCGCCGCAGGCTTCTGATCGAGCTCCTTGAAAGGAGCAGAGACGAGAGCCGGTATGATTTCGTACAGGACATCCTGATCCGCTACAGGGGGCTCAAGCGGATCTGCGGATACAGGATGGAAGGCTACTGGAGCAATATTGCTTCGCTGGACGACTACTACCGGACGAACATGGATTTCCTGAAACCTGAGATCAGGGACTTCTTTTTCAAACAATACCCTGAGGTCCACTCGCGCGCGGCAGATCTGCCCCCTGCCAAGTACAATCTGGGCGTCAGAATAAAAAACAGCCTCCTCTCGAGCGGCTGTATTGTCAACGGAACGGTCGAGAATTCGGTCCTGTTCCGTCAGGTCTATGTCGGCAATAATTGCGTAATAAGGAATTCTTTAATTTTGAATGATGTGTACATCGGAGACAATACTATCATTGAAAACTGCATCGTGGAAAGCGGCGGCACCATTCAGTCCAATTCCTGTTACAGAGGTGAAAATGGTATAAGGATCGTAATCGAGAAAGGCGAGCGCTATACAATTTAGAAATGGAGAACGCTATGCATGTTACAGATGTGAGAGTGAGAAGGATTGCCAGAGAAGGCAAGATGAAAGCAGTCGTTTCTATCACGATTGATAATGTATTCGTCGTCCACGACATCAAGGTGATCGAGGGAGAAAAGGGTTTGTTCATAGCCATGCCGAGCAAGAAATCGGCGGACGGTGAATACAGGGATATCGCACATCCGATCAATTCTGAGACGAGAGGAATGCTCGAAGAGATCATATTGAAGAGTTACGAAGAGACCGTGCTGGCGGAAGACAGCGCGGACAGCGATGAATACGGGGCTTAGGACCGACAGCAATGCTGACGAAGCGCCGGATGCTTTAATGCACACTGATGCATGAAAGATGAAGGTGCTGCCGGGCAGCATGACAGATCAGACAGCATGCACCATGAAATGAAACAAAAGGAAGACGCGCAAAGATCATTGCGGCCGGTAAGGCTGCCCGATACAGGCCGGGGCGGACAACGCTCCGGATCTGCAGGCCGGAAGATTTTTGAGCCGCCTTGGGCGCTGCAGCGGTCAGCGCCTTTTTTATGCGCATCGCGGATTTGGCGAATGCGGGGCGGTCTATCAGCACAGTCAGACTTTAATAATATAACAGCAGGGGTGATTAAAATGGACAGTTTTTTTATCATCGTCGGCCTGGGTAATCCTGGCAGGAAATATGACGGCTCGCGGCACAATGTCGGTTTCGACGTGATCGACGAGCTGGTGGATAAATACAGGATTGGCGGCCCGGAGAGGTTCGGGAAGTCAATGATCGGGAAAGGCCGGATCGGAGACCGGAAAGTGATCCTGGTCAAGCCCCTGACCTATATGAATCTCAGCGGAGAAGCCGTGCAGGAAGTCGTGTACTATTTCAAGGCGGATCCGGAAAATGACCTGGTGGTCATCTCTGATGATATCGATCTGGAGCCCGGGCAGATCCGCATCCGGAAAAAAGGAAGTGCCGGCAGCCACAACGGACTCAAAAACATCGTCCTTCATCTGGGGGGCGGCAATTTTGCCAGGATCCGCGTAGGAGTCGGGGGAAAACCCGATCCGGACTATGATCTTGCCGACTATGTGCTTGGTCATTTTAAGGGAGAAGAGAAAAAGGTGATGGAGGAAGCCGTCGCTAAAGCCGCCGAAGCGGCCGCCTGCATGGCTCAGGACGGCGTCGACCTCGCGATGAACCGCTTTAATACGCCCAGAAAGAAAAAAGCCGCGCCGGATAAGGCTGAGAATCAGGACGCAGATGTAATCAGTTAAAGCAGCTTTTGCGGTCACATCGCTGGCGGGTGTGACTGCCCGCTGATCTACAAATATGAGACTAAACAATTAAAGCAGCTTTTGCGGTCGCTTCCCTGGCGGGTGCGACTGCCGGCTGATGCAAAAAGATGAGGCTCGCAGTGAATATTTTTACAGAACCCCTCAAAGAACTGGAGGCATACAGGATCATAAGGGACCGGCTGAATGAGAAGGGGCCGGAAGAGAGCGGCGGGGAGGCCTGCGGAGCGGGCGTCCTTGTGGACGGCTGTGTCGATCCGCAGAAGGCAAACCTGATCTGCGCGCTGAGCTCCGACGAGTCTGTCCGTGAGCATGCGCGTCTTCGGCTTGTTCTGACTTACTCGGACCTGCGGGCGCAGGAGATCGCAAGGGATCTGGAGTTTTACGACAAAAACGCAGCTGTCTTTCCGGCCAGGGATCTGATCTTCTATCAGGCCGATCTGCGGGGCGGGGAGATAGACCGCGACAGGATCCGGTGTCTTCGGAGGATCCTGGAAGGAAAGACGGTGACGGTCGTCACTACATTTGCCGCACTGCTCTCGCCCCAGATCCCGGCCCGGGTGCTGAAGGAGAACGTTCTCGGGATAGGGAAGAGGGACAGCGTGGATCTTTCGACGGCGGCGCGCCGGCTCGTCTCCATGGGCTATGAAAAAAATTTCCAGGTTGAGCGCGCGGGGCAGTTTGCCGTGCGCGGTGATATCCTGGATATTTTTGATCTGACACAGGAGAATCCCGTCAGGATCGAACTCTGGGGGGACGAGGTGGAGACAATCCGGACCTTCGATGTGCTCTCCCAGAGATCGCTGGACCAGCTCGAATATATCCGGATCTTTCCGGCTTCGGAACTGATCCTGGATCCGAGAAGATTAAGGGACGGCCTTTCAAGAATGGAAAAGGAAGCGGAGCGGGTCTGCAGGGAATTTCGTGAAAGAAGCGAGCCTGAGGCGGCCCACCGCCTTGAGACAGAGATCGCGCGCATTTCGGAGGAGGCGCGGGAGCTCGGACTCTTTTCGGGCCTTGAGAGCTTCATACATTATTTCTATCCGGTGACAGAGGGGCTTCTCGACCTGTTTCCCGGGGAGGAGACCATGGTCTTTCTGGACGAGCCGGAGCGGATCCTGCAGCACGCCAGGGCAGTCTGGACGGAGTTTTCCGAGAGCATGATCAGCCGTGCCGGCAAGGGCTATGTCCTGCCCGGCCAGATGGAACTGCTCAGGCAGGCATCGGACGTGATCCACGAGCTGGAAAAATACCGCCGGGCCGGGCTCTGTGTCCTCTCGGGGAAGGCGGCCCTCGATCCGGCAGGAAAGACTGAAGGGATTTCCAATGGAGCAGTGCGGGGCTCTTCAGAGGAAAGGGCAGCGGGCGTTTCAGGAGAAGGCGCATCCGCTTTTTCTAAAGAAACAGCAGCCGGTTTTCCCGGAGGATCCGATTCCGGGTCTTCTGCAGGAGAAACCGGTGAAAAGCCTGTCGAGATCTTCCTTGCGGACCGGGAAAACCCGGATGATCAGTCCGAAGCGGGCGGGACGTATTCCCTGAAATTCGACCTGGCTGTGCAGATACATGCCAGAGACGCTTCACTCTCGGGACTTTCCTATGAGGCGCTCAGGGAGGAGCTCGACCGCCTTCATAAAAAGAAGGAGAGGGTGATCATTGTCTCGCCCTCCAGAACGCGGGCAAAACGGCTTGCGGAGGATCTGACCGCTGACGGCATCACGGCATTTTTTAAGGAAAATCCGGTCAGGGCCCTGAAGCCGGGTGAGATCATGGCCTTTGCGGGAAGAATGCGGAGCGGGTTTTCCTATCCGGAGATCGGCTTTACCATCCTCACGGAATCGGATCTGTTTGGAGAGGAGAAAAAGAAAAAGCGCAGGATCAGGCGCTACAGCGGGGGAGAGCAGATCCGCAGCTTTTCCGAGCTGAAGGTGGGCGATTTCGTCGTCCATGAGCATTACGGGATCGGGATCTACAGGGGGATGGAGAAGATCGCCGTCGATCATATCGAGAGGGACTACCTCAAGATCGAGTATGGCGCGGGCGGTGTGCTCTTTGTGCTTCCTACGGATCTTTCCGTCCTGCAGAAATACGCGGCCGCGGAGGGAGCCAGAAAGCCAAAGCTCAATAAGCTGGGGACCAGGGAGTGGAGCCGGACCCGCGAGAAGGTGCAGAAGTCGGTCGAGGAGGTCGCGGACGACCTGGTGGAGCTTTACGCAAAGCGCCAGGCCAGGAAAGGCCACGAGTACGGAAAGGACACCGTATGGCAGCGCGAGCTGGAGGAGATGTTCCCCTTCCAGGAGACGGAGGACCAGCTGGCGGCGATCGAGGATGTGAAGCGGGACATGGAGGGCGGTAAGATCATGGACCGCCTGATCTGCGGTGATGTGGGATACGGAAAGACGGAGATCGCGGTGCGCGCGGCCTTCAAGGCAGTGCAGGAGGGAATGCAGGTGGCGGTCCTGGTGCCGACTACGATCCTGGCCCAGCAGCACTACAACACCTTTACCGAGCGCATGCACAGCTTCCCGGTCAACATCGAAGTCCTTTCCCGTTTCCGCACGGCAAAGGAGCAGAAAAAGACGCTCCACGATCTGGAGAGAGGGGTGGTCGACATCGTGGTCGGAACACACCGTCTGCTTTCCAAGGATGTGAAATTCAGGAACCTGGGACTTTTGGTGGTCGACGAGGAACAGCGCTTCGGCGTCACCCACAAGGAGAAGATCAAGAAAATGAAAGAGGACGTGGATGTCCTCACCCTCTCCGCGACGCCGATTCCGAGGACGCTCCATATGAGCATGGTTGGGATACGGGATATGAGTATCCTTGAGCAGGCGCCCCAGGACCGCCTGCCGATCCAGACCTTCGTGATGGAATACAACGAGGAACTGGTCCGCGAAGCCATAAGCAGGGAGCTGGCAAGGAAGGGCCAGGTCTATTATGTCCACAACAGGGTGAACGATATTGCGAGGGCGGCCGTCGAGGTGCAGGCCCTCGTTCCCGGCGCGAATGTGGCCTATGCCCACGGGCAGATGAAGGAGACCGAGCTTGAGCAGATCATGTACGACTTCATCAGCGGACAGATCGACGTCCTGGTCTCTACTACCATCATCGAGACGGGACTTGATATTTCCAATGTCAATACCATCATTATTTCCGACGCGGACCGGATGGGCCTCTCCCAGCTCTACCAGCTGCGGGGGCGGGTCGGCCGTACCAACAGGACAGCCTGTGCCTTTTTGATGTACAAAAGGGGCAGGATTCTGCGCGAAGTGGCACAGAAGCGCCTGGCAGCGATCCGGGAATTCACGGATCTGGGGAGCGGCTACCGCATAGCCATGCGGGACCTGGAGATCCGCGGGGCCGGGAGCATTCTGGGACGGGTCCAGCACGGGCACATGCAGGCGGTAGGCTATGACCTCTACTGCAAGATGCTGGAGGGAGCTGTCCGCAAAGCGAAGGGGGAAGATGCCCCGGAGGAGAAAAATGTAACCGTAAACCTGCTCGTGGACGCCTTTCTGCCGGAGACCTATATTCCGGCCGAGGAGCAGAAGCTGGAGATCTACAAGCGCATCGCCGCCATAGGGAGCGCTGCGGATGCCGGGGATGTGCGCGATGAGATGACGGACCGTTTCGGCGAACTCCCCCTTCCCGCCCAGAACCTTCTGCGCGTCGCCGTCATCCGTTCCGTGGCTGCCCGCCTCGACATAATCGAGCTCAACGGAAGCGGAGGCCGCCTGAAGATCCTTCCCGACCCGCAGGCGAAGGGAATGAAGGTGGAAAACATCCCCCTCCTGTTGAAAATGTACAAAAACCGCCTTACCTTCAACGTAAAAGGCGGTCCCTCCTCTGCCGCGAAAACAGGAGCTTCTTCATCAAAAGGGAGCTCTTCTCCCGCCAAGGGGAGCCCCGTCTTTCTGCTCACCTACCCCGTCACGGGAAATACTGTCCGTGACGAGGAGGCGCTTTTACAGGCGGTGGAAGACCTTCTTGTCAACATGTCGAAGGTGCTGAGGTAAAAACAATCTCACCGCCCGCGATCGTGAAGCGGATGACTCCGGGCAGGACCTGCCCGATAAAGGGGGAATTGGAGGAGCGGGACGCGAAAGGCTTTTTTACGGTCCAGTAGGCGTCCGGGTCAAAGATCACGAGATCGGCCGGGGCGCCCTCCCTGACACGTCCTGCATTTAAATGGTAAAAATCCGCCGGATTGCAGGTCAGGCAGGCCAGGAAAGCCTGCATGGAAAGAAAGCCCGGGCGGACCAGCTCCTTAAGCCCCAGGGAAAAGGCGGTCTCGAGGCCGATCATGCCGCTTGGTGCGCTGGTGAAGCTTTTGGCTTTTTCCTCGTCAGAGTGGGGGGCATGATCCGTGGCGATGATGTCGATCGTCCCGTCCATAAGGCCTTCTATGATGGCTTTCCGGTCCTCTTCCGTCCTGAGGGGGGGATTGACTTTGGCCAGAGTCCCGCATTTTGAAACGGCATCCTCGGTCAGTGAAAAATGATGTGGTGTGGCCTCCGCGTGTATGCGGGGGCTTTTTTTGCGGGCGCTGCGGACCAGGTCCACACCCTCTTTTGTGCTGATATGCTGGATGCAGAGAGGGGCGCCGGTCTGCAGGGCAAGGTTCAGATCCCTTCGGATCAGGGTGAACTCAGCCTCGCGGGGGGAACCGGCAAGTCCCAGCTCCCTGGCAGCAGCAGAGCCGGCATTGATGCCGTTCTGGGAGATCAGATTTTTGTCTTCCTCGTGGAGGCTGACGGGAAGCTGAAGCCTTGCGGCCGCATCGAAGGCCTTCTTCAGAAGGACCTCATCCATGACGGGAACTCCGTCGTCGGTAAAGCCTGCCGCCCCTGCGGCGGCGAGGGCATCGAAATCCACGGCTTCCTTGCCGCTCATTTTTGTTGTTACATTGACGCAGCTGTAAATATGGATCTTTTCCTTCGCTGCCCGGTCAAGGATGTCGGCCAGGATCTCCGGGCGGTCCACAGAAGGATTGGTGTTTGCCATCAGGATGACGGAGGTATATCCTCCCTTCGCTGCGGCCAGAGAGCCTGTGTGCAGATCCTCCTTCCAGGTGTAGCCGGGATCACGGAAATGCGCGTGCGTGTCGATCAGTCCAGGCGCGGCGCAAAGCCCCGTCCCGTCCAGAATACGCAGGCCGTTTTCTGCGTCCTCCGAACCGCCGGGCATGCCCGATTCCGGCAGAGTTTCTGAAGAATCCCTGCCCGCACCGGGCGCAGTGACGGGAAGACTGCTGTTTTTTTGCAGCAGTGTTTCCGGAAAGGGAGAGTCCGAAGCTTCCCGTATCTTTGTAAAAACTCCGTCGCGGATCAGAATATCGGCTTTTCCCTCCTTCCCCGAGGAGGGGTCATAAAGGTAAATGTTTTTTATAAGCAGCATGAGATCGCTTCCTTTCTTGAAGTGTGCATCGGTTATTGTGAACGCCGGAAAAATTTCGCCGTTCACTGCCGGGTTGAACAGACGAGGAGGCCTGTGGCAGCTTTATTATAACACAGAGACCGCAAAAATCATGTACGCGGACTTCCCGACGTAAAATCAGCGGTTCCAAATGTGTCTTCAGGAACTGTAAATACTTTATATGTAAAAATATAATACCTTTTATGTAATATATAATACCTTTTATAAATGGGTATCAATGTGCTATACTGTTTTCTGAGGTTTTGCTGTTTTGTCAGTAAACATTGTACAAACAGTATTACTGTTAGGAATAATTTGTGTAAAAAATATGTTTAATATGCGGCTTTTGCATACAGGCCGCAAAACTGAGGTGAAAGATATGTGGGTGATAAGACTGGCAGTGACCGGGCTTGTGCTTGGCCTGGCACTGCTTATAGGAGTTTTGGTGCACGTCGTCACGTGGTTTGTCCAGAGGAAGGACCCCGGGGCGGCACTGAAGATGCGAAGCGGCTATGTGAGGTTTGCGCTGAAAGCAGTCTGGCTGGCGACCGGCGCAAAGGCAGAGGTGATCGGTACGGAGAATATTCCTGTGGACAGGGCAGTCCTGTTTATCGGAAACCACAGGAGCCTTCTGGACATCGTGCTGGCCGGAAAGCTGATCCCGGTACCCGTCGGCTTTATCTCGAAGATCGAGCTGGAGAAGGTTCCG
>DEPS01000080.1:0-22961 GCA_002358875.1 Lachnospiraceae bacterium UBA3386 | reverse complement strand
CGGCAGGGGCTTAAGGTGATTCTGAGAGCGATCGAGCTTGTGAAGGGCGGACAGTCCATGTTCATTTTCCCTGAGGGCACGCGATCCAAACAGGAGGGGAAGTTACTTCCCTTCCATGCAGGGAGCTTCAAGGTCGCGACAAAAGCGAAGGCCCCCATCGTTCCGGTCACAATCGTCGGAACGGGAGATATCCTGGATGATCATTTTCCAAAAATAAAGCCTGCTCACACTGTCATTGAATTTGGAAAACCCATCGAGACGGCATCCCTTAGCCGCGATGAGATAAAGGACCTGCCGGACCGTGTCAGGAATATCATCATGGAAACTTATGAAAGAAACAGAAAACTGATCAGGTAACTGTTCATGGCACTGTTGAGGAAACGAGGAGACCGGTCAGAGGACTGTTCAGGAAACAAAGAGATATGGACAGTCGGGAACTGTCATAAAAATTCACACGGGAAGAAAGCTGATCATGAAAAAAAAGACGAAAATGACGGTTTTGGACAGCCGCATGCTGGCTGAGGATATCTGGTCCCTGGAGCTGGCATACGCGCCGGGCGAGGCACCGGCGGAGGATGAGATCCGCCCGGGGCAGTTCGCGGGGATCTATCCGGAGGATTCAGGGATGCTCCTGATGAGGCCGATCAGTATCTGCAGGTGGGACGCCGGGCGCGGGGCGCTCCGTTTTGTCTACCGGGCGGCAGGAAAGGGGACGAGGTCCTTTACGTCTTTAAAGCCGGGAGACAGCGTGGATATGCTGGGCATTCTGGGAAACGGGTATGACCTGGACCTGCTGTCCGGAAAGAGGGTCCTGCTTCTGGGAGGAGGCATCGGTGTGCCTCCTATGCTGGAGCTGGCGGCGGCGCTGCGCAGACGTGCGGAGTCGGCGGCCTCTTCTATGCCTGCCGGGTCAGGCGCGGCCTCCGAGACATCCGTCTGCGCCGTCCTGGGCTATCGCAGTAACGAACTCTTCCTGAAGGAGGAGATGGAGAAATTTGCCACGGTTTATGTCGCTACAGAGGACGGCAGTGCCGGGACAAAGGGGAATGTCCTTGATGCGGTCAGGGAGAAGGGAATCGGGGCGGACGCCGTGTGCGCCTGCGGGCCGCTTCCCATGCTCCGCGCCGTGAAAAAGTTTGCAGAGGAAAGAAAGATTCCCGCATGGCTTTCTCTCGAAGAGCGGATGGCATGCGGAGTCGGAGTCTGTCTTGGCTGTGTGGCAAAGACAAAGCGGGTGGACGATCATTCAAAGGTACACAACGCCAGGGTCTGCGTCGAGGGCCCTGTCTTCGCGGCAGATGAGGTCGATCTGGACTGATTCCCCTGATCATTAAAAAGCTGACAGTCAAAGCTTTGAAGAAAGACCTGACGCGGCGCAGGAAGCGCCGGTTCTGCCAATGAGAGGCGAAGTCACCGGCGGATCATCAGAAATATAGAAATATCACGGAGAAAAAATCGTGGATCAAAAAATCATTACACACCTGGAAAACAGTACGTCTCCTGAAAAAAAACAGGGGCCGGACATGTCCGTGACCATCGCGGGCGTGACCTTTAAAAATCCCGTTCTGACAGCGTCGGGGACCTTCGGCTCAGGAATGGAATACAGCGAATTCATCGATCTGTCGCTCCTGGGAGGAGTCGTGACCAAGGGCGTTTCGAATGTTCCGTGGCCGGGAAATCCCGCGCCCCGCGTGGCGGAGGTGAGCGCCGGCATGCTCAATGCCATCGGGCTGCAGAATCCCGGGATCGATGTCTTCATTGAGAGAGACCTTGAGTTTTTAAAAACTGCAGGAACGAAGGTCATTGTCAATGTGTGCGGAAAGAGCGTCGAGGACTATCTGGACGTTGTGCGCCGCCTGCAGGGCCAGGCTGTGGATATGCTGGAGATCAATGTCTCCTGCCCCAACGTGAAGGAGGGGGCGATCGCTTTCGGTCAGAATCCCGACGCTCTGTTTGACATTACGCAGAAGATCAAAAAAGAGGCAGCACAGCCGGTGATCATGAAGCTGACTCCCAATGTGACGGACATTGCTCAGATGGCCCGTGCCGCACAGGCGGGGGGCGCGGACGCGATCTCCCTTATCAATACCATCACGGGAATGAAGATCGATATTGAAAAAGCAAGGTTCGTGCTCGCCAACAGGACCGGCGGATTGTCGGGGCCGGCCATTAAGCCTGTCGCCGTCCGCATGGTGTGGCAGGCGGCCCAGGCCGTGTCGATACCTGTGATCGGCATGGGCGGCATCGCGTCGGCGGAGGATGCCATTGAATTCATGATGGCGGGAGCCAGCGCGGTCGCCGTGGGCGCGATGAATTTCCACGACCCCTATACGACCGTGAAGGTCGTAAAGGGAATGGAAGAGTGGTGTGCAGGGCATGGAATCGAAAGGGTATCCTCCCTGACAGGAGCAGTAAACAGGTCCTGAAGAGAATAATTATGGATAAAACGATTACCAAACAGGCTTTTGCCAAGATCAATCTGGGGCTGGACGTCACCGGCGTCCGGGAGGACGGATATCATCTTCTGCGCATGATCATGCAGCAGATCGATCTGCACGATACGCTGACGGTCACGGTGCGCACGGAAGGGGACTTCCGGCCGGGCAGGATCACACTTACGGATGAGAGCGGTCTATCGCCGGCGGGGGA
Source organism: Lachnospiraceae bacterium UBA3386 (assembly GCA_002358875.1). Lineage (GTDB taxonomy): Bacteria > Bacillota > Clostridia > Lachnospirales > Lachnospiraceae > CAG-791. Next base: position 20,312 of record DEPS01000080.1, on the reverse strand, counting down.
GGATAACCTGATCTGCCGCGCGGTCCGCATGATGATCGATGCTTATGGTTTGTGCGCGGAGTTTGAGATCCGCCTTACAAAGAGGATCCCGGTGGCGGCGGGGCTGGCCGGAGGGAGCACAGACGCGGCGGCGGCTTTCCTCGCGGTGCGCGACCTTCTTGTGCCGGAGGCATCCGATGAAGAGCTTATGAAAATGGCCGTAGGTCTGGGAGCCGACATTCCCTACTGCATAGCCGGGGGAACGAAGCTGGCGGAGGGGATCGGAGAGATCCTGACAGAGCTCCCGCCCATGCCGGAGTGCGGGATCGTGCTCGTAAAGCCTGAGGATTCTGCGTCTACTGCTCATGTGTATCGTGCCCTTGACGCACTGGGCGGATACCATCATCCGGATATTGACGGTCAGATCGCCGCACTTTATGCAGGGGATCTGAGGGGGCTCTCTTCGCGGTGCGAAAATGTACTGGAGCTTGTTACGGGGAGAAATCTTCCGGTGATCGGAAGGATTGAAGCGTTTTTCACAGAACAGGGAGCGCTCGCCGCCCGGATGAGCGGCAGCGGCCCCAGTGTTTTTGCTGTTTTTGAAACAGCAGAGAAAGCGGAGACGGCAAAGGAATCATTCCTGCGAACAAAAATGGCGGACGGGTGCCGTACCTTCTGCGTGCGCCCGGTCGTTTGACAGACAGCATACTGACAGCGGATGGAGGTTTTTATGCCGGAGCAGAAAAAGAAGAAATTGATTGAAAAGGAAATCCTGTCAGTGATTCCCGGCGCAATGCCTGCGCTGGATGACCAGCAGACGATTCCGCTGAGGGAGACTGCGTTTCTGACGCTTCGAAAGCTGATACTGACGGGGAAGCTCCATCCGGGAGAGAGACTTACGGAGGTGCGTCTTGGCAGGATCCTCGGGACCAGCAGGACGCCGATCCGCGAGGCGATCCGGAAACTGGAACTGGAGGGGCTTGTGACGATCACGCCCGGAAGCGGCGCCCGCGTTGCAAGGATCACGGAAGAGAATCTGAGGGACGTCATGGAGGTGAGGAGTGCGCTGGATCAGCTGTGCGCATCTCTTGCCAGCAGCCGGATCACGGAAGAAGGGAAAAAAGAGCTTCTAAAAGCCAGGGATGCATTTGAAACCAGCACCAGGCACGGCGATGAGCAGGAAATTGCGGAAAGAGATGTGCAATTTCATGATGTGATCGCCAGACAGGCAGACAACCATCGCCTGATCCAGGTCCTGACAGGACTGGCGGACACGATCTACCGCTTCTGCTATGAATATATCCGCGATGATCTGCATTATGAGGAGCTCATCGCGGAACACCGTAAGATCTACAACGCGGTGGTCGGCGGAAATCCGGAGGACGCGGCGTGCGCTGCCAGGGAGCATATCGAGCGCCAGCAGGCGTTTATACTGGAACAGATCCGGAAGAGTCAGCAGTAAAGGGCTGTTCCGGACTGTCCCGCATGTCGTTTAAGGAGCACGAACGTGCGCTGAAGGGGAAAAGATCGTCTCCATCATTTTTTCAGCCGGAAGGTTCGCACGAATGTGCGCTGAGGGGAGGAAGAGTAAATGAATCAGGCAGAAATGCCGATCGGTGTGTTTGATTCCGGGATAGGGGGTCTCACGGTCGCCCGTGAGATCATGCGCCAGATGCCCAACGAACGGATCGTTTATTTCGGAGATACGGCACGCGTCCCTTACGGAAGCAAGTCCCAGGAGACAGTGGTCCGCTACTCACGCCAGATCGTGCGCTTTCTGATGGACCAGGGGGTAAAGGCGATCGCGGTGGCATGCAACACGGCCAGTGCTTATGCGCTTCCGGAGATTGAGAGGCAGTGTCCTGTTCCGGTCATCGGCGTGATCCGGCCGGGAGCAAAAACAGCTGTCATAAAGACAAAAAACGGCAGGATCGGCGTCATCGGCACCAGGGCGACTGTATCAAGCGGCACTTACTCCGACTGTATCCATCAGCTCATGCCGAAGGCGGAGGTCGTCGGCCAGGCCTGCCCCCTGTTCGTGCCTCTTGTGGAGGAGGGGCTATGGGAGGACCCTGTGACGGACGAGATCGCCAGGCGCTATCTTGCCTCTCTTCTGGACAGGGAGATCGATACCCTCATCATGGGATGCACCCACTATCCCCTGATCCGCAGGACAATCGGCCGCGCAGCGGGAGACAATGTCGAGCTGATCAACCCGGCTTACGAGACGGCCATGGAGCTGCGCCGCATGCTGGGGGAGATGTCCCTTCTTGCGGACCACCGCCAGGAGCTGGGGAGCGGTGAGCCCCAATACAGGTTTTATGTCAGTGATATGGCGGGACAGTTCCGCCGGTTCGCGAACTCCATCATTAAATACGGAATCCTTTCGGCGGAAAAAATCGATATTTATAAATACTCTTCCGATCCGCTTTAGAGAGACAGGAAGGAGCGGGCGGACGGCAGCCGTACAGTCAGCACAATTTGCAGGATTATTCAGTTATGGAAGGCACGGAAAAAAAGGTCCTTCTGACCATCAAGGGAAAGCAGACAGACCCGGAGGGAAACGTTCAGGAGAACCTCTCTGTATACGAAGCAGTCTGCAGGGAACCGGTTCAGGAAAGTCTCTCTGAATTTGAAGCGGCCTGCAGGGAATTTTTCTATCAGGAAGAGGACCAGGCGGCGCGTCTTTATGTGTCGCGGTCGATCGTGGTCATGGAACGCGCCGGCGGGACGAGGATGGTGTTTGATCCCTCCGTCCCGGTGACAAAATGCCTGTACAGAACGCCCTACGGAACGATTCCCATGGAGATCCGAACCAGACGCATTGCCGTCCTGTTCGGAAGCGGCAGTAATCAGAGAAGACACGATGCATGCGGCGGACTCAGGGCCAGGGTGGCCTACCTGCTTACGATGGAAGGTGACATCCTGCTCGAGTGCGAGGTGACGATCAGAGCCGGGATGGCGACATAAAAGACGGATGAGAAAAAAACGAAAAAAACGGCAGGCCGACGGCCTGCCGTTTTGCTTGCTTATTTCACCGGCTTTGCACCGGCCTTCTCCTGAAGTTTCTCGACCCAGCTCTTTTTCCTGGGGGTCGTATCAGCGGGCATACCGCCCCGGACGCCCTTGAGCTCAACGATGTAGATGCCGCTCACCATGGCCTTGACCTGCTTCTTGACGGGAATGCTGTCAAAGATTTTCTCATCGCAGATGAAGTTGATGAACTGTGGACCTACCTTTGCCTTGACAACGGGGACTTTTGACCGCTTTGCGTACCATGGCGTCTGTTGGATGACCTGATCCGGCAGTCCTGACTCCTTGAGCTTCAGCCTCTTTTTATCAATGACAAGAAGAGTCATCGGCTTTTTCATGCTCTGGATCTGGGCGTCGGATTCCGCCTGTCTGGCCTGCAGCCGTTTCCCGATAAAATATAGCGCGATCACAACAGCCAGCAGGACGACGAAAATGATTAACAAAACGATTGTCACACGGCTCAAAACGAACTCCCTTCATCTGCAAGATGTGCTTAACGGTTTGGTGTTTGAATAATGGATTGTCTGCGTGTAAAAAGTCATCCGATCCAAATGTATTATACTGATTTAAGACATTCTAACATTCTTTTGTCTTCAAGACAAGCGAAAAAAGTTACTGTTCAAAGGCTGCAAAAAAGTTACTGTTCAAAGGCTGAGAAGAGGGGAAATGAACTGTGAGAGGGAAAAACTGTTCACGCTTTTTTCAGAAATCATACCTTTTCAGTTTTTCCAAGCTGTGTTAAACTATACCAGTTACCGTTTTTACATAATACCGTAAAATCGATATTTACAGAAAATAACGTTACAGACTGCATTTTTGCCATGGCAGGCCTGTAACGAATATTGTTTGTGCAGGCGGGGCTGTCAGCTTAGGCGGCTCTGATGCACAGGAAATAAGTCAGGATGTGAGTCAGGATATGAGGAGGTTTAAATGAAGAAAAAACTGATCGCTGCAATTGCAGGAAGCCTGATGCTGTGTCTGGCCGCAGCGGGCTGTGGTTCTCAGACAGGCACTAATGAAGCGGCAGCAGATGCATCCACCGCTGAGGAGGTTTCAGCGGCGGCAACCACGGCTGCGGCAGAAATCGCGGAAGAAGAACAGCCCTGGAAAGAGGAAGACGATGCTTATCTGTCCGGTCTCAAGGCGGCAGATTATGTGGACCTTCCCAAAAAATACGACCGGCTTGAGGTTCAGGCAGCAAAGCCTGTGGATCCCACGGACGAGGAAGTGGACGCGTACATCGAGCAGGAACTCTCGAACCGCACGACTCTGGAGGAATCCGATCACAAGCATGTAAGAGAAGGAGACACAGTCAATATCGACTTCGTGGGAAAGATCGACGGCAAAGAGTTTGACGGCGGAAAAGGAAATTATGACCTGAAGATCGGTTCCCACTCTTTCATCGACGGATTTGAGGAGGGCCTGATCGGCGTCGCAAAGGGTGATACCGTGGACCTGAATCTGACTTTCCCGGAGAATTACAGTGCGACAGATCTTGCGGGAAAACCCGTTGTCTTCACGGTGACTGTAAACAAAATTTCCAAAAGTGTCACGCCGAAGCTGACAGATGAATTTGTAAAGAGCCTGAACCTGACCAATTCTTTCGGACAGGCTGTCACGACCGTAAACGATTATAAAGAATATATCAAGAGCAACATGATCGAGGAGCGGGAGGCGACATACCAGAATACGGTCAAATCCGCGATCTGCGACAAGATCGTCAAGGACAGCACCTTTAAACAGGATCCGCCGGCAAATCTGGTTGATAAGTACGACTATCTCCTGACCCGTCAGCTCAATTATCATGCTCTTCAGAGATATATGGATCTTCCTACCCTGATGAGCATGTATTACGGCGCAACCGAAGATAATTATAAGGAAATGATCCATGACAGGGCGGTGTATTACGCAAAGCAGGGTCTGGCTTTCCAGGCGGTCGCCGATACAGAGAAGCTCAATCCCGATGAGGAGACGCTGAGCACCGCTATTGCTGATTATGTGGCTTCCGATTCGACGGTCGAGAGCGCGGACGACCTCGACCGTCTGGTAAAAGAATCGCTGCGCGACGAACACATGACTGACAATGTCATCAACTGGCTCTATGAGCGCTGCAAGGTAGAAGAGCCGAAGGAAGATGCAGCAGCCGGAACGACACAGGACGCCGCGGCAGCATCGACAGAGGAAGCAGCAGCGGCCGGAACGACACAGGATGCCGCGGCAGCATCAACGGAGGAAGCGGCGGCAGCCGGAACGACACAGGACGCCGCAGCAGCTTCGACAGAGAAAGCTGCAGCTGACGAGGATAAGGCTGAGACTGACAAGACCGGAGAAAAAGAGACAGAGGATTCTGAAAAAGAGAAAGAAGACTCTGATAAAGATTCTGAAAAGAAAAACTGACAGGGGAGGATCAAAAGGCGCTTCTTCGTAAGTTTGGAAAAACAGCGAGCAATAGCGGCAATGAACCGCAGAGCGGTTCATCGAACAGCGTGCTCGCACGCATGTTCTCAGACATTTTGCGAGCGTCCACCATGAGGATGGAGCCATTTTGCCCGTCAAAACGGGCAAAATGAGCGGAGTCCGAATGGTGGGAGCATTGCGGGAGCGCAGAGCGCGAAGCAATGCGTAGTTTTTCCATAACGTCATCGGTGGAGAGAAACTTCACCCGTATAAGTTTATCAGTCAGCGATAAATAATGTCGCGGCGTTCAGGGCCGTTTGACACCATTGTGATCGGATAACCGATCTCCTTCTCGATGAATTCGATATAGTTCCGGCAGTTTTCCGGGAGATCTTCATATTTTTTGATCCCGCGGATGTCACATTTCCAGCCGGGAAGCTTTACGTATACAGGTCTGGCTTTTTTCAGAAGAGATGTTACAGGGAATTCCTTTGTCTGTACTCCGTCTATCTCGTAGGCGACACAGACGGGTATCTCGTCAAGATAGCCCAGTACATCCAGCACAGTAAAGGCGACATCTGTCGCGCCCTGCAGTCTGCAGCCGTAACGGGATGCGACGCAGTCATACCACCCCATGCGGCGCGGGCGTCCGGTCGTTGCGCCGTATTCGCCCCCGTCCCCGCCGCGTCTGCGCAGTTCATCGGCTTCGTCTCCGAAAATCTCGGAAACAAACTCCCCTGCGCCGACAGCGGAAGAATAGGCCTTGTTTACGACGATGATCTTCTCGATCGCATAAGGAGGAACCCCTGCGCCGATCGCTCCGAAGGCCGCCAGCGTCGAGGAGGAAGTCACCATGGGATAAATACCGTGGTCGGGATCCTTGAGAGTTCCAAGCTGCCCCTCCAGAAGGATCGTCTTTCCTTCCTTCCGAGCTTTTTCCAGGTATTCACCGGTATTGCCCACAAAAGGGGCGACCATATCGCGATAGCTGTGGATCGTCTCAAGAAGTTCTTTTTTATCGATGGGTTCCTTATGATAGAGATGTACCAGAAGAATATCCTTCTGCACGCAGATGCGCTCGATTTTTTCCATCAGGATATCGTCATCGAGAAAGAGCTCGTTGACCTGCCAGCCGACCTTGGCATATTTGTCGGAATAAAAAGGAGCGATCCCTGATTTAGTCGATCCGAAGGATTTTCCGGCCAGTCTCTCCTCCTCACAGGCGTCGAATAAAATATGATAAGGCATGACGACCTGACAGCGGTCCGAGATCATGAGGTTGGGAGCCGGAACGCCCTGTTTCTCAATATTCTCCAGTTCCTTCATGAGGACCGGGATATTGAGGGCGGCGCCGTTTCCGATGATGTTCATGATCTTCTGATGAAAAATTCCTGAGGGAAGGGTATGAAGAGCAAATTTCCCGTATTTGTTGACGATCGTGTGACCGGCATTGGCTCCGCCCTGAAAACGGACTACGACATCCGCCTGGTCTGCCAGCAGATCTGTGATCTTTCCTTTACCTTCGTCTCCCCAGTTTGCGCCGACAACTGCTTTTACCATAACACAAATTCCTCCGAGAGCGTGTTTTCTCAATGATCCGGAACATACGGGTAAATGGCTTCATACCCCGGTTACCGGCTTTTCGTCAAACATTTATCACTGCCTGCACACCCAGAATATCGCGGTTCTTTTCAAGAATCGGACGGATTACTCTTTCAAGGTAGCGCTCAACCTGACGCGGGGCGCAGCCGATATAGCGGGCGGGATCCATTGTCTTTTCGAGATCCTCAAGGGTCATGCCAAAGGCGGGATCCTGAGCGATGAGCTCGAGGAGATTGTTGTCAAGCCCCTCTTCCTTGACGCGCCGGCCCGCTTCCATGGACAGGGTGCGGATACGTTCGTGGAGCTCCTGGCGGTCACCTCCCGCCTTGACGGCGTCCATCATGATATTTTCTGTAGCCATAAAGGGGAGCTCTGCGCGCAGACGTTTCTCAATGACCCTGGGGTAGACCTTCAGTCCGTCTGTGACGTTGAGGCACAGATCCAGAATGCCGTCCACAGCGAGGAAGCCCTCCGGAATGGAGATCCGCTTGTTGGCGGAATCATCCAGAGTCCGCTCAAACCACTGGGTACCCGCCGTCACGGCCGGATTGAGCACATCCGCCATCACATAGCGGGCGAGGGAGCAGATGCGCTCGCTGCGCATGGGATTACGCTTGTAGGCCATTGCCGAGGAACCGATCTGGGTCTTCTCAAAAGGTTCCTCCACCTCCTTTAAGTGCTGAAGGATGCGGATGTCCGTCGCCATTTTCATGGCCGCGGAAGCCGTGATGGCCAGGGCGTTCACGACGATCGTGTCCAGGAGCCTGGGGTAGGTCTGTCCGGAGACGGCAAAACAGCTGTCAAAGCCCATTTTTTCGGCCAGCATGGGATCCAGACGTTCCACCTTGTCAAGATCCCCGTCGAAAAGCTCCAGAAAAGATGCCTGGGTGCCGGTCGTGCCCTTGCTTCCAAGAAGCTTCAGGCTCCCCGCCGCATGCTCGATCTCACCAAGGGCAAGCTCGAATTCCTGCATCCACAGTGTCGCGCGCTTTCCGACTGTTGTCGGCTGAGCCGGCTGGAAATGAGTAAAGCCCAGCGTCGGAAGGGCCTTGTATTCCTCCGCAAAAGCCGCAAGCTTTGCAAGGACATTGATAAGTTTCCTGCGGACAAGCACCAGTGCCTCACGCATGATGATGATGTCCGTGTTATCCCCGACATAGCAGCTCGTGGCGCCAAGATGGATGATTCCTTTGGCTAAGGGGCACTGCAGCCCGTAGGCATAGACATGGCTCATAACGTCATGACGAACCACCTTCTCCCGCGCGCGGGCTTCTTCATAATTAATATCCTGAGCATGCTCCTTCATCTGTGCGATCTGCTCATCTGTGATCGGAAGCCCGAGCTCCTTCTCAATTTCCGCAAGAGCGATCCACAGCCTTCTCCAGGTGCGGAACTTCATGTCCTGTGAGAAAATATACTGCATTTCCTTGCTCGCGTACCGCTCCGAAAACGGGCTTGTATAACTGTCTGTCGCCATGTTTTTCTCCCTGAAAATAAAAACAGAATGATCCTGCCGCTTAACCAACTGCTGTAACATTCCGAAAACAACAAAAAGCTCCCGGTAACAACAAAGAAGAATATACCCCGGGAGCCTTTACGTCAATAAAAAACGATCAAAAAAGAACAAATTATCAGACAGAAGAGGTCACTCTCTGCCTGTAATCCTCCTGCATCCCCTTCAGAGTATGGCCGAGCCGTGAGGAGAACGCGTCTTCATGGTTCTCCCTGCGCAGCTGCTTCAGCCTGCGAAGCTGACGGCTTTCGCTGCCGGATTTAAACCGGCTGTCCGCTTTGGACGCGCGCTGCTCCACCTGATAGGCGCTCTCATAAAACTCCGGATGCTCCTCAAGAAAGCTTCTGTAATCCTCCCCGTCCATATACATATATAAAGACGCGACATACCAGAAGGCATGATCCGGAACAGGTGACAGTTCCCATGCCCTTTTGAAGCAGTCAGCCGCCCTCTCGAAAAGAAAGCTGTCCGCGTAATGCAGTCCCTTTTCCCTCCAGATCTGAGCCCGCGTGCCCCGCTCCATGTCAGGCAGCCTGTCAAGCAGCTCCGTATAAGTGTTCTGTGCCTGGCGCATCAGCCCTTTTCCCGCCAGGTTCTGGGCGCTGGACAGGTCCTTGGTGATCGACTTTATCCCCCTGCCCTCTTCCATGCGGTTCAGGACCCTGGCCGTTTCCCCTGCCGGAAGGAAGGCACATTCCCTGAGGATCGTCCCGACAAATTCCTTTGGAGTATGCCGTCCACGCAGCTGGGCCTGAAGGAGCCTGGCCAGTTCGTGCATACCGCAGGATTCCGAGAGCCACTGCACAAGGGAGGGATCCATGATCTCCTCATCCATAAAATCCGCGCACTGCGCCAGAGAATAGCAAAGCTCCTCCGCGGAGTATACATTTCTCTCGATCTTCCTGATTCTGTATGGTGTCTGCGCGAGCTTTCCCGCCACAGTCAATATCCTGCCCATCTGAATACTTCCCCGCTTATATTGTTACTGAACACGCCCTTTCGAGGGCGTGTTCGGAACAATTTTTTCTTAATATCCTTTCTTCTATACCCGGAAGGATTGCTCCCAGTACGCCCCTCCTGACGGAAAGATTTCTCCGAAGCCGAGATCGGTGATCCGGACGCGGAGGATCCCCGCCGAAGGCATAGTCAGAAGCACTCTCAGGCGGGTCGTCCTCTCAGGCCTGTCCGGAAGGCCGTCGAGGCTGACGGTCAGGATCTTTTTATCCCCTCCGGTCACGGGTGTCTGTACAAGGCAGAATTCTTTCCCGTTCTCCAGAATAAAATCCTCTTCGACCTCCGCATTGTACCATCTGGTCCCCGCGTCAAGAAGGACGTGATAGCCCGTCTGTTCCCTGAGCAGGACTTCAATCCCGATATTTGAACGAAGCGCATCCTTTGCAAGAAAAATACTTTCCTGGATCTCGGAAGGTCTGTCAACACTGTAGAGAGCGCTGTAGGCCGCCCCTTTGGAAAACAGGTTTTCGCCCATGAACACCCGCCTGCCCCTGCACAGAAATGCGGCAGCTTCCTTCAGCCAGCCTCCCTCGAATCCGGCTCCGGTCAGATAAACGCTTGAAGCCTCCTTCGTCTGAAGGATCTCCCGGGCCGTCTCCAGAAAGGCTCTGTCCCTGGCTGGGCCTTTGAGGCCAGGATCGATCCTGTACCTCTGAGTCTGAGCCCAGTAGACGACCGGGCTCGTGCGCCGGTTGTACATCAGCGATGAAAAATCAAGCGTCCCGTCCTCTCCATATTCGCACAAAAGCATGCCGGTTCTGCGCTGCTCCGCATCCTGCATGAGCATATAGCTGTAGAAGGATTCAAGATGGCTCTCGCAGATCACCTCCTGTGTTCCAAGCTCCAGACGCCCGAAAGCGCGGAGCAGGACCTGTTCCGTCTCATAATCCATTTCGGGAGAAGTAAAGGCTATCACCGCGATCTGTTCAGGGGCGATCCGGGGCTCGAGCATTCCAAGACATCTTCTCAGAAACAAAGCAAGAAGCGCCCCTGAGCTGTACTCTTCTCCGTCAACTTTGACAGAAACATCGTCCAGAGCCTTCTGTAAAAGCCCTTTCACCGCTGTCCCCTCACCGGCCAAAGCAGCATCAACCGCCTCCTGTCCGGCCAGCCATGTCGCGGAACCGTCCAGCCTGCACAGGGCGACCGGGATATCATATATCTCCTGCCCGGGAACCCTGGACCATGTCTCGGGTTCCCGCAGGACACCGCCCGTCGCCGCGTTGACAAAGCCCCGTCCGAACCTGGCGCGCTTATTATATAAATAAGAAATCTGGCAGAAATCATCTGTGAGATCGATCCCCAGCATGTATTTTCCTGCAGGTGATTTCGAAATAATCATATTTATCTCCCATGCCGCACGTCAGTGCGGCATCCCGAGCCCTTCTTTACCGCCGGAAAAGCTCGTTTTCCAGATAGCTTCTGCGGTAATAACCCGTAAGAAGCGACAGGGCCTCATCGTACTCGCGAAGTGCTGCCGCCCGGGTCACCTCGTTTATGAGACCGAACCGGCCCGAACAGTTTTCCAGAATCCTCGCATCCTGCCCGATGACGCCGCTCTGCACGACATGCTTTTGTGCCTCGTCGTCAGTGATATAGTAGCGCATCTGTTCTCCGTAAAAGAGAAGGAAGCCGGAAACAAAGAAATCCCTGTACATTTCCTTCATCCGGCGGGAGCGGAAGCTTCCTGTCTCTCCCCTTCTGGAATCCGCATAGTGGAAGACGATCGTTCTTCCCGCCCCGTCATCAGGTTTTGCGGGGTGATACTGTACAAGCGTCTCCTCCGCGTAGAGATCCAGCCTGTCATCCAGACCGGGGAACTGTCTGTAGAAGGGGAAAATGATTCCCTTTGACAGCAGAGCCGTCAGACTCGCAGCTGCAGCCGACCTGTCCCTTTCCGAAATTTCCCCGTGCCGCATGGAAAGCTCCTTAAGGCAGGCGATCATACATATATCGGGGACCGGACCCAAAACGGTTTCCGGCTGTGTGATCAGTCCGGTGATCAGATCCGTCATCCTGTTTCCCATCGCGAGTCCCTCGGAAAAAGCAAAGTCCGCGTACCGGGCGACAGCCGGAAGAAATACTTCCTCGAGTTTTTTTCCGGCGCTGACAATGACCCGGGCATGGTCCTGAAGCATTTTTCCGCTGTACAGAGCCTGCCTGATGATCCTTTTGTCAAGCCCTGTCGTGGAAAGCCCCTTATCTGTGAACGCTTTGCGGAGCCTGAGCATTTCCTGTGCTGTTCCCTGGAAAAACTCAGCCAGGTTGTTCAAAAGCCCGCTTTGGAGGTTTCCGCGCAGGAAAGCCTCATAGCCAAGGGGGACTACAGCCAACTGCACCCACTGGGCACAGTTCTCCCACGAAAATCCCATACAGATCCGCGCAAGAAGCTCGTGGCTTATCTCCTGTGTCCCGTGGGAAAGCACCCATTGAAGAGCCTTTTCATATTCCTGCGCTTTCACAAGATATTCCAGAAGCAGAGCGCGCTCTCTCTGCGTACACTGCAGAGGGTTGGCTTTGGAGAGAAAGAACCGGCGGGTCTGTAAAAGCTCCGGGCCGGTGAGCATATTTTCACTGTCGTCGAGGCACACAAGCAAAAGCTCCGTGCGGGCTCTTCCTGTAAGGAGACCGCTGTCAAGGAGCCTTCCGGCAGCCTCGTACCTCTCGGGCGGAGACTGGGCAAGGACAACGCCTTCCCGGTTCCCGAACCCGATCCGGTCCGCCAGGGCAAAATAGTCCTCCCTTTCGGAAGGTATTTCTGACTGCTTCTGCAGATCGATGGTATAAGGGAGGCTTTTTGCGTACCGGTTTCCCCGGGCATCCTCCAGAAAAACAGTATTTGCGTCTCCGTGTACTGTAAGGATGGCGACGCCGTCCCGGACAGGAAAGACCTGCTCGTTCCGGAAACGGTCGTAAAGCAGGACAGCCCGTACAGCTCTCCCCGCTGTCGTCCTGAGTACAGCATTACATCCTGCCGGAAGACGGAAGCCGGATTCGCCCGGAGGCATACTCAGCCGCAGATTTTCTTCGAGCCTTGTCAGGACAACGCCTTCCCGGACAGCCCGCGCATACCATCTGTGCGCCTTTTCTGAAAGGTCCTGCCTGCGCATTAGAAGTATACAGACCGCGCGCAGAAGCTCTTTTTTGATCCTGCTGTCCGGCATCGGCTCCCCGTCAGTCGATTCTACAGAGAGCTTTTCATCAGATGGTCCGGCAGAGCTCCTTTCGCCGGATGCTTTGCCGGCTCCCCCGGAACCGAAATCGCAGTCTTCGTATGCCGCGCGGAGCGCTTTAAACAGCAGAGGCGAAAAAGTCTTCTTTTTCTCTGCAAGAGAAACCATCACCTCCGCCGCCTTCGGCGTCATGATATTATTTCTCGCCGCGTACCAGAGCACATGGAGACCAAAATCATCCTTTGCCCAGCGCTCCTGCACGCTGCTGCCGGGCAGAAGGATCCGGGGATCACGGCGGACCATCTCCCATGCCTCCAGGAGGATCACCGGACTGATACAGCCCCGCTCAAACTGATGGCGCAGGAAATTCCACCTTCCGGCCGTACCCGGCGCGTATTCCTCTGAGAGGTCCATCAGCATCCAGGCCGTCCTCCAGTCTCCTGTCTGACGGTATACACCCCGCAGAAAACGGCTGATCCGGTTTCTTTTCACCTGATCATCCATCTGGCAGCGGGCCCACAGATACTGCCGGTAACAGTAGGCGTCTTCTCCCTCTCCCTGAAAACGGGCGCTGAAATTCTGCGCCGCATCAGGCCCGGCATAACGCACTGCGATCCTGGCCAGGGCACGCGCTGCCTCAGCGTCCTGTCCCCTGAGGATCAGCAGATGTACACCGTACAGGCGCGGGACCAGATCACGGCGGCTGCGCACTGAGATCTCATCGATCAGACGGTCGGCCTGCAGAAACCAGTCGGCCGAATGCTTCAGTTCAGTGCCTGAAGACAAAAAATCCGAAGCATACTCATGTCTGAAATCAACATACATCCGCATAAGCAGAAGCTGCAGCTGATCCAGCTCCCTTTCCTGCTTTCTGCGGAAAGCCGACATTGTGCTGCGGCAGTGGATCTCCACAGGCACTTCAGCCTCGTTGAAGGGACCTTCGATAAGGATCCTGCCGAAATTCCGCCCCGCATGAAGCGCGGCGCGGTTGACCGGTATCCTGACCCTGTATATCCCTGTCGCTTTTTTCTCTGTAACGGGATCAGGTCCCTGCGTCTGACTGTCGCCGGCTGTTTCCGCGTCATCCATCCCGGTTTTTGATTTCAAAGCGCTTTCTGAAGCAGGCTCTGTCAAATCATTTTCCGGTACAGCGGTCTCTTTTGCAAAAATTCCCTTTGCAGCATTCTCCTTTGAAACTGTCTCCTTTGAAAGGATCTCCTTTGAAACGATCTCCTCCACGCCAAGAGGGGCAGCGGGAAGAAAACTTCCCTCTGCCCGAATGACAGGTAAAATAGACCCTGTCCCGTATTTTTTTATAGAAAGAGGAATGTAAACCACTTCCTCCTGTGCGGACTGTGCGGGAGCATCATTTTTCTTCTTCCCGCTGTCCCCCATTGTGCTTTTCCTGACTCTCTGCCTGTGGGCTTCAATAGCGCGTTCTGCCCGGCTTCCCGCCAGACGGCCCTCCGCGCTGCCCGCCTGCCCTTTAAGACTTAAAAAAAGAGATTTTTCAACCTGCTCGTAAACGGTTTTTTCTCTTCCGCAGGCTGCGATCAGGAATTCCTCCACATTCTGCAGATTGCCTTCCTGCATGGAGAGCCCTCTGTACAGGGTTCTGTCCTCTTCAGTTGTCAGGATCTTCTGAAAACGGCCGCTGTAGAAAAACGACACAGCTTCCTGAAAATCTCTTTCGGCCAGATCCAGGAAATCCTTTTTCGAGCGGAGCTCCCCTCCCGGAAGCATACCGCTGTTCTGCTCCCCGCCGGTCTCAGTGCTGTCTTCCCTGGCGATCTCTCCTTTTCCGGAGATCCTGACCGTATAGGGGATCGTGTACTCGCCATAGGGGGATATGACGCGAAAAGCGCCGCTGATCGTCCTTCCGGGGGCGATCCCTCTGGCGTCAAACTGCCAGCGGATAAATCCCGTTCCGTCCGCGCCGGGCGCAAACTGCTCACGGACTCCGCGCATACACCGCTCCGAAGGATACACATATCCCCGCGCCGGCTTGCCGGCGCGGTGTCTGACCCGGATCATCCCCTCCCTTCCTGTATCGGTCTCCGTATCAAAGGACAGTTCGGAAGGTTCAAAAAGCAACCCGGCATCCGGAACATGGAATGCCTCGCCCTGCATATTTTCCTTTGTATAAAAATCTCTCATAGTACGAAAAACTTTCTGTCTGCGCGGCCCCGGGCTCCCATTATTTTGTAAGCATCATCATGATCTGATTGGTGCGGGTGACGAATTTTGCCATCCCATCGCCGGTCAGGGGCTCGTTCTGCAGGACTGCAAGATCATAGAGCTGCTCGCAGATGAGCTTCGTATTCTCTCCCTCCTCGTTTTCGAGGACATATTTTACCAGAGGATGTGCGGCGTTGAGGATGAGCGTCTGGCCTTCTTTCCCCATGCCGTTCATGCCAAAGCCCATGCCGCTTCCGGCATACATCTTCATCATGTCGTTCATGCGGCGGGTCTGCTCGTCCATGGTGAGCATGGAGGAGACGGACTCGTCCTTGAGCGTCTCGAGCTTCACGGCGAGCTTGTCGTCATTAAGAGCCCCCCGGACGATCTTCTCGATCTTTTCGGCATTCTCCTTGTTCTGCTCCTCTGCGGCTTCATTGTCTTCAGCCCTCAGAGCATCCTGGACGTCGGCATCGATCCTTGCGAAGCGGATGCCCTCATTCTTTGCTTCAAGCTGGGAAATAAAGGGCTGGTCGATGTTGTGGTTGAGGACAAAGGCCTGCATGCCGTTCTCCCTGAACATGCGGACGTACTGGCTCTGCTGCTCGGGATCGGTCACGTAGTAGATCGTGCGATCCTTCTTCTCACCCTCAGCGTCCTGATCTTCATCTTCATCTGCCTTCTTTGCGGCCTCTGCCAGGTCGCCCTCGCTGACGACTTCGCCGTCCGCTTTTTCCTCTGAGGACACAGCCTTTTCCTCTTCGGAGCCTTCTTCCTCCTCATTTCCCGCGCCTGCGTTGATCTCAAGAGCCTCGGGCAGGGTGTGGTACTTGCCGTCCAGATCCTTGAAGAGGATGTAGTCGGTCATCTTCTCACAGAATTTCTCATCCTTGAGGCAGCCGTACTTGATGAAGGGGCTGATGTCGTCCCAGTATTTGTCGTAGTTTTCCTTGTCGGTCTTGCACATGCCGGCCAGCTTCTCGGCGACCTTCTTGGAAATATAATCCGAAATCTTCTGCGCGAAACCGTCGTTCTGGAGGGCGCTCCTGGAAACGTTGAGCGGCAGATCAGGGCAGTCGATAACTCCCTTGAGCAGCATCAGGAACTCGGGAATGACCTCCTTGATGTTGTCGGCAATAAAGACCTGGCTGTTGTAGAGCTTGATCACGCCCTCCGCGTTCTCATACTCGAGATTGACGCGGGGGAAGTAGAGGATGCCCTTGAGGTTGAAGGGATAGTCCATATTCAGGTGGATCCAGAACAGGGGCTCCTTGTAGTCGTGGAAGACCTTTCTGTAAAACTCCTTATACTCCTCGTCCTTGCAGTCCTTGGGCGACTTCGACCACAGAGGGGCAGGGTCGTTGCAAAGGACGGGACGGCGGCGGATCTTGAAGCTCTTCTCCTCGGGCTCTTCCTCTGCCTCTTCCCCGTCTTTCTTTTCCGAAGGAGCGGGCTTTTTGGGCTCGATGGTCTCAAGGACCACGTCGTCAGGCCTGCGCTCGGACTCCTTAATGGTCTCGGTCATCTTCGTGTCATGCTCAGACAGATAGATCTCGACAGGCATGAAGGAGCAGTATTTCTCGATCACTTCCTGAGCGCGGTAATAATTGGAAAATTCCACACAGTCCTCTGACAGGTGCAGGGTGACGGTCGTACCGACCTCTTTTTTGCTGCCCTCGTCCATGGCATAGGTGCTGGAACCGTCACACTCCCAGTGCACAGGCTTTGCTCCCTCCTGGAAGGAGAGGGTATCGATCTCCACCAGATCCGCGACCATAAAGGAGCTGTAGAATCCCAGGCCGAAATGGCCGATGATCTGGTCATCGCTCGCCTTGTCCTTGTACTTCTCCATGAAGGCCTCAGCGCCGGAGAATGCGATATTGTTGATATATTCCTTCACCTCGTCCGCGGTCATTCCCAGACCGTTGTCGGTGACCTTGATCGTCTTCTGAGCCGGATCGACTTCTACGTCGATACGGGCCTTATACCCCTCCGGCAGCTCATAATCGCCCATCATGTCCAGCTTTTTGAGCTTGGTGATGGCATCACAGCCGTTAGAGATCAGTTCCCTGTAAAAAATGTCATGGTCCGAATACAGCCATTTCTTGATGATCGGGAACATATTTTCACTGTTGATTGATAAGGGTCCTCTTTCCATAATAAACTATTGCCTCCGTAAAAGTAAGTTATAATGATCCGCCGCAGCCGGAAAATCAAATGGATCCGGCGTTACAAGTCGCTCCACCGCCGGCATTAAGGTGTTTTGCGCTGATTTTTGCGCAAAAGCCTGAGTTTTGCGGCATTCTGAACATATCAGGCGGATGTTTCCTCTGTAAACAAAAATGATTGTAGTATTCTTTTAAGGAAAAGTCAACATTTTTTAGCACTCATTCTAAACGAGTGCTAACAATTTCCGAAAGTCCGGCTGTATCCCGCTTTTATACAGGTGCGCTCCCTCGTCTGTCAGAATAGTTATCAGCGGGGAACCCGCCCTGTATTTAGAACCTTTTTACAGAAACAGCTGATAAAGCACCCCGTACAGTTCCCGGACATAGAAGGTCGGAAGCAGCCACCACGGTGTCCTGGCAGGGATCGTTCCGCATCGAAATCCCAGCTTCCCGGCGATGAGATGCGCCCTCAGAGCGTGAAATTCACTGGTCACGATCGCAGCATCATTTTTGTCACCCATCCCGGCTTCCTGCAGGATCTGCCTTGAATACAGAAGATTTTCCCGGGTCGAGACGGACCTGTCCTCCTTCAGGATGCGGTCCGGGGCGATACCCTGGGCCGTCAGGCCAAGGTACATACACTCCGCCTCAGAGATATCCTCTCCTTCTCCTTTTCCCCCTGAAACTACGCAGACAGCGTCCGGATGTTCCCTGAGATATCCGGCTGCCGCATCGATACGGCTCTTTAATATACGGCTTGGCCTTGTCCCCTTCACCTCACAGCCCAGGACGATCACGACAGAATCCGGTGCGGGACTTTTGAGGGCTGCGCGGACGATAAGCACCGTCAGGATAAAGGCCGTCAGGGCGATCAGGCACAGGATCAGACCTGCCCCCAAAACAAACGCGCGGGCAAAACCTCCCGCCCCGATCATCTTACGGACCACCCCGTCCGCTTTTTCCTTAAAGACAAAATAAAAAAGAAGGCAGGCACATAAGGCCATGCCTGTCATATTTCCTATATTCAGGATCCGTCCGGTAAAAACCGGAAGAAGAAAAACGGCCAGCCCCGCGGCGCCGGCCATTGCAAATAAAAGCGTCATACCCAGACACCCTTTTCTCATCTGTTCCGGCTTCTGATCGAGCCGGTTTTTTAAAACACTGACACTTCCATGCCGACTGGCTGTTATTGCGCAGCTTTCTGCTCCCCTGTTTCCTCTACAGCCTCTGTTTCTTCTACAGCCCCTGTTTCCTCTGCGCCCTCTTTTCCGAAATACGTCTGGTAACACTCCCAGAGCCCGGGGGCTTCAGTATTTCCTTCGATTTTTTTGAGCGACACCTTCTGCCAGTACTTTGCGTTCAGGTCGCATTGTGTCTTCTCGAAAAAGTCTCCATAGATCTTCTCAGCATTCTCTCCAAGGCTCCTGTAGACCTTGTCCGCAAGGGCATATTCGTTTACCACTTTCAGAAGGCCCTTCTCGTCAAGGCCGATATATTTTTTTTCATCTTCAGAGAGGCCGTCATAAAAGCTGCGCTCAACCTGTTCCGCGAGAAGCTTCTCGTCATTTGACAGCATCACATTACGGCTGACGGCGATCTGTCCCAGCGCCTTCACCCTGGTGATCTGCGAAAGAGCCTGATCCTTGACCGCCTGCTGCAGCGCCTCCTTATCCGAACTCTCCCAGACCGCTGCCCCGTACATTGCCTCACTCCGCTTCTGCAGATCCAGCAGATATACCCTGACCTGAGCGATCATGCACTTTTCTTTTCCAAGCCGGAAAACCTCTCCCCGGCGAAAACCTGTAGTGATCACCAGAGAACGGCCGCAGCCTGTGATAAAAACCAGACAGAGCATGATACACAGCACGGCTCTGAGCCTGGAACCCCTGCTTTTATTTGCCATATAAATACTATGACCTCCTAATCCAATATTTACTTTTGTATGCCTTCTCCATCAATATGAGGATCTTTATTACCAAGATAGATTAATATTCACCAATATAAATCGGCATCAGCCCATATCAATGATATTGGTGGAAAGTTGGTATTTCCGGGCCCGCTTCGTAAATTTGCACAAACGCTTCGGGCACGCTCGCGCTCTATCACGCTGGCAGCGGTACTAAGGGCGCTACAAACCAAGCGCCCAAGTACCTGGCCGCAACATCTCCTTCGGAGCTGCGCAAAGGCCCTTCAGCTGTTTGTTCAAATTTACGAAGCTTAGTATAGTCACAGACCTTTTGCCCCCAGCATCATATCAATCAGTGTCAAGATTTTCATCCGAAAAGCCGTACAAAAGCAGTTCATTATAGGCGGCGTTTGCCTCTTCTGCCTTTTTCTTTCTTTTCCACGCATCGATCTCGCTGCGGATGGACAGCATCTCATCCACAACAAGCTCCACTTTTTTGGGTTTTACATTCAGCAGATATGCCGTCATGCGGTCGATCGCCTTCGGGCTTCCCAGATGCTTTGCAACGACATCCCCCAACTCCTGCGGAAATCCCAGTGAGGCCAGCGTCCTGACAAGCTTATCGCGGGACCGGGCCCATATTTCCCTGGGATCAGGATGATATGAAGCAAAATATCCGGATGACATGGACTGACCGCTGTCAGGATCCAGATCCCCCCAGTAATCAGGCATATCCGCAGCCTCCCTTCATGGGCATGGCATGTCCTGACACATATCTTGCGGAAAAGGACATATTGATCTCCCTGAGCTCGCGCTTTCCGTCAATATATTCCTGATACATCTCCGCTATCCCGGGCGAGCAGCCGTCGCAGAGCCCGCTGATATTGCCGATCGACTCCGCCACGATCCTCTCCCGCTCTTCTTTTGTCGTGTCCTTTATCAAAATGCTTACAGACATATGGAAAACACCTCCAAAGTTCGGTCGGAGAACATGATATACCGCCTCCCGCCCTATCACGTTTTCAGCAATACTGCCATTGTACAGGGCTGCAAATCGTTTTTCAAGTCTGTATACACTTGAACCCGGAAAGAATATTCGGGTGTACGGTTGACGAACCGGGTTAGTTATATTAAACTAAAAACACTGCACCACCTCCGCAGTATTTTTTACACAACTAAGTTAGTTTTAACTAATCACAATCACAGATCAGGAAGGCGCCAATAGTGCTTACAGCTATGGAAGAGGGAAAGATTACGAACACACAAAAAGAACTTGCAGGCAGGGTGCATGCAATACTGATGGACAATCTCGACAGGCATGTGACAATCGATGAGCTGGCACAGAATCT
>DEPS01000162.1:28453-29953 GCA_002358875.1 Lachnospiraceae bacterium UBA3386 | reverse complement strand
AAGCGCTCGCGCTGGTCGATGGGGTCATTGAGCTCGGAGTAGGCGTTGCACATCTCCCAGCCGTTGATGTAGAGCTCGAAGCGCTCGACCTTGGTGGGATCGCCGGGCTTTTTCTTGGTGAGCGGGCTGATCTCGATGGGATGGTCCATGATGAAGGTGGGCTGGATCATCTTGTCTTCGCAGAATTCGTCAAAGAAGAGGTTGACGATGTCGCCCTTCTTGTGGCGGTCTTCGTACTCGATGTGGCGCTCGTCGGCCAGCTTTTTGGCCTCTTCGTCTGTGGTCACCTGGTCAAAGTCGATGCCGGTCTGTTCCTTGATGGCGTCGACCATGGTGAGGCGGCGGAAGGGACTTCCGAGGTCGATCGGGGTTCCGTTGTAGGTGATGGTGGTGGTGCCGCAGACCTCTTTTGCCAGGTGGCGGAACATGTCCTCGGTGAGGTCCATCATGCCATGGTAATCGGTGTATGCCTGGTAGAGCTCCATGAGGGTGAACTCGGGGTTGTGGCGTGTGTCAAGGCCCTCGTTGCGGAAGACGCGGCCGATCTCATAGACGCGCTCAAGGCCGCCGATGATGAGGCGCTTTAAGTAGAGCTCCAGGGAAATGCGGAGCTTGAAGTCCTCGTCCAGGGCGTTGAAGTGGGTCTCGAAGGGGCGGGCGGCGGCGCCGCCGGCGTTGGAGACCAGCATGGGGGTCTCGACCTCCATGAAGTCGCGCGCGGCGAGGAATCTGCGGATCTCGGCAAGGATCTTGGAGCGCTTGATGAAGACGTCACGGGAGGTGTCGTTCATGATGAGGTCGACGTAGCGCTGGCGATAGCGCATGTCGGTGTCCTGCAGGCCGTGGTATTTCTCCGGCAGCGGAGTCAGGGACTTGGACAGGAGGGTGAGCTCTTTGGCATGGACGGAGATCTCGCCGGTCTTTGTCTTAAATACAAAGCCCCTGACGCCGAGGATGTCGCCGATGTCCATCTTTTTGAATCCCTTGTAGGCCTCTTCGCCGATCTCGTCGCGGGCGACGTAGACCTGGATGCGGCCGTCGCGGTCCTGGATGTTGCAGAAGGAGGCCTTTCCCATGACGCGCTTGAACAGCATTCGGCCGGCGATAGAGACGTCTTTGCCCTCGAGTTCATCATAATTGTCGCGGATCTGGGCGGTATGGTGGGTCTGGTCGTATTTGACGATCACAAAGGGATCATTGCCTGCTGCCTGAAGCTCGGCCAGCTTGTCGCGGCGGACCTTCTGCAGCTGGGAGACATCCTGGGCTTTCTGCTGATTGTTCTGCTGCTTTCCTCCCTGGCCTTTCTGCTTCGCATTTCCCTGGTTTTTCTGCTGGTTCCTGCCAGTCTGGCTGTTTTCCCTGCTCTCCTCCTGATCACAAGGCTGCTGGATATTGGGCTGCTGGGTATTCTCTGACATGTAATGTGCTCCTTATTCTTCTGTCTCTATTTCGGGGTCTGCAAAATACAGTCCCCGCTGGTCTTCCGGAATTCTATTTCAT
>DEPS01000162.1:0-28392 GCA_002358875.1 Lachnospiraceae bacterium UBA3386 | reverse complement strand
TCATAAATTCAGCCGGTCTTCCGAAATTCGCATTTCAGTTCCTGCCGGTTTCCCGGAACTCTATTTCTTAATTCGGCCGACTTTCCGATACTCTGTATCTCAGTTCCGGCTGGTCTTGCGGATCTCCATGACTTCGTATTTGAACTCTCCACCGGGGGTCGTGACGGTGACAATGGTTCCAACAACGGCACCGATGAGGGCCTTTCCGACAGGGGATTCGTTTGAAATTTTGCCCTTAAGGCTGTTGGCTTCGGTAGATCCGACAATGCTGTATTCTTCGGTCTCTCCGTCTTCGACATCTTTGATGACGACAGTACAGCCGATATTGATCTTGTCGGCGGTCACGTCCTCATCGGCAACGACCTCGACGTTTTTGAGAATTTTTTCGAGCTCCTCGATCCTGGTCTCAATGTCGCGCTGCTCGTCCTTGGCCGCATCGTATTCAGCGTTTTCAGAGAGGTCGCCCTGCTCTCTGGCTTCTTTGATCTTCTGTGCGACTTCTTTGCGTCTTACTACCTTCAGTTCATGAAGCTCATCTTCGTAGCGCTTGAGACCTTCATATGTCAGAATGTTTTTCTTCTCTTCCATGTAACTCTTTTCCCCACTTTCCCCGGACATTTCTTAACTTATTTTCATGTCGGAGCGCCTTCCGGCGCGATGACATCCCCGGGAGAAATCGCGTACATGAAATGCAAAGCATTTCATGTACGCGTTTAACTCCGATGGGATCAACGAGGCGGAGCCGGTCCGGCACCGCCGCGAGATTAAAAACCGGCGCATCAGCGCGATTCATTAAAAACATGTGCGGCAAAATATTATATACGTTTTCAGACAGCTCTGTCAATCAGCGAAAAATGTTTTTGCGTACGCCCGCCGTTAAACTTGGGTTTTGCGCGAAGAGGCCGCGCAAAACACTTCGAGCTTCGAAGCGATCCGAACAGTAACGTATCAGCTGTACCCGCAGTACCTCTTCGCCCCCCGGCCGGCGTATGAGGTCATTTCCAGGAGACGGAGACATAGCGGCCTTCCATATATAGATGCGAATAGTCTCCGTAATATTCTGTGTTTCGTTCCAGACGGATGTAGTATGTGCCCTTCGCAAGCTTTCCGGTGTTCCAGACTCCCCAGTCTGCCTCTGAGACTTTGACCGGGATTCCCTTCGAATTCATAACAACGAAATTCGGGTCGAAGCCCTCATCCAGACAATCCACTGTCACAGTGATCTTCTTTGATTTTTTCAGTTTGATCTTGAACCAGACAGGGTATTCATACTGATAGTCAAAATAGACTTTCTTTGTTTTTCCTGCAGAGAGCGAGGATGCTTTTGACTGGCAGTAATTTGAAGGATGAGATTTTTTATTGAATTTCCATTTCAGCTTTGCCCCTTTGCCCGCATACAGATAGTATGTTCCGTGCTCGAGGGAGATATACCGTTTCGTGCCGGACAACGACTCTGTCACGTCGCCATCGATCAGAAGAACGCCGCTCTTCGGGAGTTTCTCATAGAGATACGTGCGGTGTCTGATGCTGCTGTCCGCCTTATCGTTGTTCATGTAAATCGTGCAGTATCCGTGTTTTGGAACGGATATTTTGTACACATGGTAGTGGGGTTTTTTATCGGAACCCTCGTAACAGCCTTTTGCTGTGACCCATTTATTCTGTTTCAGAGTGTGGACGGTGATGACGCCTGCTTTGTCCGCGGCGAAAACACTTGCGGGCAGTAATGACATTGCGATGATCAGCGCAAGCGCAAGGCATAAAATACTTCGTTTTCTGTTTTTCACAATAACCTCCTTTATAATTCCTGTAGATGACAGAGCATTAGATATATCCAACCCCCCTTTTCCGGGCACAGAGCTGTCTGAACAAGGGAATTTTCACAAAAAACAGAACGGCTTTTCTCACGCGTAGGGGTATTCTTTCTTCAGAAGCTGCTCGAGCTCTGAGAGGGTCGTGACTTTCACGACCATGTTCCTGACGCGGGCTGCGGACGGAAAGCCGGCGAGGTATTTGGCGGCGTGGGCGCGCATCTCGCGGATACCGATCTTCTCTCCCTTGCAGTCACAGAGCATGCGGGCGTGGCGCAGAAGCATCTGGACGACGACGCGGCGCGCGGGGCGCTCAGGGGTCGTCCTGTCGGTCAGATAGTCCGTCACTTCCCGGAACAGCCACGGATTGCCTCTGGCGGCGCGGGCGATCATGACGGCATCGCATCCGGTCTCTTCCATCATGCGAAGGGCCGAGGGACCGTCAGTGATGTCGCCGTTTCCGATGACCGGGATGTCGAGGGCCTCCTTTACGCGGCCGATGCAGATCCAGTCTGCTTTTCCGGAGTACATCTGGGCGCGGGTGCGTCCGTGGACGGCTACGGCGGAGGCGCCTCCCTGCTGTGCGGCAAGGGCGCATTCGACAACATTTTCACTGTCTTCTTCGTATCCGCGGCGGAGCTTTACTGTGACAGGCCGGCTTGTGGCCGATGCGGCCGCGCGGACGATCTTTTCGATCAGGGGCGGATCCTTCATCAGGGCACTGCCTTCTCCGTTGGAGACGACCTTGTGAACGGGGCAGCCCATGTTGATGTCGAGGATATCGAAAGGCCTGTCCTCGATCATCTCGCAGGCGCGGGCGATGATCTCCGGCTCCCGCCCGAAAAGCTGCAGGGAGACAGGTGCTTCCTCCGGGCAGGTTTCCATGAGCTCGGCTGTCCGGACATTTTTATAGGTGATGGCCTTGGCGCTGATCATTTCCATGCAGACCAGGGCGGCACCCTGCCGGCGGCATAAAAGCCTGAAGGGCAGGTCGGATACTCCCGCCATAGGGGCAAAGATCACACGGCCCGGGAGGACTGCTTTTCCGATCTGAAAAGGTGTATTTCTGTTTTCAATCATAAAATGCTCAGGACTCCTCCTCGAAATCTTCGATCAGGTCCGCGGGGTTCTGGTGCAGGAAGGTCACCCTGAAATAAATGGAGAGTGCTTCTATCATCTCACGTTTTTTGCGGCGGATCTCCCTGATCAGGAGCCGGGCGCTGATCTCATCATAAAAGAGGTCGTCTTCCTCGTGGCGGGTATCGAACTCGACATGCCCGAAGGGAGTGAAGGAGATAGTGAAGATCCCGCCGGCCTCCTGGGTGAAAAGGACGCAGATGATGTGGAGCTCCTCTTTTATATTGGTGGGGAGCTTATCAAATTTTTTGTTAAAATAATATTTTTTTTCGTAAGCATTCGCGCCGCAGATGACGATGCGGTATTTGTCCTGCGCCGCAAATTCTTCTTCAATGATATTGGCTGGTTCCATATCCGAACGCCTCCATAGGCCTGGGTATATATTTTTATGTGATATAAAAAGAAAAACACAAACGTTAAAAAACAGCGGCAGCTGTTCCGTACGGTTAAAAAATCATTTCATTTACACGTATCCGTTTACGCCGCGGACAGACACTTCGCCGGAGCTGACAGCGATTAAGCGGGAGCTGCTGTCTCCGGATCCGGAGTCCTGCAGAATTCTTTCCCCTTTTTTATCAGAAAACAAGCTGTTATTTGAAATTCCTTTATCCAGGGATCCTGCGACTGCATTTCCACCATTACCGGTCCCTTCGTCCGGTCGGACAAGGAGGGCGCCGTAATCGTTGATACCCATTGCCATGCCTGTGAAGGGCTTTTGAGGGTCGAGGACATGAACAGGGCGGCCGAGGTTTACCAGGCCCTGTTCGTAGGCAGGGCGAAGCCTGGAAAAGTCCCGGGTCTGCATAAAGATCTCATAGTTCTTCTCAAAGTGGTTCCAGATGGAGGCAGTGAAGGAGGCGCGGTTGATCTTTCTTCCCAGAGCAAGAGCAAAGGAGGTCGCGTTCTGAGCGATCTCAGGGGGAAATGCCGTCTGGTTGACGTTCAGACCGGTTCCAATGGTGATGGCGCTGATCTCGCTGTCCTCCATGCGCATTTCGGTCAGGATGCCGCAGAGCTTGCGGTAGGGGCCTCCGTCCAGGGAGACCACTATGTCGTTGGGCCATTTGATGCCGAAACGGCAGGCGGCATTGTCTGATCCCGGACCGGAAAGCAGGTCTGCAGCAGCCTGGTAGACGGACAGTGCCATGACAATAGTCAGCATGGGAGTGAGATCGGGGCGCAGGTCCGGCTTTATCAGGATGCTCATATAGATATTGCCTTCCTGCGGGGAGATCCAGGTCCTTCCCCTGCGGCCTTTTCCGGCAGTCTGCCGCGCGGTGACTGCCAGGGTCCCGTGGGAATATCCCTGCGCGGCCAGCGCAAAGATGTCATCGTTTGTGGATCCGGTCTCATCCATGTAGATCACGGGATGTCCCGCCCAGGCAGTCGTAAGCTCCGCTTCGATCTGTTCCCGGTTAAAGACGTCCGCCTCCTGTGCGGAAAGAAGGCGGTAGCCCTTGTTGGTCACCGCCTCGATGAGATATCCCTCTTCTTTGAGTTTCTGAATGTTCTTCCATACAGCAGTCCTGGATACGCCGAGCATCTCACAGAGCTCCTGACCGGAAACAAAGCCTCCGTCAGAAGCGAGCTGCTGAAGGATCTGTTCTTTTTTTCCCAATAATATACCTCTGTCAAATAAAGGCCCGATTTATATCAGGATAGTGTCGCTGCCATGACAGCCTTGATGGTATGCATGCGGTTCTCCGCCTCCTGGAAGACGCGGGACTGGGGACCCTCGAAGACGGCATTGGTCACTTCGAGTTCCTCCAGGCCGAACTCCTCGTGGATCTTTCGTCCGATGGAAGTCCCAAGGTCATGGAAGGCGGGCAGGCAGTGCATGAAAATTGCGTCCGGCCCTGCCAGGGACATGAGCTTTTCCGTGACCTGGTAGGGCTTCATCTGGCCGATACGCTCTCCCCAGGCTTCCATGGGCTCGCCCATGGAGACCCAGACGTCCGTATAGAGAACATCCGCGTCCTTCGCTCCCTTTTCGGGATCGGTCTCAAGGGTGATGCTGCCTCCGCTCTCCTGCGCGATCCGGCGGCACTGTGCGACGAGTTCTTCGTCGGGGAAGTAATCCTTCCCGCCGCAGAGAGTGATGTGCATGCCGCATTTTGCTCCGGTGACCATCCAGGAATTGGCCATATTGTAACGGCAGTCGCCGAAAAAGCTCACCCGGATCCCTTTTATCTTCCCGAAGTGCTCGCGGATGGTCAGAAGATCCGCCAGCATCTGGGTGGGATGGAACTCATTGGTCAGGCCGTTCCAGACAGGGACTTTTGAATATTTCGCCAGCTCTTCCACTATTTCCTGGCCATATCCGCGGTATTCGATACCGTCAAACATGCCTGCAAGAACGCGGGCTGTATCGGCAATGCTCTCCTTGTTTCCAATCTGGGATCCGGAAGGATCGAGGTACACAGCTGACATGCCCAGGTCGCTGGCGGCAACTTCAAAGGCACAGCGGGTCCTGGTGCTGGTCTTTTCAAAGATCAGGGCAATGTTCTTTCCCTCGCAGCGGCGATGGGCGATCCCTTTCTTTTTCATATCCTTCAGATCTGCGGCCAGATCCACAAGGCCGAGGATCTCCTCCTGCGTGAAGTCGAGCAGTTTCAAAAAATCCCTGTTCCTGAGATCGATCATGGATGGCTTCCTTTCTTAAACTGGTTTATCATGCAAGCATTGTGGGTTCGCCCACTTTAGGATTTCCCTTTCCGGGAGCGTTCTTTGCGGGGTCAGG
The DNA here is from genome assembly GCA_002358875.1 of Lachnospiraceae bacterium UBA3386. GTDB lineage: Bacteria > Bacillota > Clostridia > Lachnospirales > Lachnospiraceae > CAG-791. Next base: position 22,707 of record DEPS01000162.1, on the reverse strand, counting down.
CTGTCCTTTTTTTGCTGCGGAACCGTCCGCAATCCCCTTGAGGGAAGCGGCAAGGCCCGCTATGCCCTGGATCTCGGAGGGGATAATGATCTTGGTCGCCTGACCGTTGGCGGCTTTCTCGAAGGCTTCGAGGCTCTTGATGGTCAGGACGGCATCGTCCGCGCCCGCTTCACGGATCATACGGATAGCCTCCGCGTTGGCCTCCTGCTCCATGCGGATGGCTTCCGCGCGGCCTTCTGCCTCTTTGATGGCCTTTTCCTTCTGCGCTTCCGCTGCAAGGATGGTGGCCTGCTTGTTGGCCTCGGCCTGAAGGATCAGGGACTCTTTCTTACCTTCCGCGATCAGGACGGCGGATTTCTTTTCGCCCTCTGCCTTGAGGATGGACTCACGGCGTTCGCGCTCCGCCTTCATCTGTTTTTCCATGGCCTCGCGGATCGCTGTGGGAGGAGTGATGTTCTTGAGCTCGACGCGGGTGACCTTGATGCCCCAGGGATCGGTCGCCACGTCCAGAGCAGAGCGCATCTTCGTATTGATGGTCTCGCGGGAGGTCAGGGTCTCGTCAAGCTCCATGTCGCCGATGATGTTTCTGAGTGTGGTGGCAGTCAGATTTTCGATGGCCATGATCGGATTTTCAACGCCGTAGGTGTAGAGCCTTGCATCCGTGATCCTGAAGAACACGATGGAAACGATCTGCATCGTGACGTTATCCTTGGTGATAACAGGCTGGGGCGGGAAGTCCACGACCTGCTCCTTGAGGTTTACACGGCGCGCGACGCGGTCGATGAAAGGCACCTTGAAGTGCAGACCTGCCGGCCATGTATCCAAAAAAGTTCCCAGGCGCTCAAGAACGAAAGCGTGCTCCTGAGGAACGATCTTGACACAGGACGTGACCACGATCAGAAGAATGAAAATGATGACAATAAGAAAAGCAAATTGAGGAACCATATCAATTATCTCCTTTCTTGAAACAGTGTCCCGGTTATGAAAACTATTCGCTTACTGCAGAGGGCGCGGACACCCTGCTGCAGCAGTCAGTCAGTTGACAGTACGTTAATAAAAAACGTTACTGCAGGGGTGCGGACGCTCTCTCATCCGCCGGAGTTTTCGGGCTCACGATCAGCTTGACGCCCCGGATGTCACGAATAATCGTGATTTCACCTTTATCGATGGTCCGGTCATTATCAGCGGATCTTGCCATCCAGAACTGGCCGTCCACCTGGGCTTCTCCTGTGCCCCTCAGGTTGTCGATCTGCTCCGTCACAAGGGCCTCCTGACCGATCATCCTGTCAAGGCTGGTTGAGCCGCTCCCCTTTTTCATGTATTTTAATGCAAGGGGCCTGGTCACAAGGAGCAGGATCAGGGAGACGGCAGCGAAGATGCCCGTCTGAAGCCACACAGGACCTCCGAGGAAGGTACAGATAAGGGCTACAACAGCGCCGCCGGCGAACCAGATGGTCGTCAGGCCTGCTGTCATGGCCTCGATGATAATGAGCGCCGCCGTCAGAAGCAGCCATGTATAGATTGCGTTCACGATCCACCACCTCTTTTCTTCTTCATTGGCATTATCAATTGATGATAGCACAATCGGAATCCCGCCACAATAAAAAATCTGTAAAAGAAGCGCTACTTATCTCTGTGAAATATGCATTTACCGGCGGGACGGACTCAAAAAGGATGATTCCCGAAGCCACGTCCACGTTCAGGCTTTCCGCGCCGCCCTCCTCTGGCGGGAGGCCTCGAAGAGAAGGATTCCCGAAGCCATTGCCGCGTTCAGGCTTTCCGCGCCGCCCTCCATGGGGATGATGATCTTTTCGTCCGCAGACTCTGTCAGGCGTTCCGAAAGGCCGTTCCCTTCATTTCCGATCAGAAAGGCTGCAGGTCCGGCAAGAGGAAGGGCGTCATAAGGGCGTTTTCCCTGAAGGTGGGCGGCATAGCTTTTAATGCCATGTCTTCTTAGCGCGGCCACTTCCTCACAGAGGTCGGTGCTGACCAGAAAGGGCATGCGGAAGATGGCACTCATCGTGGCGCGTACAGTTTTTGGATTAAAAAGATCGGCCGTATCACGGCTCATTAAAATTCCTGTCGCTCCCGCCGCTTCAGCCGTACGGAAAATGGTTCCGAGATTTCCAGGGTCCTGAATATCTTCCAGGACAAGAAGAAGAGGTTTTTTCTCACTGCCTAAGCCAAAAAGATCATCCCTTCTGTATGAAGGAATCTTTGCTACGCAGAGTATTCCCTGAGGCGTTGCGGTATCCGCAGCTTTTTCCATGACTTCCCCGGTGACGACCGTCACCGGATGGCTGCTGACCACGGAGCGCTCTTTGTCCGATGCGCCCTGGAGCCATCGCTCTGTCACGTAAACTTCCTTAATAAAACGGGAGGGCGCGTCCATACAGAGCCTCGTTCCCTCGATCAGGAAGATGCCCTCCTCCCTCCGGATCCTTGCTTTTTTTCTGATCTCGACCAGATGTCGGATACGGGGATTTGACGCCGATGTGATTTTCTCAGACATTTTTCTCTTTTAAATTCTCTATTAAAAAGAAAGCAGCGGGACGCTTCCGTCCCGCGTGCTTATTCAGGTTCTTTGAAATATCTCCCGGTATGCAGGTCAGTAATGCATCTGGGCTTTTTCATCCGCAAAACAGCAGAAAATAAGGCTTTTTACAGATTTTTGCTGATCTTGTACTCGTACTCCGGGAAGTCCTTTGTCATGGCAAGTGCTTCCTCGATGTCGAGGTCGACAAATTTACCGTCGCGATAGCAGACGACACGGTTGGTTTTGCCCTGAAGGAGAATATCTGTCGCATAGGCGCCCATGATGGAGGCATAGTAGCGGTCCTTACAGGTGGGTGCGCCGCCTCGCTGCATGTAGCCGAGGATCGTGGCGCGGGTCTCGATGCCGGTAGCAGCTTCAATGCGCTTGGCCATTGATGTGGAGTGGCCGATGCCTTCAGCGTTGATAATCAGGTGGTGCTTTTTGCCCCTGCGGCGGTTCGCGATGATGTGGTCGACAAGCCGCTGCTCATTGTAGTCGTACTTTTCCGGAAGAAGGATGTCTTCCGCGCCGTTGGCGACACCGCACCACAGAGCGATGTAGCCGGCATGGCGGCCCATGACTTCTATGATGGAGCAGCGCTCATGGGAGGACGAGGTATCCTTGACCTTGTCGATCGCGTCCATTGCGGTATTGACTGCAGTGTCAAATCCGATCGTGTACTCTGTGCAGGAAATATCAAGGTCAATCGTACCGGGAAGGCCGATGGTATTGATCCCATGGCGGGCGAGAGCCTGGGCACCGCGGTAGGAACCGTCGCCGCCGATGACAACGATGCCGTCGATCCCGTGCTTGCGGCAGATGTCCGCTGCCTTTGCCTGCACTTCTTCCTCTTTGAATTCCAGACAGCGGGCTGTCCCGAGGATCGTTCCTCCGCGCTGAATGATGTTGGAGACATTGACAGATTTCATCTCAAAAATCTCTTCATTCAGAAGGCCTTTGTAGCCGCGCATGATGCCCTTAACTTTAACCTTGTTTGCCAGCGCCTCGCGCACCACCGCACGAATCGCAGCATTCATGCCGGGGGCATCCCCGCCACTTGTCAGCACGCCGATTGAATTAAACTCTTTTTTGGCTTCCATGTAATCCTCCCATCCTGAAAGTAATTTTGCAAGGAGTAACGTCAAAAGTCGGCGGCCCGGTCTGAGGGAAGGCAGCTGACAATATCAATATAACAATTTTAGACTATCTTGACGCCGATTGCAATAGAAAACCGACTTACTGAAGTACGACGTTTTGTCCGCCGACGGCTTCGCGCAGAATAGCAAGGGAAGCATTGTCCGCCCGGATGCCCTGCCCCGGGGGAAGGGTCTTTTTTATCCTGCGATCTTCTATGTAAATGACTACCTGGTCGCGGCCGCCGTGAGCGGCGACAGTGCCAAGGACCCTGGGCTCACATTTTTTCCAGTCTTCGAGGGTGGGGAAACGGAGCCAGACCCGGCGGGGGACATCCTCGAAGGAGGTGATCCTGTCTGCAATGAGCTTTCCGTCCTTCTCCTCTTCCAGAGAGACGCGTCCTGATATGAAGACGCGGGCGTCCTCGTTGAGGATGTCTGCGCTCTCCTCGTAGACCCTTGGGAAAACAAGGACTTCGACTGCGCCGGTCATGTCCTCAATGGTCAGGAAAGCCATAACCTGGTCGTTTTTGGTGTATTTGATCTTTTTTTCAGAAATAATTCCCCCGATGACGGCCTTCTGCCGGTCTGACAGCTTTCTGTCCTCCAGGCTGTCCTCATCGTCAAGGGTGAAGTCCGCAGCAGTTGCCGAAATACGGCGCCGCCACAGTCCTTCATAGGCATCGAGAGGATGTCCGCTAACATAGATGCCCAGTACTTCTTTTTCAAAAGAAAGGCGGAGCTCCTGCGGAAACTCACCGACGTCGGGCATGCGGATCTCGAAGTCCTTTTTGTCCTCCTCGTCCGCGATGTCAAAGAGAGACATCTGGCCTGCCATATCGTGCTTTCTGGATGACTGGATGTTGTCAAGGATGCGGGAGTAGACGCTCATCATCTGCTTTCTGGTCGCGCCCAGGCAGTCGAGGGCTCCGGCCTTGATGAAACTTTCCACCGTCCGCCGGTTGACGTCTTTTTCCTGACCCGACATGCGGGTGAGGAAATCCCGCAGGTCTCTGTAAGGACCGCGCAGGCGGCGCTCGGCGATGACGGCGTCAATGACGGGGCGTCCGACTCCCTTGATGGCAGTCAAAGCATAGCGGATGCCGGAAACCGCGGATGTGCCTGCGGAGACGGAAAAGCCGGCCTCGCCTTCGTTTATGTCGGGCGGGAGGATGCGGATCTTCATGGCGCGGCAGGCAAAGATATAGGACGCCACCTTTGAGGGGTGGTCGATCACGGAAGTCATGAGGGCAGCCATGAATTCCATGGGATAGTAGTATTTCAGCCAGGCTGTCTGGTAGGCGACGACGGCATAGCAGGCCGCGTGGGACTTGTTGAAGGCGTATTTGGCAAAATCCATCATGGTGTCGTAAATGCCGGACGCCACCTTCTCGTCAATGCCGCGTGCCACGCAGCCGGGGACATTTTCTTCGGGATTTCCGTAGACGAAGTTTCTGCGCTCCTGCTCCATGACAGACTGCTTTTTTTTGCTCATGGCGCGGCGGACGAGGTCACTCCGGCCCAGGGTATAGCCCCCCAGGTCACGGACGATCTGCATGACCTGCTCCTGATAAACAATGCAGCCGTAGGTAGGCTGGAGGATGGGTTCAAGTTCAGGGCAGGCATAGTGAACGGAATTGCGATTGTTTTTTCCCCTTATATACTGAGGAATGAAATCCATGGGGCCGGGCCGGTAGAGGGAGATGCCTGCTATGATATCCTCGAAATTCCCGGGCCTGAGTTCCTTCATGAAGCTCTGCATGCCTCCGGATTCGAGCTGGAAGATGCCGTCCGTCCTTCCGGTAGAAATGTAGCGGTAGATCAGCGGATCCTCGTAGTCAAGGGCGTCCATGGAGACTGCTCCCCTTCCGAGAGGGTTCTGTTCCGGCCGTATTGAACCGACAGCGGGTTCGCAGGGAGGGTAGTCTCCGCCCGCCGCTTCGATGGACCGGTTCGCCATCTCCACGGCGTTCTGGATCACAGTCAGGGTCCTAAGACCCAGAAAATAGGAATAGGTAATCAACATCCTCAGCTTAACCTGTTAGGAGTGATTTTCCCCTCCTTCACACCGTGCGTGCGCCTTTCAACGCACACGGCGTTCCATCAGAGAAAGCAGCCTGCGGTGAGCTACTTTCGGATTATATCAGGCTAAAGAGTTCAATTAGTATCAGTCAACTTTATTACTAATTGGGGATTCTAATTTCTCGCGAAATTTCGCGAGCTTCTTTATTGTCTTACCTGACAGATTCTCAGGCATAAGTTCACCATGAATTAGCTTGTGGCAGTAACCATGTATCCCTATCCTGACTGTTAATTTTCCTAACATAGAATAGTTCTCTACTGAGCTTTTTCATTTTACGCTCAAACCTATCCTTTTCAGGAGAGACTCTATTAACCCATCGACCATTCTTGTTATAGAGTTTAACTTCCACACCAAGAAATCTAATTGGTCTACTGCCGACATTCGTAATTAGGGTTTTTTCTTCTGAAAGTTCAAGCTTTAAGGTGTCTTTGAGATACCTCTTGGCTTTATATTTCAGTTTCTCAGCTGATTCCTTGCTATCCGTGAGGATAACCCAGTCATCGGCATACCTAATGAAGTAACAGGTTTTTAACTTGCTATGGTTCCTCATAGCCGTCAATTCGCCGTCTCTTCTTGAGTGCGGTTTCTTGAGCCTCTTCCTTTCAAAGTCTCCCGTCATATAATTATCGAAACGGTTGAGATAGATATTCGCAAGCAAGGGTGAAATAATTCCACCTTGGGGTGTACCCAGCTCACTAACTCTACATTCATCCATTACTCCTGCTTTAAGCATTTGCTTGATTATGCTTAACACCCTTTTGTCTCTGATGCCAAGGTTCCACAGGCTTTTCATCATAACATTGTGGTCAATGTTATCAAAGAAGCCTTTTATGTCGCCTTCGACCACCCAGTAACATTTAGATGTCCAATTTATGCGCTTAATCCTTGCTATTGCCATGTCCGCTGACCTCATCGGCCTAAAACCGTACGAGTGTTCAAAGAACTGTCCTTCGGCTATGGGTTCTAGCACGTTTCTTACGCATTCTTGCACAATTCTGTCGATAATTGTCGGGATACCCAGGGGTCTTTTCTCAGACTTACCAGGCTTAGGTATCCATACTCTCCTTACCATTTCAGGGTTGTAATTGTACAGTTTACTTCTTACTTCCTGAAGAACTTCATCATAACCTCTTTCAAGGTAGTCACTCATTACTCTCTGGTCTACGCCGGCAGTTCTACTGCCTTTGTTTCCTTTGATTTTATGAATGGCTGTAATAATGTTCGGTTCGGATGTGATGATTTCTAAAATACCTGTGAAATTACACTGTACATGCTTATCATAGTTTTCTTTGGCCGTAAGATAAATGTTCTGTAAGAGTTCATTAAGTTCCTTTTCAGTATTGGGAACCTTGTTAAGTTTTGTCCCCATAGGCATCACCTCCTATGGTTAGTTCGTTTCGCTCATCGGCTACCTTAACAATTGAACCTCTTTACATAATCCTATCTCTGACTATGCCCCTTCCCTCCACAGACATTACTCTGTTTCATCGGTACTACGGGCTGCTGCCCCCTGAATGCACAAGTCATTTCCTACTTGTTAGAAGCATCTGCTCTTAACAGCATTAGCATCTTCTTTCAGGGTTCAATTGTTCCGTTCGTTTTATCCCTTATTATTGTAACTTAGCCTCTACCTTTAACCCGTTAGCCATTCTTTTATCCGACTGTCGAATGGATTCAGAACATCTAACCTATATTGGTTGGATGCAGTAACCGCAATATGGATTCAGAACATCTAACCTATATTGGTTGGATGCAGTAACCGCAATGGACAATACAATTACCGCGACTAAAATCCCTACAGGGACGAATTGGCTTTCGCCATTCCTCTAAATTACGAGCCTTTCCTACGGTAGTTCCTGGTGAGTAGGCATATTACATTTCAAAGCAGTAAGCTTAGGGACCCCCGACCTACTTCCTATCCTTGTTTCTTACTTTGTATTTTCATACAGGCGGGCTCTAGCCTCTTTTGGACCAATATTACTAATACATTTCATCCATTTAGGACGTTTTCGGCCGCCTTCACCGTGCTTTATACTACTTAACATTAAGATTAAATAGCATAACGGAGTATCAGGGGGTTAGATTTCGACATTAATCTAGCGATAGGAATTTCACCTATCAAATCAAACGAACAGTTAAACAAGTTCCTTACTTTATCTTTTTCCAGCAGGCGGGCTCTGGCCTCTTTTGCACCAACTGTACTCTGATATTTCATTTCCTTGCTCCGCCAACTTGTTTCCATTTCTGGAGTGTTTCGTTAGCGAACAATTCGCACGTCCATCTTGAGCAGACCCAGCTCCTCTATGGTCGTCATGGGGAACTGGGTCGTGACCGATCCGTCCTGTGCCCTGGCCAGGGGAACGAGCTCCTCTGCGGGCTCGGAGCAGATGACGACGCCGGCCGCGTGGACGGAGGCGTGGCGGGGCAGGCCCTCCAGACGCAGGCTCATGTCGATGAGCTTGTGGACGCGGTCGTCACCTTCATATGCTTTCCTGAGGTCGGGGCTCTGCTTTAAAGATTTTTCCAGAGTGATGTTCAGCTCCTGAGGAACCATTTTGGCGATGGAGTCCACAAAGCCGTAGGGAAGGTCCATGACGCGGCCGACATCGCGGATGACGCCGCGGGCCGCCATGGTGCCGAAGGTGATGATCTGCATCACGCGGTCTTTCCCGTATTTGCGGGTCACGTAATCAATGACCTCGCCCCGGCGCTCGAAGCAGAAATCTACGTCGATATCGGGCATGGAGACGCGCTCGGGATTCAGGAAGCGCTCGAACAGGAGCTGGTAGCGGATGGGGTCGATGTCGGTGATCCCCAGGGAATAGGCGACAATGGAACCCGCCGCGCTGCCTCGCCCGGGTCCGACCATGATTCCGTTTTCGCGGGAATAGTTGATATAGTCCCAGACAATGAGGAAGTAGTCCACGTAGCCCATCTGGCGGATGGTCTCAAGCTCATAGGTAAGGCGGGCGCCAAGGGACCGGGCTCCTTCTGCAGGCTGTGCATTTTCTGAAGTCTGTATGCTTTCTGCACTCTGAGCGCTCTCCGCATCCTGCGTGCCTTCCGCATTAAGTTCGCCTTTAACCGGATTCGCTCCTCCTGCAGATTTAGAGCGGTCTGTGTCCTCTGCCGGGATTGCGTCCCAGCCGGGATACCTTTTGTCCATTCCGTCCCGGCACAGTTTATTCAGATAAGTCCAGGAATCGTATCCTTCCGGCACCTCGAATTTCGGGAGCTTTGTGACGCCGAACTCGATCTCCACGCGGCATCGGTCCGCGATTCGCTGGGTGTTGTCCAGGGCCTCGCCCGCATAGGAAAAGAGCTTTCGCATCTCTTCTTCGCTCTTGACGTAAAACTGGCCGCCGGGATAGCGCATGCGGTTTTCGTCGGAAAGCTTTTTCCCTGTCTGGACGCAGAGCAGGATGTCGTGGGCCTCCTCGTCCTCTGCATACGTGTAGTGGCAGTCGTTTGTCGCGATCAGCGGGATCCCCATCTCGCGGCTCATTTTCAGAAGTTCCGCATTCACGGTCTGCTGGTCGGGATAGCCGTGATCCTGCAGTTCCAGGAAAAAATTACCCTCTCCGAATATCTCAAGATATCTTGCGGCAGCCTCCCTGGCCCCCTGGGTATTTCCGCGGACGATCTCGCGGGCTACCTCGCCCGCAAGGCAGGCGGAGGAAGCTATGAGGCCCTCATGAAACTCTCGCAAAAGCTCCAGATCCACGCGGGGCTTGTAGTAAAACCCTTCTGTGAAGGAACGGCTGACGATCTTCATCAGGTTGGCATAGCCGGTATTATTTTCCGCCAGAAGGATCAGATGATAGTAGCGGTCATCGCCGTGGCTCTGCTCGCGGTCCAGGCGAGAGCCGGGCGCGACATAGACCTCGCACCCGATCACAGGGTTGATCCCTTCTTTTTTACAGGCTTTATAAAAATCGATCACACCGTACATCACGCCGTGATCGGTGATGGCCGCGCTGGTCATGCCCAGCTCCTTGACACGGCTGACGTATTCGGCGATCTTATTGGAACCGTCCAGGAGCGAATACTCCGTGTGGACGTGCAGATGTGCAAAGGACATGAATTACCTCCTGTCCGGAAAAGTGTTTCTGAGGGCAAGGTTATAATAGAGAATCCCGCCGATGACGATGGCAGCGCCGACAAGAGCAGGACCCCCAAGCCTCTCCCCGTAAAAAACCGCTACGAGCACCGGGTTCAGGATCGGTTCCATTGCATTGATGATAGAGGCGGTAACGGGGTCGGTATACTTTGTTCCGATTGAAAAAAATATATAGGCAAGTCCGACCTGGACGAAGCCAAGGAGGAAGATGGCAATCAGCACCCGGGGCGAAAAGTCCGTTTCATGAAGTGCCAGCGGCGATAAAAAGATGCCGCACAGAAGCTGGCCCAGAAACATGGAGGACAGGGCATCACCCTTTTCAAACTCGTTCAGCATGAATACGCCGGCATAAAACAGGCCGGACAGAAGGGCCAGAACATCTCCCAGGAGCTTCCCGGTGGAGAGCCCCTCAAAAACAAAACATAAAATACCGACAAAAACAATGGCAATGGAAACGAGGGCATGCCTGTCCGGCTTTTTCCCGAAAAAAAAGAACATCAGAAGGACGATCCAGACAGGTGCCGTGTATTGGAGAATGATCGTATTCCCGGCCGTCGTCAGTTTATTGGCAATCGTAAAGAGCGTCGTGACACCTGCCATGGAGACCGCCCCTGCCAGCACAGTGTGACTGATCTTTAAGCGGTGGCGGGTCGCCAGCATGAACAGGCCGATCACACAGCAGGAAATGGCGTTGCGGGCACCGTTGATCGCCAGAGGGTTCCACGGAATTACCTTGATCAAAAGTCCGCCCAGTGAAAAACAAAAGGACGCCAGGAGCATCATGACAGTTCCAAGGCGCTTTCTCCGGGCTGTGGCTGTATGATCTGTTCTCTCCTTCATCCCCATTCCTTTGCTCTTTTCCAGAACAGCTTGGAGGATGTCCGCTATGCGTCATCCTTCGCGTTCTCTTCCCCTTTGCATCGCAGATCCGCTGCCTGTCTTGAAACAACCGGTCACTCTTTTCTCGCTTTCCTGCTCATTATAGCATCCCGCCGTCAATTTAAAAGACCGGGTTTTTAGTCATGCGCCACAGAATAAAAAACACAGGCTCTCTCCCGAAACACTATGGTCTGTTTTGACAACATACAGGTAATCATAATTGACAGGTCGATTCTTCAATATCCTGATCGACCAGTCCCTTCAGTGTCATCAGCCTCCCGAAATCCTATCCAGGATCGCTTTTGCCCTCTTCAGATTTATAGAGCATTTTCCGCCGCTTATGCCGACCGGTACATCTTCCAAAAAAGAGAATGCCGTATTCACTGTCCCATCCGGATCACGGTCATAATTATATACAAGGATCCTTTTTTCGTCAGGGTCGACGATCCAGTATTCCCGCACTCCCGCCTCGTGATATTTATATGCCTTCAACAGAAGATCCCTGCTCCGGGTGGATGGGGAGAGCACTTCGACAATAAAAGGCGGCGCTCCTGTAATGTAGCCGCCCTCTTCGAGCATCCTGTCATCGCAGATCACGAAGATGTCCGGCTGAAATATATTCCGGTCATCTTTGGTCAGCCACACGTCCGTCGGCGCGGAAAAGGCAAGGCAGTCCTTCCCGCATTTTTCAATCTGCGCATTGATCTGGGTCAGCAGTTCCGTGACGATGATCTGGTGTGTGTATTTAGGCGAAGCCATGTCATAAATCACGCCGTCAATAAGCTCGGTATGTACCTCCTCCGGGAGAGAATCTCTGTCTTTTGCCGTATATTCTCCCTGCCTCCGGTTTGGCAGCAGGGGGTAGCAGGACCGGTTGTCTTCCTGGAGCGGTTTTTGTGCCCGCTGCCCTCTGGCCAGATAGGCGGCCTGAGGCTCTCCTGCCATAACATCTTTATCAAATTCTTTGTGGGAATATATGCCGTGAGGCTCTCCTGCCATCACGTCCAAAGCTCCGCCGGCAGAACCGCCAGGTAAAGTTCCCCCATCAGTCGGCCTGCTGTCCCTTCCGGGAGAAAGCACCCTTTCCAATGCCTGCATGGTCTCAAAGCGCGGAGACTTTGTAAAACCTCCAAGAACCTTCTGCACTGTGGGAAGCGGAATCCCGGACATTTTGGAAACCATTTGATATGTATATCCAAGTTCTTTCCTTCTCTTTTGCAATATCTGGATATTCACTCTATTATCCTCCTATAACAAAAGCCACTTATGACTATTATTTCCATTATAATATCATATATGGAAATTTTAGTCAATACAATTAGTAATATTTTCAGGAAAACCTTCCACAGCTCGCGTACAGCATTAAGGAGATCTACGGGATTCTCCCAATGTTCCTAAATCAATCCCGCCTTGTCCTGATATATCTATTCTCAGAGATCCGAATGGCCTGATCCCGGAAATTTCTGCCTTTTCCAAAGCCACATCGGGATGTTATAATAACAGGCACGTATAATAAACTATTCACGATTTCACAATAATATAAGGTCATAACCATGCTGAGCATTTATTACGGCGATCTGGAAGATGAAAAATACATTTTCGATCCGGATACATTTTTCAACAATACTTATGAGGATGAGTGGATGTCGGATCCCTTAACCGTTGAAATGGTCAGGGATGTAGACAAATCTGAAGTAGTCGGACCACATCTGATAGAAAGCCCGTTTCTTGGCCCCATTCCCGCAGAGAAGCTTTCCGGAGGGGTAAAGACCCTGATCCTTGCCAACAACGATCCTGAGCATATTTTTAACGCATCTGCATGCGGCGATAACTGCGCGAAATGGTTTATCGAAATCGGCAAAAGAAAAGATATTCTGATAAGGCTTGGATATTTTATGGATTTCGGGACGGGCAGTCTTGAGGTCCGCGTGGCAAATACGGGGAGGATCGTCCACACCGGTCTGGAGCTCGATCATGAAGTACTCAATCATGATCTGCTGTAACAGGCTCTTTACGTTGCGGCGGGAAGATATTCCCACAACAACTGCATCTTGAGGTGTTTCGATATGGTCGGAAAATATGACCTGGAAATATACAATAATCGCATCCATTACCATCTGGAAATCCAGCGCAATATCACGATCATGCAGACAGCTCCGTTTATCCGAGCTGGGAGAGATTTTTTACAGAAAAGCTATCGGAAATCACACGAAATACGATCTACCAGTATTCCAAATCGAGATTAAACAGGGCATGGCTCACGGAAGGTAATATTCGCAGGATACTTAAAACACTGCCGGAAGAACTACTGATACAAAAAGAGCAATAAAAAACGATTAACACCACCCGTCTTCCTGGGTGGTGTTAATCGTTTTCAGGGATATAGAGAACGACGTCCGTAACCTTGCAATTCAAAATCTTGCACAATGCATCCAAGGTGTTTGTAGAAACGGACTCTCCTGCTTTAAGCCGCCGGATGGTTGAACTGCTGATATTCCCTTTGAACTGAAGAGTATATGTAGTTGCACCGATTCGTTTCATCGTTTCCCAGAGAGGGGCATAGGAAATCAATGGCATATATCCTCCTGTTAGTATTGACATATGTCCATTATTGCCTATAATAATATAAAATCGTTATAGGCAATATTGCCTATAACATTCTTTAGTTCATCAAAATCTCATTCCAGGAGAAGATAATCGTTCTTGCAGATTATTGTACGGAGACACATATATGATGGGGAGGTGATTCCATTGAACATATTTTTTGATTAGCACAACACTATAAAACATTTTTAATAATACTCATAAATTATAACCCTTTTTGTTAGCTGAAAGGAGAAACAAATGGTCGAATTACGTTCAGGCGATAAAAACTGGTACAGCTTAAAGGACGACATTGCTTTGATTTATGAACAGCCTCGAGGACCAGAACGCGAGCGGGAAGTGAAACGGATGAGAAAATATATCAGAGACAATTACTACGGAAGAGATGCCGAATATCTGATTGATAACTATCTGAAGTATTACTAAAAAATAAATGGTTCAAGTACAAAAAATTCCAACGGATTGTTCCACACTTCGCGCTCCCACAGTTATCCCTAATATTCGTACTCTACGTGATCCCTGTCTTGCCTATCGGCTCGATCATTGCTGAACGCGTGCCAAAAGGTACGCAACAACCTACTACAAGCTCATATCGGTAAGTACATCAAAGCATTATTTACACTTGCGTTCAAGCACGCTCAGGGAACAACTTTTCTGCACTTGAATCAAGGTACTCTTAAAACAGAATTCATCCTGTCATTAATTGTTTCTGTACAGAAACAATTAATGACAGGATGTTTTTCATCTATCCACTCCGATTTTTTTGTGATATATCATTTTTTACCAAGGAGGACTTATGGGTGCGCTCTTTATCATTTTCTTACTCATAATTGCTTACAAAATCCTTTTTAGCCGCGACATTAAAGGCGGATTCGACAACCATGTCTTCTGGACGCCCAGTCCGATTACAACAGGTCTCAAGAGTATTCTAAGAATTATTATTATATTTGTCATCGTAGGTATTCTATTAGCATGCTGCTCAGGTATATAACGGAGAATTTTTAAAAAGATAATTCCTTTGGATAAAACGAAGAACAACTTCCGTCGGAGGGGCCGGGCAGGGGTGGAATCACCGGTTTATTCTTACTTCCAACATTAATGGAGGGGAAGCCCGACCCCGCCGACGACTCAGAATTCCAGCAGCTTATTCGCGCAAAGCGCCCTGGTACTGAAGGTTTTCTCACCTTCTTCGAACACGATGCTGACTTTGTTCAGGCTGACCCAGGAAACAGTGCCCTCTCCATATTTTTTGTGTCTGACGATGAGGCCTTCGCCGAGCTGATCGGTATATTCACGCAGCTTCTCCGGTGAGACCTCGCGTTTTTTTGACAGAGCTGTATAAGCAGGCTCTTCCCTTACAAATCCCCGCGATCTGCTCCTGCCAAAAAGCTGATCCGCAAACAGAGATTCCGCCGGCGTCGTAAAGACGTTCAGGCGGTTTTTTGCGCGGGTAAGTCCCACGTAAAAGATCCTGCGTTCTTCCTCAAAAGCTGCTCTCTCCTTATCCGAAAGCAAAGCGGCAGATTCGGGCGCGGATTCCGGAAAGATGCCGTCCATAACGTCCATCAGGTATACGGCATCGTATTCGAGGCCTTTACTGGCATGGATGGTGGAGAGCACAAAGGGACAGGATGGTTCATCCGGTTTGTTTTCAAAGATTTCCCGCAGCTCATCAAGGCGCTGCAGCAGCTCGGCGGGAGAAGCGGTGCGGGCTCCGATTGTCCTAAGAATGAAAATCTTGTTGTCTCTCATTCCGCTGCCGCCCAAATAATCACCGTATCCCATATATTTGACGATTCTCTCAATGGCCTCGTCGCCGCGCTCGTTTTTCATGATGCGCAGATGGGTCCGGAAGGTCCTCAGTCCCTGAATGGCTTTGGTGTGCAGGCCCAGTGGATTGCCTTTTATGTCTTTTGTGCCTCCGATGGCGGCGTCAAAAACGCTGATCCCACGTTCAGCGCTGTAGTCACAGATCCTTGCTGCCTGCTCTTTTTTCAGATAAAAGTCAAACTTATAGTAAATGCGCAGAAACGCTTCCCGGTCCGCGGGATCAATGCAAAGCCGCAGAACGCAGCGGATATCCATGACCGTCCGGTGAGTAAAGAAGCCCATCTCCGCATTCCGGATCCGGAAGGGGATCCCTTCCCGGTCGAGCAGGTCCACCAGGGCGACGGCGCTCTCATTGTTCCGATAGAGGACGGCAGTGGAGCTTTCGCAGTCCCTGGCTGCTTTTGCGAGATAGGTGTACTGGGCGCGGCGCCCCTTAAGGGGGATCTCCCGGACAGGCAGCCCTCTTTCCCGGGAGGTGCGCATGGATTTGTCGTGCCTTAGCGTATTTTTCTGAATGAATGCGTCCGCCGCTCCGACAAGGCTTCCGGTCGACCGGAAATTTTCCTCCATTAGAAGGACTTTTGCTCCGGGATGGTCTTTTTCAAAGCCCGTCAGGGCCTCGGGATAAGCTGCCCTGAATCCGTAAATGCTCTGGTCCTCATCGCCCACCATGAAAAGATTGTGGCTGCGGGAGGAAAGGAGCCCCAGGATTACGTGCTGGATCCTGGACGTATCCTGGGCCTCATCGACGCAGATATATCTGTACTGGTCCTGAAAATGGGCCAGTACCTGGGGATAGCGGCGAAGCATGTTGCATGCATAGACCATCTGGTCGTCATAGTCCATCAGTCTGCTGCCGCGCAGCCACCCGCTGTAGCGGGCATATATTTCCGCGATGCCCTCAGGCTCCTTTATCTTTTCAATCTCCTCCCTGGTCAGCATCATGTTCTTGATATATGTGATCTGCGTGCGAAGATCCTTGAGCTCTGCCTCCGTCGGCCGTTCACCCTTCACCTCTTCACAGATCTTCGAGAGGACCGCCGCCGTCTGTTTTTCCTGCGTCACGAGCCGGAAAGGTGTCCGTCCCGCCATCCTGCTGCAATAGGCTATGATCTTTGCACAGATTCCGTTGATCGTGCGAAACTCCATCCGCTGACCCAGGTCCTCGCCGAAAAACGATGAAAAGCGGCGCCGCATATCCTGCGTCGCCGCCACTGTATAGGTCACAGTGAGTATATTTTCCGGGGCGATCCCGCACTGAAGGACCATGTACCCAAGACGCGCGACCAGGACCGTGGTCTTGCCGCTGCCCGGGACTGCCAGAAGGAGCACCGGTCCGTCAACGGTCTGAGCCGCCTCCCGCTGCTGAGCGTTCAAACGCACGGGGAACCTGTATTCAAATCCGGTCCACCGCCTTTCTGGTCCGTTTCTTACCGGGCTGTTTTGGCCGGGACTGTTCTGTCCGGGGATTTCCATAGAAAAAGTACCTCCGGTTGATGCTTTCTATCCGGCTTCATCTTCTGCGCAGGATCCTGGAAAAGTTGATGCTGCATTCTCCGCCGGAAATCATGATCGGTATTTCATCTTCAAAAGAATACCTGCCGGGATAATAGTTATCGTGTTCAAAGTCATAGACAAGAACTGTCTTCTGATCAGGATCCACGATCCAGTATTCACGGACCCCGGCATTTGCATACTTATAGAGCTTAAGCAGCATATCCTTTGAACGTGTAGAAGGCGACAGGATCTCCAGTGTCAGATCCGGTGGTCCTTCATATCTTTTTGCATCGATATCATATTCCCTGCAGATAACAAAAAGATCAGGCTGAACCATCGTCCGGTTATCCCGGTCCAGTCGGACATCGCAGGGGGAAAGATATACCTCGCAGTTTCCCTCATGCCGGTCCATACATTCCCGAAACAGAATAAACAGGTCTCCGAGTATCCTCTGATGAAGCATAGACGGTGCAGCCATATCATAAATAACACCATCGATCAGCTCCACTCGCCGCTCATCCGGCAGCGCATAGTAATCATCGAGGGTATATTCTCCCTGGCGCTTATCTGCTTCTGCTGCTTCAGGCACTGCAGAGAGCACAAATTTCTCGATAATCTCGCCTACGCCGCCTTCGTCATTGTTGCTCTCGGCAATATAGCCGCATTTGCTTCTGATCCCTTCAAAAACATTTCCCACGGCTGCCCCCAGGCCGGCTGCCTGGATCATGGGCAGATCATTTACATTGTCACCGATGGCCAAGGTGTCCTTCATATCCACTCCGAGGATCTGCGCAAGGCGGCGGAGTCCGTCTCCCTTGCTGACGCCCTTTTTGTTAAACTCCAGATAGCGGCCGCTGGAGTAACTGACCTCGCAGTCACCGGTCAGGCTGCTGAGCTCTTTTTCGATGGGATTCAGATAATCATATCCCACATGCTGGTAGAGGACCTTCATGATCTGTTCCCCCTTCAGGAAGGACAGGTCCTTGTCAAAGATCTCAATAAATTCCATCCTGTTATTCAGAAACGCTGTCTCGTCTTCATTCAGGTTGTATATATATACCTTATCCCTGGTATATACATGTATGCAGACATCATATCCGGTCCCTTTTCTGTAAAGAGTGTCCGCGAGCTCCCAGGAGATGCCCTCCAGATACAGAATGCGGTTTCCCTTGTTTTCCGTAATGACCCCGCCGTTAAAGGAAATGGAATACTGGTCAGGACAGTCGTACAGTCCGATCTCCTGCAGGGTATTCTGAAAGGACATGTAGCCTCTTCCGGAGGCACAGACGAACTTTACTCCCTTCTCTTTTGCCGCATGGATCGCGTCGATGTTTCTTTTACAAACGGACCGGTCCATGCAGAGCAGGGTCTCGTCAAGATCACAGGTGATAATCTTATACATATGTTTTCTATCCTTTCTCAGA
The DNA here is from genome assembly GCA_002358875.1 of Lachnospiraceae bacterium UBA3386. Classification (GTDB taxonomy): domain Bacteria; phylum Bacillota; class Clostridia; order Lachnospirales; family Lachnospiraceae; genus CAG-791. The sequence continues at coordinate 4,601 of DEPS01000162.1, read as the reverse complement.
CTATTCGGATTCATTTTCCTTGTTCTCTTAAGGTATAAGACAAATGCTTTTAATATTGTAGCATATCAGCGGGCTCAAAAAAACCGTATAAGATTGTAACAGATCAGCGGGAGATCTGCGATAAAAAAAGCCGGGAATCCCTTTCGGAACCTCCCGGCTTGTATCTTTTGATATTTTTTATGATGTTGTGACTCATGTTATGGTTTTGCAAGAAGATTTCCGTCCGGATTCTCACGGCTCAGATAGCAGCCCTGGCAAAGCCTGCCAGCCGCTCTGCGTCCGCTTCCTCCTGTCCTCCGTTCAGCTCCAGCTCGACGGTATCTCCGCTTCGGGCTCGAAGGCTGATCACATTGAAAATGGTCTTTCCGTTACCGGTCTTTTTGCCGCAGCGGACCGTGACCTGTCCGTCGCAGGCAATGCATTCCTTTACGAGCTGCCCGGCGAGGCGGGCATCCAATCCGCTTTCATTATGGACTTTAAAGGTAATGATCTTCATTTTTAAACACCCTGGTCTGCCCGGTAAGGACCCCTGACAGGGAATATCCTGCCGGCAGAGCGCTGTACTCTTTTAGTTTATTCGTATCAGCTTATCGTGAAGTTTTATCCTGTGCTGCTTTGAGGATCTTTTCGACATTGCGGCGTCCGTTCCTGATGCCCAGATCGCACAGAACCGCGGCTGTCAGTCCGCCGGCCGCGATGACAAGTCCCACAACAGTCAGCACCAGATTCCCTCCTCCGGCAGAAACTCCTCTGTAGAGCAGGAGTGCGCCGACAGCTGATATTATGAATCCGATCGTGCGCCATCGGCCGATCATTTTCAGTGCCAGAGACTGGCGCTTCGCCTCCTCAATCAATTCCGGAGCTGAGAGCTTTCTGTTTTCTCTGCGGTCCTGCTTCGATTCCGGAGCTGAGAGCTTTCCGTTCTCTCCGGGGTCCTGTTTCGATTCCGGAGCCGGGAGCTTTCCTTTTTCTCTGCGGTTCTGTTTAGATTCCTGGACCGGGAGCCCGCTGTCTGCTGCGGCTTCCTTCGCGGTTTGGGATTGAGGTTTCATAATAATACTCCTGTTTCAAAGGACAGATTTCAAAGGAAAAAACTAGGGATAAATTTCAAAGGATGAAATCTCAAAAGATGAAATTCTCAAAGGATAAAACTCCGATAAAAACAGCTGCCGGGAGGACAAGAGCCTCCCGGCAGAAAGAATCTGCAGACTGTTGTCTGACAAAAGTCTTTTGCTGACGTTTTTCATCTGCGTCTACACTGATGCCTTATATTTTTGTCTTTGACGCAGGATGCAATGGTGTTCCGCGCTTATTAATAAGCAAGTCCGGGGTTGAAGAATCCGAGCAGAACGCCGACGAAAGCGATGACGACCAGAAGGCCCATGACCTTCAGGGGGCTCAGCTGCTTCTTGGCCATCAGCCACCAGCAGAAGATAACGAAGACCGCAGTCAGAAGGCCGGGGAAGACGCTGTCGAACTTCTCCTGCAGGACCATGTAGGCTTCGCCGGACTCATTATAGAGGGCAAAGCTGGTCTTGACGCTGATCCAGGACGCGGAGACCGCGCCGATGACGATTCCGCCGAGGGTCGTGACTGCTTCACGGATGGCGTTACCGATGTCGCCGACAAGGAATTCGACGGCCTTGGTACCCATGTCATAGCCCTTGAAGTACAGGAAACGCATTCCGAAGTATGCAAAGAGGTTCCATACGATGATGTAGAAGATCGCGCCCATCGGGGAGCCGCCGCCGGACATACCCATGGCGATACCCAGAAGGATCGGGATCACGGTACCGACGACAAGGGAGTCACCGATGCCGGCGATGGGGCCCATCAGACCTGCGCGCAGGCCGTTGATGGTCTCGCTGGTAACATCTTCCGCGCCGTTTGCGCGTGCTTCTTCAAGACCTGCGGTAACACCGACGATGATGGCGCCGAGCTGAGGCTCTGTGTTGAAGAAGGTTCTGTATGTGTCCATGGAAGCAGCCATTGCTTCAGGATCATCCGCGTACAGTTCTTTGCAGAGCGGAAGCATGGAGCAAAGGTAACCGAATGTCTGCATGTGCTCCTGAGAGAAGCAGGTCAGGTTTCCATAATACCATCTGTGGAAACCACTATTTAAAGCTTTCTTTGATAATTTCTTTTCTGCCATGATCAGATATCCTCCTCATCATCATCCCATCCGTTATCAGCTGCTCCACCTGATGCCGCGGCGGGCTTTCTGAGTTCAAGCATTTTCAGCTTGAAGATCAGGATCGCGAACAGGCCGGCGACGACTGTAGAAGCCACCAGGTTGATGCCCATGGAAGCTGCCAGTGTGAAACCGAAGAGATACGGAACGAAATCGAGCACATTACGGACGATCTGCTTGAGCAGGATCGCAATACCAACGCAGGGAAGGAGGGCGCCGACAGTGAAGAGTGTCTTCATCGGGATGCCGTCCATGGGGAGCTTTTCCTTGATCAGGTTGACAACAGGCTCACCAGCCATGCACATCGCAACGGTGGGGATCAGGGAGAAGCAGATATGAGAGATCCAGGGTAATACATAGTCGACCAGGGGAAGCTTGTCATACTCGCGCTTGTCAACCCACGCCCAGCCCATGTGCTGCCAGACCAGGTTCATGGTCGCTGTGCCGTAGAAAAGGACAGTACCGATCGTACCGACCATGGTGCCGAAGGAAGTTGCCAGAGCGGTTCCTTCTGCGGAAGCGGGATCAAGGCCATAGCTCTTGAGGGCGATCATTGCAAGCGGGATACCGATGTAGGAGACCGCACGGACGTCAGCAGAAACTGTGCCGCCGGGGGTAACCAGAGCGATATAAACAACCTGCATGGCGCAGCCGACGAGGATACCGGTGGGGACATCACCGAGGACGATACCGCAGATCAGTCCGCCGACCAGAGGACGGCCGAGTGTGTAGTTACCGATGGAAGTTCCGCCAAGTCCGGGCATACTGGACAAGGACGCAAACAGGCCCAGGATGATCGCCTGAATTATATTAATTGACATTTTCAATCTCCTCTTTCAAATGTGATTGCGGATATTAATCTTTTCCGATGTCTGATCAGTCTGTGAACCCAAACTGTCCGCGGAATTTTTTCCAGTTGCCGATCGCAGCTTCTTTGACCAGAGCAAATTCCACTTCGTAGCCGGCCTTCATGATGGCTTCAAGAGCCTCGGCCTCTTCCTGAGTGATGGACTGGTTGTTGCCGAGCTTGACAGCGCCGGGACGGTCGTTGCAGGGACCGATGATAACGGTCTTGACATTGCCGGGAACGAAACCGGCATCGACCAGAAGCTTCTTCATGTCAACAGGATTCTTTGTGATCAGGAAATAATTGTCCTTGGACTCGGTGACCTTTTTGCTCTTGGCGATGAACTCATCGATGCCCCAGACGAAGGTCTTCTTGTCAGAAGCGCTCTTGTAAGCACCCTTCAGAACAGGATTCTTGGCGGCTGCGTCATTCACAGCGATCAGGCCTGTGCAGGGATACTCCAGAGACCATCTGGTCACTGTCTGTCCATGGATCATTCTGTCGTCAACACGTACAAAAGATACTGCCATTTCAACTCCTCCTTAAATTAGTAAATATTTTTAACCGCCCGCACTGCGGACAGCCGGGAACCATTTTAAAATTAAAGATCCTCTTCCTCGTCGTCATCCACCGAGATCGTGAATTCCTTGATCTGGTCCTTGGCGCCTTCGATCAGCTCGCCGAGCAGCTCGTCGGTCTCTTCATCGTCCTTGCTCAGGACGCATGTCAGAACCAGGGGAAGGTTCATTCCGCCGATCATTCTGGTCCTTGCCAGAAGACCTGTCTCCATGAGCACGTTCGCGGTCGTTGCAAGAGGAGATCCTCCTACGATGTCCGCAAAGAGGATGATCTCATCGTCTTCGCCGACCACGGAAAGCAGATTCTTGACATTTTCAGCAAAAACATCTGCGCCCATACCGTTGACAAGACTTGTGGAGAGAACATCTTCTCTCTCTTCGCCCGCCAGCATGTTGACAGCTTTGTGCAGCCCGGGCGCAAACTCGCCGTGGCTCACCAGTACCACATACTTCATTCTCTTACCTCTCTTTCTGTTTCCGATGCCTTAAGGCCGCTGCCGGACAGCAGCATTCACATGCCTTATTTCTAAAAAAAGTATAAAAAACTTACTAAAATTGTTCATCTAACAAGTGTCACCATATTTATAGACAAATGTCATAACTTCACATGACATTTGTCATGTACCCCAGACAAATGTCATGTGAAGCAGACAGCCGTGATCATTACTTCAGCTTTTGCAGCTCCAGTAATGATCACGGCTGTTATACTCGGGAAGCCGATCCGTTAAACTCGGGTTTTGCGGCAGCCTGAACTGTAACAGGCAGTCCATTCATTTGACAGCCTTCAGAAAGCTGCCGGGATGCCGGAAAAAACCGTTTATCTTATGGTCTTCAGGTAATTGTTGATCGTCCGGTTCCAGATGATCTGCTCCATCTGGACGTTGGAGTTGCTCTCCAGAATAGACCGCACGGCAAGAGAGACCTCTTCCCGGGCCTCCTCATAGCCCGAAAAACGCTGGGCCGTGACCGACTTTTCCATGGCATG
>DEPS01000164.1:32765-35587 GCA_002358875.1 Lachnospiraceae bacterium UBA3386 | reverse complement strand
TGCATGATCATGTAGTTGAACTCAAGGAAGGACAGGCCCTTCTCCATCCTCTGCTCATAGCAGCGGGCCCGCAGCATATTGTTGACGGAAAAATGCACGCCGATATCACGGATGAATTCGATGTAGTTGAGGTCGCGCAGCCAGTCGGCATTGTTGACCATCTGTGCCTTGCCCTCGCCGAACTCGATAAAACGGCTCATCTGCTTCTTGAAGCACTCGCAGTTGTGGTCGATCTTTTCGACCGTCATCATGGAGCGAAGGTCTGATCTGCCGGAAGGGTCGCCGATCATGCCCGTGCCGCCGCCGACCAGGGCGATGGGCCTGTTGCCGGCCTGCTGCAGCCGCTTCATGAGAAGCAGGGCCATAAAATGTCCCACATGCAGCGAATCCGCCGTGGGGTCAAAACCGATATAAAAGGTCGCTTTTCCGTTATTGACAAGCTCCCTGATCTCATTTTCATCGGTCAGCTGGGCCAAAAGCCCCCTGGCCTGAAGTTCTTCGAAAATTTTCATTTTATTACGATCTCCTTATTTTATGCTTCCAACGCCCTCCGGACATCTTAGTACATCATTGCGAATAAATCCGGGTGACCAAAGGAGCGGATCCGCGAAGGTTCCTCCCCGCATCGACAGCCATCATTTTTTACCCAGATCCAGCTGTTCGGAATTGCGCTTGAAAATATATGTTTTCCTCTCTTTTCCCGCAAGGAGCCTGCCGATGTTGGCGCGGTGGCGGAACCAGGCCATGAAAGTGAGGAGTCCCTGAATGATGATGATCTCCGTGAGCATGGCGCCTGATACATTGAGCATTCCCGCTTTACCCTCGATGATGAGCTGGATGAAGGTCCCAAGATAAAGAAGGAGAGAACCCAGAGAGACGAATTTCGTCGTCAGGTAGGGGACGAAAAACAGCAGAAGGCCCGTCGGAATGAAGGACCAGTGGAAGCCGAAGACAAAGCCCGCCATGACCGCAACGCCCTTGCCGCCCCGGAAATTCATGTAGAAGGGATAATCGTGTCCCAGCACGACGCCGGCGAAGGTCCAGACCTTGAGCAGGTAGACCGCCTCGGGATGGGATTTTCCAAAGAGGGCGCCCACAATTAAAAGTGCGATCAGACTCTTTAACATGTCTCCGATAAAGACCGTCAGACCGGCCTTTGTCCCAAGGATTCTCATGGCGTTTGTCGTGCCGGCATTTCCGCTTCCGTGGTCACGGATGTCGATCCCCTTGCTCTTTCCAAGTATATAGGCTGTCTGAAAGAGTCCAAACGCATAACCAATCGCCAGGCAGATAATTCGCAAAACCCAAAGATTCATGATTCATCTCCTTTTCTTCATCACTTTTTATCATTCCGCTCACGGATTATGAACCGCAGCGGAGTGCCGCGGAACCCGAACGCGTCCCTGATCCGGTTCTCTATGTACCTCTGATAGGAAAAATGCATGAGCTTTCTGTCGTTTACAAAAAGCACGAAGGTCGGAGGACAGACGCCCGCCTGGGTCCCGTAGAAGATCCGGAGCGATTTTCCCTTGTCGGACGGCGGCTGCTGCATGACGCAGGCCTGGGCGATGATCTCGTTGAGAACGCCGGTCTGGATGCGCAGATTCTGGCTGTCCCGGACGATATCGATCAGTTCGTAGAGCTTTATCAGGCGCTGTCCCGTCTGAGCGGAAATAAAGATCAGCTCCGCGTAGGACAAAAATGAAAGGATCTGACGGATCCTGGCCGTGAACTCCCTGACCGTCCGGTCGTCCTTCTCAATGAGATCCCACTTGTTGACAGCTATGATGACCGCCTTGCCCCGCTCATGGGCTATGCCCGCGATCTTTGCGTCCTGCTCGGTGACGCCCTCGACGGCATCGATCACAAGAACAGTGATATCGGCGCGCTCGACCGCCCCCACACTGCGGGCGATCATAAAATGCTCCAGATTCTCCTTGATCCTGCTCCTGCGCCGTATGCCCGCCGTGTCGATGAATACATATTCCTTCCCGTGGAAGGCCACGCGTGTATCGACGGCGTCCCTGGTCGTTCCGGCAATGTCGGATACGATGACCCGGTTCTGACCGATCAGGCGGTTGATGATCGAGGATTTCCCGACATTGGGCTTTCCGACGATGGCGATGCGGACCGCGTCATCCTCCTCCTCGGAGCCCTTATCCTCGGGGAAGAATTTTACCATTTCGTCCAGCATGTCGCCGATCCCGGTCCTGTTGGCGGAAGATACCGGCCAGGGATCGCCGATACCGAGGTTGTAGAACTCGTAGACATCCGCCATCATCTTCTGGGGGCTGTCCACCTTGTTGACCACAAGGACCACAGGCTTGCCGCTTCTTCTGAGCATATCAGCGACCTTGTTGTCCGCGTCCACCATGCCGGTCGAACGGTCGGTCATAAACAGGATCACATCCGCCATGTCGATGGCAAGCTGTGCCTGTTCGCGCATCTGTGAAAGGATAATGTCCTTTGAATCGGGCTCGATACCTCCCGTATCGATCAGGGTAAATTCATGGTCCAGCCAGCTGCAGTCGGCATAGATCCGGTCCCTGGTGACACCGGGCGTATCCTCCACGATAGAGATCCTTTTACCGGCAAGCACGTTGAAAAGTGTAGATTTGCCGACATTCGGCCTTCCGACGACCGCAACGATCGTCTTTCTTTTTTTCTTTGCCATAAGCGTTTCTTCTTAAAATATGGTAAGTATTCTTAAAAAATGGTAAGTATTCTTAAAATATGGTATGTATTCTGCTTCTGAAGACCGGCAATGCCCTGCATCGCTCCCTGTGAGGATCCCGATTTCCTGAGCGTTCCGGCCCTCTGTA
>DEPS01000164.1:0-32691 GCA_002358875.1 Lachnospiraceae bacterium UBA3386 | reverse complement strand
GATCCCGGTTTTCTAAGCGTTCTGGCCCTCTGCAGAGCCGTCTGTATTCAGAGCCTTTTTCTCCATGCGGTTATACTCCGTCAGAAGCTCCTGGATCTTCTCGGTCGCGATCATCATGCCGGAAATAGAGGCATCGTGGTTGAAATAGTCGATGATCGTCCCCAGGAACCTGCTCATGTCCGCCTCCGCGAAATAAGGCTTTTCGTAAATCTCGTCCGGAAGGTGGGTCAGGTTCGTAGTGACCAGCTTGTCAAAGGCTCCCTCTTCGTAAGCCTTGTCAAAGGCCTCAAGCCCGTCCGTAAACAGGCCGAAGGTCGTGCATATGAAAACGCGGTTTGCGTTCATATGGAATTTCAGCTGCCTGGATGTGTCCAGCATGCTGCCGCCCGAGGAGATCATATCATCGATGACGATGGCGTCTTTTCCCGACAGATCCGTCCCCAGAAATTCATGGGCCACGATCGGGTTTTTTCCTCCCACGATCTTTGAATAATCGCGGCGCTTGTAGAACATGCCGGTGTCAGCTCCGATGACATTTGCAAAATAGACTGTCCTGTCCAGAGCACCCTCGTCCGGGCTGATGACGACGATATGGTCCTTGTCTACGACAAGGTCGTCCACGGTCCCGAGAAGGGCCTGAAGGAACTGGTAGGGTGATACAAAGTTGTCAAAATTCTGCAGAGGCGCGATGCTGGCGATCCTGGGATCATGAGCGTCGAAGGTGATGAAATTGTCGATCCCCAGATCGAAAAGCTCCCTCAGCATGATGGCGGCATCGAGCGATTCCCGGCCTGTGCGGTGATGCTGCCGCCCTTCATAAAGGAAGGGCATGATAACAGTGACCCGCCTTGCCTTTCCCTGGATCGCGGCGATTACTCTCTTGAGGTCCTGATAATGATCGTCCGGGGACATGTGGTTTATGAATCCGTTAATCCTGTATGTCACTGTGTAATTTGTGACATCCACCAGGATGAAAACATCCTTTCCTCTGAAGGATTCCTCCTGTACAGAGTGTGCTTCCCCGCTGGGAAAGCGCTCCAGGACGACCTCCTTGAGATAACTGTCCCGATAATACCCTTCGTGATAAATGGCCTGTCCGTCATCTGTCCTGCTCTCATTTCGGATCGAGGAGATGGTGCTGCTCACCTTTTTCCCCAGTTCAGCCGCGGAAGGCATAGCAATAATGGCAAGCGGGGCTACCGGCCTGCTTCTGTCCAGGTTCCTGAGTAACGAAGTATCTGATGCCATGGTTTTCTCCTCCTGCACATATTTTTCCGGCTGGACGGCCGCGGTGCTCCAAAGTCACGGAGCCTTTATGCGAACATATTCTTGTCCGCATATAAACCAAAATTCCGGTCAGCCGGGTTTATTTTTACTAACTCCCGTTTCAGGGTCAACTATCATCATAACCAGAACGAAGGGAAAGTGCAAGTCCTTATATTTCCGGCGTCAGATCATCCGGCATAGGGAAAAGCATCCCTGATCCACTCAATGCCCATGTCCGTGACAGCGACAACGTCAAAACGGACCTGCCGGCAGCTTATGCCGTGCAGATGAAGATAATAGAGGGCGGTCCCGGATATTTTTTTCTGCTTTTCCTTTGTGACCGCCTCCGCGGGGCCGCCGAAGGCGGAGGAATTGCGGTATTTCACTTCTACAAAAATCAGGGTATCGCCTTCTTCCCCGATAATGTCGATCTCCCCGTTTCTGTCCCGGAAATTTCTCTCAAGAATGTGTACGCCCTGCCGCTCCAGATAAAGGGCTGCCTTCTCCTCTTTTGCAGCTCCCAGCGCCCGCCTGTCCGGCTCAGCCATATCAGAAAGAGAGTCCTGCCGGCCGAGGATATTTCCCAGAAAGCTCCTGCGGTGGATAGGGCAGGGGCCGTATTTTGCTATAGCCTCACAGTGGGCTTTTGTCCCGTATCCCTTGTGTCCCGCAAAACCGTATTCCGGATATTTTTCATCCATTTTTTCCATATAAGCATCCCTTGTAACCTTTGCCAGGATGCTTGCGGCGGCAATGGAAGCGCATTTTGCGTCACCTTTTATCACAGGAACCTGCAGGATATCCATTCCCGGAATAGTGACCGCGTCGTTTACGAGGACGCCCGGCCGTACCTTGAGACGGCTGACCGCCAGGCGCATGGCCTCATAAGTCGCCTGAAGGATATTGATCTCGTCGATCCTCTCAGGGGGGACCATGACGACAGACCAGGCAAGTGCCTTTTCTTTTATCTCATTAAAAAGCACAAGGCGGCGCTTTGGCGTCACCTTTTTGGAATCGTTGAGCCAGGGCAGGACGAGACCTTCCGGCAGGATGACCGCCGCGGCCGCGACAGGACCTGCAAGGGGGCCTCTCCCCGCTTCGTCGATCCCGCAGACAGGGCCATGGCCGCCCGCCCTCTGCACTATATCCTGTTCGAAGCATGCCATAGCCCGCACCCGCTCGAGCTCCTCCTGCATGCGGGCTTCTCTTTTCAGCCTGGCCTCTTCTGCCTTCGTCATCTTTACCTCCTGTGCCGCTCATTAGAACGGCATCGCGATTTTTTGCCGGCAGCGGAAGAAGACGGGCGTCCCCCAAAAGCTCCCTTTGAGGATGCATCCGCTCTGGAGATGGCCGCTTCTCTGGCTTTTTCATAGCTTTCACGCATGGCCTGCGCGTCCTGCGGCCTGTCCAGCGAGATCCGTCCGAGCCTTCCGTTTTTGCAGTCGTCAATGAGCATGGCCGCCGCCCGGACTATATCCGGCTCTGCGCCTTTTAACAGAAGGCCTCTGCTGCGGGCGATCTTTTTCAGAAGGGCATATCCCTCCGGAACTGTGCCTGAAGCAGAAATGACCTCCGGGATCTCGTCATCATCCGGGTTTTCTTCATCCCCGCTGATGCCGTCCATGCCTGTTCCGGCGCCCTCTTTCTTTTTAGCATCTCCGGGACGGGCTTCGTTCGTCCTAAGATATTTGTCCCGGACAGTGCCCGGATACTCGCTCTCCAAAAATTTCAGGAGCCAGATCGCCAGCTCCTCCTTGTCAAGGATCTCGTCGCGGACCGCCCCGATCAGGGCAAGGCGCATCCCTATCTCCCGGCTGTCAAATTTAGGCCAGAGAATGCCCGGTGTATCAAGAAGCTCAACGCCCTCCCCGATGCGGATCCACTGCTTTCCCCGCGTGACACCGGGCTTGTTGCCGGTCTTTGCGCTGGCGCGCCCCGCAAATGAATTGATAAAAGTAGATTTTCCCACATTGGGGATCCCGGCCACCATAGCCCTTAAAGGCCTTCCAACGATGCCGCGGGCACGGTCACGTTCGATCTTTTCCCTGCAGGCCTCCTGGATCCGGCGTTTCACCGCTTCGGCCGCTTTCCGTTCCCTCGCGTCCACCGCTGCAGCCAGGATCCCTCTTTCCTTATAATATTCCAAAAACCGCTCCGTCGCAGCGGGATCCGCCAGATCAGCCTTGCACAGAAGCACGACCCGCCCTTTTCCCCTGCACAGAGCATCAATGTCGGGATTGCTGCTGCTAAGAGGAATCCTGGCGTCCACAAGCTCGATCACCAGATCGACCAGGCGTATATTCTCTTCCATCATCCGGCGGGCCTTTGTCATATGCCCCGGATACCACTGAACCTCCATAGAATCCTCCCTCTGCGCGTACGCTTTGGCCTGTATCATTATAAAAGTACAGGAGTGCCATGCCGGAAGGCACGGCACTCCTGCGGGTGACCATTGCTCGAATCTGATATATTATTTCTTCCTGTCGTCGATTCTGGCTTTGACCTTTGCCTTCTTGCCGCTCAGGCCGCGAAGATAGAACAGTTTTGCCCTTCTGACTTTACCCCTGCGGACAACATCTACTGCCTCAACATTGGGGGAATGGATGGGCCAAGTCTTTTCAACGCCGATGCCGTTGGAGATTTTCCTGACCGTGAAGGTCTGCCTGGCGCCGCCGCCCTGGATCTTGATCACAGTGCCTTCAAAGATCTGTACCCTTTCCCTGGTACCTTCCTTGATGCGGTTGTGGACGCGGACCGTATCGCCCGTAGCAAACTGCGGGACCTCCGCCTTGAGCTGTTCTTTTTCCAGTTCTTTGATGATTTCGAAATTCATTATTGATCTCCTTTCCACGCCGGACGTTCTTGCCTGAAAATAAACAGCCGCGGACGGCACTGCTTTCGCGCGCCGGGTGCTGTATCCTTCATAAATAAGGCTTATGCCTGCCTGATAAATCTGAAGGAATCTGACTTTCCTGTATCATTATGCTTCGAAACAGGAACAATGGCAGCGGACCATCTTAAGTGAACAGAACCTGGACCTGATGCCTGCTGCATCTGTCCATAAAATAAGCAACAGTAGTAAGTTAACACAAGTGTTCTCTGAATGCAAGGATTTTTTATAACTATTTAAGCTTCAACAGCGGACCCTGCGGACTGTTGAAAACAAAACAGCGGCACTTTATTCAGCCTTTATCCGTCCGCGGTAGCGGTAGACCCTGTGGATCCCCTCTTTATTGGGGATGACTCCCTTCTGAGCCAGCCTGATATATTCCTTTCCTTCCGGATCAGTGATGGAGATTCCCATACTGTATCCCTTCAAAAGCTGCCTGGAATACGGCACCTGGCCGGTGACCGTGATCTCAGTATCCGGCAGGAGCTCTGAAAGATGCAGATCCAGTGTCTGCTCCGACACCAGGTTTTTCATGCGGTCATAGATATACATCTTCACCGGCCAGTCCCGGTACATGGGAGCCTGTCCGATATTGGAAAAGGTCAGATGGAACAAAAGGGAATCATCGATAAAATCGACTGTGGTCTGCAGACGGCTCAGGTAGATGCAGTATCCTACATTGCGCAGGATCATCCCGCTGCCGTTTGTCTTCTGCTGATCCTTGTCCGGACAGGAAGGACCGATAAAGGAGATGTGTCCCTTTCTGATCTGCTCAAGTGTATCGGACAGTCTTTCCATCAGAAGATCCTCCATCGGGATGGACGAGGTTATTCCTCCGCCGACAGGCTGTCCTGTCCAGATTCCCCCCTTACTTTCTTCAGAATCTTCTTTATTATCTGTTTCCGTCGAAGTCTTTTGGGAAAACGTTTCCTTTGCTTTTGTTTCATCCGATTCCGCAATTGAGGTCTGCGTTTCAGCGTTCCACCTGGCACAGGCCTCGCTGTCTCCCAGACAGTCTCTCCAGCTTCCAGAATCCCCCAAAAGATCCGATTTTCCGCTCCCGAGCAGAAGGATATCCCCATCATCAGCAAACGCTTCCTCGTACTGACGGGCATATTCCGCGAGGATATCCCCGGAGGGGATCAGAACCTTCGCGTCTTCCGGCCAGGATGACCAGTCTCCGGACCTTCCGATGGAGCCGATCTCCACATATGCAACAAAGCTGCTGTCCCTGCACCAGTCTGCCAGCGCGGCCAGGGCCTCTTTATGAGCATTGAGGAAAACAGAATTGGTGTAATCCGGCGTGTAGCCCCTGCCTGAAGTATCATCATATGTTACGCCGTCCCCGGTTTTCTGATAAAGCCAGTCAGGAACGTCCTTATGAGCTTCCTTTCCGGGCAGGTCACAGACAAATCTGAGTACTGCGTGCTTTCCGGCGGCCATATATTCCTTCACATGATATTTTTTTTCTATCCCTGCGATGTCGAACCAGCCTTCCCTGGGCTCCCACTCGGAAAACGGAAGCATGATAAAGACCAGATCCGTCCCCTCGCAGTCCCCTTTTTTCTCCGCAGGCGGGGCATAGCCGATGAGCGGATTGGAAGGGACATTCTCCGAAGCATCATAAAGGACGATATCATAAAGACGATATCTTCCGGGAACGATATAAAACAAAATAGCGAGGATCAGGACCGCCTGTACGGCGATCAGGATCAGCGGGAGCTTTTTTCTGATAAATGGCTTCATCTCATTCTTCCAGTATGGTATCTGTTTTGGATTTTTACAGCGAAGGATATTTCGCTTGAGGCATCCCGGGTACAGGCCGCCTATCTTCTGCGCCCAGGCCGCACAGCCCTGCGGGTGCCGTCCCTGCGCACATAAGAGGTCTTATTCCATGCGCCCGAAGCTTTGCTGTCGATCCCGGTCAGAAAGTCGCTGAGTCTTGTAAACAGGCCGCGCGTGAAAGCGGAAGGCGCCGACTGCCTGCCCAGCAGAAGATAGGGGAGACGCCTCGTCGCCCATTCCAGCCTTATAAAAGTGATGGTAAAATAGACCACCGCGCCCGCCATAAATCCGACTCCGTAGTAGGCTGTCTCACCGTAGAGCATCTGCCACACGGTGACTGCGTTCGCGACAAGAGCAAATGCCCCGGTCGCCATGACGGAACCCGTATAATCCTCAAAATACAGCAGTATAAGCATCATCGCGTTGGCGATGGCATAGAGGCCGTATCCTACGCAGAGGATTCTGAATATCCCTTTTCCCAGATCCATCATTCCCAGGGGGAGAAAATCCATGATGAATCCGCCGAACACAACAAACAGGATCGTACTGACAAACTGCCTGTAGCCGCAGTAAGTAAGCTCACGGCTCAGTACCTCGACCATCCTGTCCTCAGCCGCCTCGATATCACTGATCGAACCGCCGTCATTGAAAAGGCTGTAGTACTGCCGGTATTCCGGATAAAAACGCACCTCCACGCTGGTCACAAAGCTGATCGTCGTGATAAGGATCGAGAAAAAAGCTGTCAGAGACGGGATATCATAGCTCGGCGCAGCGTAAAACAGCCCCATGATCTTCCTGTGAAGAGGACCGAAATACATAATGACAAGATGTCCGTACAGTCCCAGATTTACAAAGATCCCCGTAAACGCCAACGCGCGGCATTTGTCAAACCATTTCAGGAAGGAAAACGGGCTTCCCTCCCCGTGCGGGAAATATCCCAGCATGAGAATGAAATACCAGACCATCATTATCCCGTAGGACAGGATCACACAGAACATCAGACTGAGCACGGTTCCGCGGCGCGCCATCGCAAGGATAAGCGCGATAAGCGCTCCCGTCATCACGGAAAAGGCAAAGCCCAGAGCAATGGCCCGATAGTCCTTTAAGGCAGAAAGATAATTCATCTGCGTCCAGACGACGATCATCGTGAGAGCGAACCACATGCTGACGATTCTGTAGACTACAGGAACGCCGGAAAACATAAGTACAAGCCCGTAGCCGACAAGGCACAGCGGCAGCATAACCGCAAGCGCTCCGAAAAAGGAGGGCATGATCCTCTCCCGCTTTCCCTCATAAAGCATGTCCGAAATATACCTGGTAAGGATCATGTTGAACATACTCGACACAAAAAGCGACACCAGTAGGCTGTAGGTGAGCATGCAGTTCATGATCTCCCGCTCATTCTGTGGCATTCCCGCGACCTGAGACACAAAGGAAACCGCGAGCAGCAGGCAGACGCCCATCACCATGGGTCCGATCGCCACTGCCCCCGCGTAAGCATATGCCCTGCACAGATTCAGCAGTCCCTTTTTCTGAAACAGCCTGTTCAGGCTGAAGCCTATCCCCGCCATCCTTAATACTCCTCGCCGCAGGTCAGCGCCGACTTAACTTCGCCGGCCCCTCCTGCCATCTCCGTAACACCTCATCATAGGTATCCAGATAGTTTCTGATCATATCCTCGTGTCTGAAAAAAGCCTCTGCCCGATGCTTTGCAGCGGCTCCCATCTGCACCCGCCTTGAGCTGTTCCGGCACAGCTCCACCATGGCACGGGCAAGCTCATGGGGCTGCATGGGCGGCACGCAGCTGCCCGCCTGACCGAAATCATCGCCTTCCTCACCGTAGATGAGTTCCTTGCAGCATCCGACGTCCGTCGTCACACAGGGGCGCCCTGCCGCGAAGGACTCCAGGACTGACAGAGGCTGTCCCTCTGAAATACTGGAAAGGACCGTAAAATCAAAATCCTGCATATATTCAAGAACATTGATCGTCCCCATAAATACTGCGCCCCGTATCCCCAGCTGCTTTACAAGCTCGCGGCACTCGGCGGCATAACCGGGATCATCCTCCGGTCCGGCGATAAAGAGCTTTGTACCGGGCACAAGCTGCTCCACCTCGGCAAAGGCATAGAGCATTGTCTTGACGTCCTTGATCGGAGCGATACGCAAAATGGCGCCGATCTGCACCGGTCCCTGCTGCCTGCGCTCCGGAATATTGCAGAACCGGTTATAATGGATCCCGTTCGCCACGACCCTGCATTTGTCAGGATCCGCCCCGATCTCGATCTGGGTGCGGCTCGCCCTGGCAAACAGGCTTGTGACCATGGTCGCTCCGTCATAGGCGGCCGAAGAAAGCATATAAAAGAATCGGATCCACAGGTCCTTGAAAGCGGGAAGCACCCAGCCCGCGCGGATGATCTCCTCCTCACGCTCGCGGGTATAGATACCATGCTCTGTCAGAAGAAAAGGGACATTATACTTCCACGCTCCGAGCCTTGCCAGGACCCCGGCATAACCGGTGGCGATGGTATGATAGACATCCGCCCTGGGAACATCCGTGCAGAGCACCTGCAGAAGCGGCAGGAGCATTGACCTCACCGTATGGAAATAATCCGAAAAAGCGGTGTACGTATACTTATCCCTGCAGATCTCCGTCAGAAGATCCACAAAGCATTCTCCGGACAGAAAATCCGGAGGGTATACACCCCTGTCCTGAAAAATGCTGAACAGGACCTCCCAGTCGGGTCGGCCGCATTCCAGAAGGGCGCGCAGGGCATCAAGCTCCTTTTGGTCAAATTTTGACACATGCTTACTGTAGCTGCCCCGCATCTGCTGTGTCAGGGAGACCTCCCTTACCTCAACAACATTTTCCGGCAGTGTGTACCGGAATTTTCCGTTCTGGGAGGGGTCGGCGTTGATCGCCCAGACCACGAATTCATGCTGCGGCATGGCCTGTATATACTGATGCATCCAGGAGGAAACGCCGCCAGTCACATAGGGATAGCAGCCTTCCAGAATCACACAGATCCTCATAATGAACCATTGACCTCCAATACCGCAGTGCTCCGACTGTAAATTTTCATAAAACAGAATTTTTTAATCAATCTCGATCTCCAGCTGCGGGGAAACTGCTCTGACAAGATAAAGACCGTCCGCAGCCTCACTGACAGAACCCCCTGTGACGCGTCCCGGACGCCCGTCATTGATCCTGAGATAGAACCAGGCCTCGTCCTTAAAGCCGCCAAGCCAGACACGAATACCGTTATTTGTGTCTTCCCGGCAGATCTTCAGACCGTCATAGCGCTGTACGGCGCCGGTCAGCTCACTCCCCGTAAGGTTGCGCATCTGCGGCAGTGCGTTGTGGAGCCATTCCACATAATCCGATAAGCGTTTAAACAGCTCACCCCAGCCCAGGGCCGCGCCGCGGTCCGTATCCAGAACGTCGTCGGGATGCTGGAAATGTGTGTTTACGCAGTGGAAATAGAGCTCGCTCATGGCAGCAGTGCGCATATAATCGTCGAGCACATAACCGGAAATGATACGGGGTGTCTGAACCATACCGTCAGGTGTCACCGTAAAATCCTGACTGTAGGAGACATCATTGTCGTCCGGCAGATAGAGACTCGCGATGGCCCGGATCTCCGGAAAATCCTCCGCCAGAAGCTCTCTGCCCTCTTCGGAAATAATATTTGAGGGCGGTACATAGACCTGGAACTTTTCATCCGGGAAGAGCTCATTGCAGAAGCGCCTCAGTTCAAGCAGGCTGCCCCGCATGGCATCCACGCTCACCCACTGGCGATAGGAATCATACTGTCCTATATAATCGAATTTTTCGGGAACAAGCGGCATGTGGTTGTAGCCGTGATAGCCCAGCTCACCGCCCTCGCGAAGGAGCATGTTGCCGAAATACTGAAAACGCTGGACATCCTTATTGCGCGGGAAGGTACCGCTCACCTGTGCGGAATAGTCCTCGATCACCAGGCCCGTATAGCGTATATTGTATTTCTTCGACAGGTTATAGACATCCTTCCACCAGTGGTGGGTGTAGAAATCCTTGATATCCATCCCGAATTCCTTCTGGATGAACTGGCTGTCGCCTTCAGGAACAGGAGAAGGGAAATCATCGATGTACCAGGTGGATCCGTTGATCACAGGCCAGATACAGTCCTTGCCCAGAAGAGTATAGGCCGCGCAGTGAAATCCCCTGTAGGCTTTCTCCAGAAAATTGAGATTGTCGAACACGACTGTGCCGCTGCCAAGCGCCCTGCGCCAGATCAGAGGTGTTTCACTGGCACCGGCAGCCTGCAGAAATACTTCGCAGTCCTCGTCCAGGGTCACATCCAGGGAAGACTCATAGGCGTCGATAATGGACAGATCACGGCTGCAGCCGGGCATGATGCTGCTGGTAAAATGCAGCCCCTCTACCCTGGCCATAGTATTTCCGACACCGGTGATCCCGAAACGGTCCGCCACCGAAAGGAAAGTCGACTCATTGTAGGGAGGATAAAGTACAAGAAGGGAATGACCGTTTATCACCCAGTTGAGAAGAGACGTCAGGTTATTTCCCAGTACGTTCAGGTCAGTCACGGACAGAACAGCGATCTGCATCTCATCTAAATCGGAGCTGCGCAGACGAGATGCCTCTTTTTCTTTAAAAGGTACCCTCATCTGTGAGAGGATGGCCTCCATTTCCGTTTTTCCCTCAAGGCCGGTCTCATCCTTTTCCCAGATCAGTATCGTCTTTGCAGTCTCCGGCTGTATATCTCCGGACAGTTCTCCTTTATCAAGGATCGAGACAAGATTTTTACCGGATCTGTACAGCACGTTCCGCCCTGCCGAAAGGACGACGGCAAACATCAGCGCATATATTACGAGTATCTGCAGAAGATGCAGAAAGCGCGGTTTTTTTACTCTTTTCATATATTTCCCTGCATCAAAACACCCAGCGGTTCAAGACTGTATTACGCCTTCCGGCTGTCCCAGAACTCCAGCTCCTGCCGCGCTCCCGGCGAGAGATAAATGCCGCTCTCACGTATTTTGCGGACAGCCTGCAAGACGCCGGTTCCGTCCGAAGCGGCAGCCCTTGCCCGAAGGATCAAAAGATAACCTTCCTCACGTTCCGGCCACTCATTTATCATGCGGCGGCCGGCATCCTCCGCTCCTTTTGCATCTTCAAGCAGAAGACAGATCTTTCCAAGGCGCCAGAAAAGCTCTCCTCTGTCCGGAAACGATTTCCCCTTTCCGGCATTTTGGGGAGGAGAGGAGACCGAAGCGGCCGTTCTTCCCTCCAGTTCCTGCCATGAGAATATTTCCAGCAGTTTTTCCAGAACTTTTCTGCAGTGGACGGCGCGTCCTGCTTTCTCCGATTTTTCCGGAATTCCGCTCTCGAGATATTCTTCATCCAGATCAGCCGCGGCAAGCATCACGGACAGATCATAGGGTCTCTCTTTCAGTTTTCTGTCCATGTCAAACAGCTTTTGCGTATAGCTGCTGCGCAGCTCCACGAGCGCGGTCACAGCGTAATGCACCACCTCTGTATCGTCATTGACTCCTGCCAGACGAAGGGGCTTTACGAAGGACTCCGGGCCCGAGTTCAGGACAGAAAGCAGGAGTCTTCTGCGCTGGGCGGGCGTCCCGGCCGAAAGAACATCCTCTATCGGCTGAACCTCCTCAACGCCTTCCCGTTTCATCCGGATATTTCTGTATATCTCGTCCGTGATCCCGAAGCGCCCCATACCGGCTTCCTCGTCAGCCTTCTCTCCTCCCCGTATATGAATCTCAGCCGCCACAGCGCAAAGAGGTCCCCACAGGGGCAGAATAAAGAGGGCAGGGAACATGGATAAAGGAAAATGGAAAACCCCTGTCATCCTGGCTGCGGCAATCAAAAAAGCCGCCGCCAGATGTATAGACATCAATAAAATGACCATGAAAGCCTCCCGATCAGACCACTCTCTCCCTAAGCGATGCTTTTTCCAGTGCTTCCTGCAAGAGGCCGCACATGATCATGAAATGATTCAGATAACTTTGGCTGAGCTGATCTCCGGATGCTCTCTCCAGTGTCACGATAAGGACGATCTCCGGAAGGTCATTTCCTGATCTGCGGTTCTGCATGGCCCGGCTGTAACGGACTACAGAGGCATACATGGGAGCTCCGTCAAGAAGAGAAATGTTTTTCCATGTCCCCCCTTCGCGGAGCGTCCTGGCCATATCCGGGTAGGCTTCCAGATCCAGACTATGCCTTGAAGCGCCCTCCACACAGCACGAAAGAATTCTGGCCCTGCCGTCTGATGCATCCATCTGATAGATGTAGACCGAATCATTCTCAAGAAGATGGCGCATGGCGCGCACTGCCTCCACGAAAACCGCCTCCGGCGTGCGCCTCGACATGGCACAGACCGCATCGTAGAGCTTCTGGTAACTTTCATCTTCGCTCAGGATCTGGGTGCGAAGCTGTCTGCAGTCACTGACACAGGCCTGATATGCATCGTTTAAAAACAGGTACTTATTGCGGATCAGTTCATTTTCAGCCATAATGGAATTCTTCTCCTGCTGATTCTTCTGATGTGTATAACCGCAGATAACGCCTGCCGTGATGTAATACACGAAGGGGATCCAGTTTTCCACATTATAAAACAGCAGAAGGCCGGAAATGCCGATCTGGCTATAACGGCTGACCAGCACGATGCACTCCAGAACAGCAGCCGCCGTTCCGGTCCACAGACCGTGCATCAGGCCCATCATAACGACGAACAGCACCCTGACGTCGACCACCTTGAAATATACGGATTCGGAGGTGATCTGCGCCAGATACTGGGTCACTGCAAACATGACTGCCAGATCCAGGAGGGTTGCGGATGCGGAACCGAACCGCCCCATAAAGGATCTGAATTTTTCCCGCCATGTATTTTTTCGTCCGCTCTCCTCGTTCAGATAACTCGCATACTGCTCACTGATCTCCTGTTTCCAGTTGACAGATACAGGGAAACGGTACATATCAGTAAGCCTGCCGTCCGTATTCTCCCCTTCGACAGAGGGTATCCGGAAAAAGGCGCTCCTGCCGGCACTTCTTTCCTCTTTTTTTCTGCCGCCTGAAGAAGTCGAGAAGCGGATCTCGGCGTCAGGATAAACCGTCAAGAGAAGCGAACGCAGGTCCTCAAGCCTGCCTTCACTGCCGTCCGCCGAAAAAATCCCGCGGTAAAACCATGTCTCCGACGTCATTCTGAGCAGAAGGACACAGAGCCCCCGCATTGAGAGGATGGAAATACCGGTATCCGGAAACCCGTCCAGCATGACCGGGCGTCTGTCCCGCATTGCGGTGAAGATCCTGCAAAGCCTTCCTGTCGCAGAGCCCGTCCCCAAAATAAGGGGGAGCATGACAACAGCGATGCCCACAGACGATGCTTCATCCTCCGAATGATCCCATTTTTCGATGAGCTTTCTGTAATCCGCGGGATCGGACCCTTCCGTCAGAATGAACATACGGGGGATCTTATTCGCGGCACAAAGCCTCAGGATCATCTCGATCCTCTCCGTCTCGACCTCCGCCTTTCCTCCGTCCGTACAGCCCGTCACATACCAGACGGCCCGGATCCGGCGCGTTTCAAACGCCTTTGGAAAGTCGTTGTCAGACGGGTCCGCAGCCATCCGGAAGACATTTTCCGGCAGCTCCTTTTTCTCTCCGGCGACCCTGCGCCCTGTCAGCACAACGTCAAAGGATCTACTGACAATATTAAGTGCCTCTTTTGAAAATAGGCCTGTTTTTCCTGCAATCAGAATGGCGTCCATGCTATACCTTTGTACTTTTATTCCTCAGTTCCGACCAGATTCACATGCTCCGAAATATAATAGCGATATTGATTTTTCGAGCAGTATTCCCTGATCTCCTCCGCCAGTGACTTGTCTTTTGTGTATTCCAGAAGGAAAACCTCCATGCCGGCGTCTTTGCATTTTTTCAGATAAGAAGTAAGACGCTCCCGCTCTTTCTCCTCCTGCCGTGTGAACCTGTCGAATTTATAACTTTTGATCCTGGTAAAAACTGTCTCCTGGTTCACGCCAAGAAGGAGCTGCGCGTCTCCGTCCTCTATCAGCCGCTCTACGAATTCATCCGCCCCGTTTACGATCACGGGAATACCCGCTTCATGGAAACTCTCCAGAACCGAGACCAGTGCCTTAAAGCTCTCCTCACCCTTTTCACGGTATTTGCGGGAATCCATAATGTGACCGTAAATATCCATATTGTCGATGAAAAAACCGTCTATGACAGGATCGTTATCCCGGATCATATCCGGAAGATCTCCTGTGACAAAGCTCTTCCACCTGTCATCAGTGACGTCGACCCAGTCCTCCTCCGGCCAGTTTTTATACCTGTCCAGAAGAAGATCCGTAAAACGTTCATAGTACTCGCGGCTGTCTTCCACTGATCCCACATTAAGATATGAATAGACTGTATGTCCGGAGGAATGAAGCTGCGCAAGCTGCTCCTTTCTCAGTTCGAGGGCATCCACGACGACCGTGTCATAATTTTTAAAATCACTGATCTGAAAGCTGTCCCTGTCAACTCCGAGAAACACTCCGTAGCTGACCGAAGGAGCTTCCTCGACCTCGACCTTCTCCTCGATTTTCTCCGTTTTTTCATCCTTCCTGCTGCACCCTCCAAAAACGGAGATTACAGCAGCGATGAAGATTCCTGCGTATATGACTGCTCTGCGCATCGTCTCTCACCTCCAGGATATCTTTATTTTTGTCTTATTCTGCCTGCCCGGGTGCCGTCTGCACCTCTGCAGCCGGGCTTTCCGGAGACCCTGTACCGTCAGTTCTTTCCAATGCGCTCTCCTGTGCTGAGCCCGTTTGCTGCTCCATCTTCTTTCTCAGTTCTCTGCGCAGTCTGCGCTCCTCAAGACGCCGCTCCCGGTCCAGACGTTTCTGTCTGGCCTCCATGATCTGAGGATGCTCCCTCACGAATTTCTCGTACAGATCAGGCCGCCTGTCAGACGTGACAGACAGGGACTGTTCCAGCCTCCATTCCTCAACACGGGCATGGTCCCCGGATAACAGCACGGCAGGAACCTCTCTCCCCCGCCATACAGCCGGACGCGAATACTGTGGATACTCCAGAAGCCCGTTCATGAAGGAATCCGTATCCGCAGACTCTCCGTTGCCCAAAACCCCCGGGATCATTCTGGAGACCGCATCGATGATGACCATGGCGGGAAGCTCTCCTCCCGTAAGCACAAAGTCACCGATGGATACCTCCTGCGCTCCTATCTCGTCAAGAGCCCTGGCATCGATTCCCTCATAATGGCCGCAGAGAAGGATCAGCTCCTCCTGCCGGGACAGATCTTGGGCCATGGTCTGGTCAAAAGCCCGCCCCCTGGGGGACATATACAGGACCGGCGCTTCTTTTCCCTGCCTTTCCAGGACTTTCTCCTGCACAGACCTGCAGCAGTCAAAGACCGGCTGTGCCTGCATAAGCATACCTGCGCCGCCCCCGTAAGTATAATCGTCAACACGGTTATGACGGTTACCCGCAAAATCGCGGATGTTCACCGTTTCGATCTGCACCAGCCCCTTTGAAGCTGCACGGCCTAAAATACTTCCGTCAAGTCCGGCCCTTACCATTTCGGGAAACAAAGTCAGAACGTGAAAGCGCATGTCATTACCCCTGATAATTCTTCCTGTATGTTCAAAGCTCTCCTGTATTTTGGGGATCTCAGAGATCTTCAAGGCCGGGCATGACATAAACGATCATATAACCTTCTTCCGGATCCACTTGCAGTATACACTCCGGAATTGCCGGAAGAAGCAGGTCCTTTTTTCCCTCGCGGGCTACGGCATAGACGTCATTGGCTCCGGTTTCGATCACCTCTTTGAGGGTGCCGATCTCTGTGCCGTCCTGTGTCCTCACGGACACCCCGATCAGATCCGCAACATAGTACTCCCCTTCTTCCAGGGGTGAAGCGTCCTTGCGGTCCACAATCAGAGCGCATCCGCGAAGTTTCTCCACGTCCTCGATCCGCTCCATTCCCTTAAAACCGAGTATAACAAATTTTTTAAAGAATTTGACGCTCCTTATACTGACACGGCGCTCCCCTCCGGGGATATCCAGCGTCACTTCCTTTATATCGAGGAAACGTCCGGGATCATCTGTCGTGGGAAAGACCTTCACCTCTCCCCTGAGGCCGTGCGTTCCGGTGATCACGCCTACCTGAAACCTTTCAGTCAGTTTTCGTCCCATTTTTTTACCATAACCCCTTAAGGCATGTCCTTTCCGCTGTATAAAAAACAGGCGGCTTTTTACGCCGCCCTTTTTTATCTGCAGATCAGTCAATGTCGACATCGATCCGGCAGTCATCCTCCGTGGAAGCAGCTTTAACGACGGAACGGATCGCCCTTGCGATCCTTCCCTGACGCCCGATCACTTTTCCCATGTCTGAAGGAGCTACATGAAGCTGAACTCGGATGTTCCTTCCCTCCTTCTTTTCGGTCACAACCACCTCATCGGGATGATCGACAAGTGCTTTCGCTATTACTTCAACCAATTCTTTCATAGGCGATCCTTCCGGCAGCGGCTCTGAACAGTTGCTTCATTCTTACTGAATGCCGGCCTGCCTGAACAGCTTTTTAACGACTGTTGTGGGCTGCGCGCCGTTGCCAAGCCACTTCTTCGCCGCTTCCTCATCGATCACGACCGTGCCCGGATCCGTGTTGGGATTGTAGTGGCCGATCGTATCGATCGCCCTGCCGTCCCTGGGGGTAGAGGCGTCAGCGACGACGATCCTGTAAAGCGGAACCTTTTTCTCTCCGATTCTTGTAAGTCTGATTTTTACTGCCATTGTTTTTTCCTCCTCTTTGCATACGCCCTGCCGATTCTTTTTTATTTCAGAGCGATGTCCTTCTGAAAAAAATATACTTTATTGACCCTTTATCACAAATTCCGCTGTCCTCCAGCCTGCTGTGCGTCATGATTTTGTTTTGTGAATATGACTGCCGGCTGTCTGCCGCAGATCACGCTGACTGCAGTCCGGAATATTGTTTTACAGATTAAAAGGGAAAACCTCCCCGTCTGCCGCCCATTCCTCCGAACATTCCGGAGAGAGGATTTCTGCCGCGGCGTTTTCCCGCTCCTCCTCCAATCGTCTTCATCATCTTCTGCATCTGTGTAAACTGCTTGATGAAGCGGTTCACCGTCGCAATGTCGCAGCCGGATCCCTTCGCGATCCTGAACTTGCGCTGGGGTGTCAGTATCTTGGGGTTGGCGCGCTCCTGCGGGGTCATGCTGAGAATGATGGCCTCCGTCTGTTTGAGCTGCTTCTCGTCGACCGCGCCCTCGATCATATCCCTGCTCATGCCAAGTCCGGGAAGCATGGACAGGATACTGGACATACCGCCCATTTTCCGCATCTGCTTCATGCTCTCGAGATAGTCGTTAAAATCGAACTTTCCCTTCCTGACACGGCCCGCCATGTCGCGGCTCTTCTCCTCATCCTCCTTGTCGAGCGCCTCCTGCGCCTTGTCGATGAGGGTCAGCACATCGCCCATGCCCAGGATCCTGCTCGCCATCCGGTCCGGATGAAACTGCTCAAGATCAGAGAGCTTTTCGCCCATACCGACGTAGAGGATCGGTTTTCCGGTGACAGCCTTGACGGAAAGCGCCGCGCCGCCGCGGGTATCGCCGTCCATTTTGGTCAGAATCACGCCGTCGACGCCGACCTTCTCGTCAAAGGTTTTTGCCACATTTACGGCCTCCTGGCCGGTCATGGCATCGACGACCAGTATGGTCTGGTGGACCGTGACCGTCTCCTTTATTTCGGCAAGCTCCTGCATCATGGCCTCGTCGATCTGCAGACGTCCGGCTGTATCCAGGATGATGACAGTCTCGCCGTTGGCTTTGGCGTGGCTCATGGCAGCCTCGGCGATCCTGGCAGGCTTTACTCCGCCCTCCATCGAGAAAACATCGACGCCCTGCTTTTCTCCGTTGACCTGGAGCTGCCTGATCGCGGCGGGACGGTATATATCCAGAGCGACCAGAAGAGGTTTACGTCCCTTTGACTTAAACTTTCCCGCCAGCTTGGCGGCCGTCGTCGTCTTACCGGCGCCCTGAAGGCCGGCCATCATGATCACCGTGGCATCCCTTCCAGGCTCCAGGCGGATCTCCGTGGTCTCGGATCCCATCAGCTGCGTCATCTCCTCGTCGACGATCTTAATGACCATCTGCGCGGGGTTAAGGCCGTTCATGACATCGGCTCCGACCGCTCTCTCCTGAACGGAGGATACGAACTTCTTTACGACTTTAAAGTTGACGTCCGCCTCGAGGAGAGCCATCTTGACCTCCCTCATGGCGGTCCTGACATCCTCCTCCGTCAGCCGCCCCTTGCCGCTGAGCGAGCGGAACACCTGATTCAGTTTGTCTGTCAGACTTTCAAAAGCCATGCTTTATCCGTATTCCTTTCCTTAATCCAGATCCTTCCGGATCTTTTCCGCCAGACCTCTGACACAGTCCGCAAGCTCCTCCCTGCTGCCGCATCCGTCCGCGGCTTCACAGATCAGATCAGCTGACCTGCGGATGCTCCGGAAACGCCGGATCATCCCCAGTCTCTTCTCATACTTCTGCATAAGCGCCGTCGTCCGGCGGACAAGGTCGTGTACGGCCTGCCTGCTGATCCCCTCTTCCTCCGCAATTTCGTTAAAAGAGAGGTTGTCATAGACGGCCTGTTCGTAAATTTTCTGCTGATGTGCAGTGAGAAGCTGTCCGTAAAAATCGTACAGCAGTCCCTGTTCCACAATTTTTTCCATACCTGTCGTATTTTACATGCGAGTCTACTGCTTGTCAAGCAAAAAATCTTGACTTTTATCAAGCCAAAAAATCTTGACTTTTATCAAGCCATTTTACCGGCCTGTTTCAACCTTTACATAGAGAGGGCAGACGCCGGGCACCCCGTGCACGTGAGCGCCCCCCTCGTACTCCCAGAACAGGAAGCTGTAGGGAAATACAGGCGACTTCTCATAATCAATGATCCATCTTCTGTAACCTGAAACCCGCTCCATGTCCAGCCGGGCACCGCATGAATAGAAGCTCATGCCAATGACCGGTTCCCCCACGTTTACCTTTATCTTTTCACACAAAAGGGAGACAGTATCCGTCCACTGCGCTTTTTCGCTTTCGTCCGGCACTCCTCCTTCCCGGTCCTTTACCCTGATCAGCACCTCCGGCCCGGCTATATCAGTGTCGATATCAGCCTCCTGGCTTCCTGTTCCGGTCATGGATCCGTGCTTTAAGTAAAGCTCCGCGGCACAGGCTGCAGCCTCAGTCAGCACCTCCTCCGAAGCAGGTTCCTCCATCTCGACGCTGAGTCCCGCCCTGAATCCCTTCTGGACAGCCTTGCGGCAGTTGCGGTCAGCCTGTTCATCGGGCACGAATCTTTCCGAGGTGACAGAGCCTGCGCTGATCATCACGTCGCGAAGACCGCTGTCGGCCAGCCTGTCCCAGTCTATACGGCCGTTATCATCCGAAATATACACGCCCTTCGTGATAAAGACAGCGGGGGTTTCCGCCGTATAGACGATCTCATCTTCTTTCTTAGAAAACGCGTCCGGACTGAAAGGGTTTTTATCAACCCGGTCGGAGACAGGGAAAAAATAATACTTCCCGTCCAGAACCGCGACGATCCTGTCCTGGAAAAATTTTCTCAGCGCCAGGGTCGCGCCGTCTCCGGATCCCAGCAGGGACTGCATCTGTGAGAAAATCTCCTCCCGCTCCTTCAGGGCAGATGTCTCTTTGATTTCCTCTATCTGGCCTTCGGAATAGAGCCTCTTCCTTTCGCTTTTTTTCCCGACCCATGGTCTGAAAAAAACAAACATGGCAAAAGTCAGCGATATGACCGTCAGAGAGCAGAGAAAAATGATATTGGCATAATAGAGCGACCGTCTTACATTCGGATTTGACGCCGAGTCGTTTGTATGCATGATCATAAACCTCCTAAAAACATCTGTCGGAGATCACTTTTTGATCTGATAACTGTTCACAGCCTGCTGTCGGCAGCCCGGCAGGGACCGGTCAGGAACGGGTCCTGACGAGGCGGGGCTTATATCCGTTCTTTTCAAGGACGGCGATGATCTCTTTTTTGTGATCCGTCCCGTAAGCCTCGAGAGTGATGCGGAGCTCCACGGCAGCGCTGCGGTTTATGGTCACGAACTGGTTGTGCTCGAGCTTAATCACGTTTCCGTTGACGTCGGCGATGAGGCCCGAGACGCGGTGCAGCTCACCCGGCTTGTCCGGAAGAAGGACGGAGACTGTGAAGATCCTGTCACGCAGGATGAGGCCCTGCTGTACGACGGAGGACATTGTGATGACATCCATATTTCCGCCGGACAGGACGCTGACCACCTTTTTTCCCCTGCAGCGGATGTGGCGGAGAGCCGCTACTGTCAGAAGACCCGAGTTTTCTACGACCATCTTGTGGTTTTCCACCATATCGAGGAAGGCCGTGACAAGCTCGTGATCCGGGACCGTGATGATCTCATCGATGTTTTTCTGCAAATAAGGAAAGATCTTCTTTCCGGGGGTCTTGACGGCAGTGCCGTCCGCGATGGTGTTGACCTCTCCGAGAGTGACCACATGGCCCGCCTCAAATGAAGCCTTCAGGCAGGCTGCGCCCTCAGGTTCGACCGCTATGACCTTTACATTCGGTCTTAAAAGCTTGGCAAGACAGGAGACGCCGGTCGCCAGGCCGCCCCCGCCGACAGGCACCAGGATGATGTCCACGAGGGGCAGGTCCTTGATGATCTCCATAGCGATGGTCCCCTGACCGGTAGCCACCTCCGGGTCGTCAAAGGGATGGATGAAGGTATATCCATGCTCCTTTGCCAGCTCCTCGGCGCGCGCCGCGGCGTCGTCATAGACATCGCCGTAAAGGACGACCTCCGCTCCAAGAGCCTTGGTGCGGTTCACCTTGATCAGGGGGGTCGTCGTGGGCATTACGATGACCGCTTTCGCCCCGCATTCCCTGGCAGCATAGGCCACTCCCTGGGCGTGGTTCCCCGCTGAAGCTGTGATCAGTCCCCTCTCCCTGTCTTCCCTGGAGAGCGTGCTGATCTTATAATATGCCCCGCGCACCTTGTATGCGCCTGTCCTCTGCATGTTTTCCGGCTTTAAATAGACCTTTGCCCCGGTCTGCTCACTGTAGTAATCAGAAAAGATCAGCTCCGTGTCCAGCGTCACCCGCCCCACCGCCTCGCAGGCGGCTTCGAATTTTTCAAGCGTAAGATACTGGTTTTCATCCGGCAGCGTGTTTTTTTCGTTTTCCATTCCTGTCTCCATTAACTTCTCCTGTAAACAACTGTTGAAAACTGAGCTTCGTCAAAAACACTTTTTGCCCCCGCATCGCATTATTTATTCAGTCCCTGTAAAACAATGCGTCGACGTACTCGTCGGGATTAAATCTCTGCAGATCCTCGATCTTCTCACCGACGCCGATGAATTTCACGGGAACGCCGACCTCGGCCTGGACCGCGATGGCAATGCCTCCCTTTGCCGTACCGTCCATCTTGGTCAGGACGATGCCCGTCAGATTCGTCACAGAAGCGAATTCCTTCGCCTGGGAGACAGCGTTCTGGCCTGTCGCCGCATCCAGTACGACCCAGTTCTCACGGTAACAGCCGGGAAACTCGCGTGTGATGATCCTGTCTATCTTTGCGAGCTCCTTCATCAGGTTCTTTTTGTTATGAAGCCGTCCGGCAGTGTCGCAAAGAAGAATGTCTATCCTTCGCGCTTTTGCGGCCTGTACGGCGTCATAGACGACACTGGCGGGATCGGACCCTTCTGCGGCGCTGATGATATCAACGCCTGCCCTGCGCGCCCACTCCGTCAGCTGTTCGTTGGCCGCCGCGCGGAAGGTATCCGCCGAGGCGATCAGGACACGCTTTCCCTGTTTTCTGTAATTTGCAGCCAGCTTTCCGATAGACGTCGTCTTCCCGACGCCGTTTACACCGATCACCAGGACGACTGCAGGACCCTTTTCAAAATCATAGGCATCCCGTCCCTGTTTCATCCGGTTGCGGATCCCCAGGATCAGCTCCTGCCTGCAGTCCGCGGCATAGCGGATGCGCTCCGAGCGCACCTCCTCCCGGAGGTGGTCCAAAAGCTCCTCCGTCGTCCTCACGCCGATGTCGCCCATGATCATGGTCTCTTCGAGCTCGTCGTAAAAATCCTCCGTGACCTTTTCATAGCTGTTGAAGATCTGGTCCATACTGTCGGTAAAATTGTCCCTGGTCTTCTTAAGGCCGTCCTTGAGCCTGTCAAAAAATCCCATTCCTTTGATCCCCTTCTCTTTAGGTTTCCTGCTTTTTACCCTGTCTGTCCTGTTTTACAGTCTGCAGAACGATCGCCCGGACCCACATGGGGCGAGGTCCGGCTCCCGTCCCCTGAATCCTAATTTCTTACTCCCAGCTCCTCGCTCCCCCCAAGGTCCACGCTGACCATGGTGGAGATGCCCTTTTCCTGCATGGTGATGCCGTAAAGCCTGTCAGCCTGTTCCATCGTCCCCCTGCGGTGGGTGATGACGATGAACTGGGTTCCTTTAGTGAGGTTGTGCAGGTACTGGGCAAAGCGCCCTACGTTGCTCTCATCCAGAGCGGCCTCGATCTCGTCGAGTAGGCAGAAGGGCGAAGGCTTCAGGCTCTGTATGGCAAACAGAAGCGCTATGGCGGTGAGGGCTTTTTCCCCTCCCGACAGCTGCATCATGTTCTGCAGCTTTTTGCCCGGCGGCTGGGCGATGACCCTCACGCCGGCCTCCAGAATGTCCGCGTCCTCCATCAGCTCGAGCTTCCCCTGTCCGCCGCCAAAGAGCTCCCGGAACACCCGGTCAAAGGCCTTTTGAATGTCCGAAAACTGCTCTCTGAACTGTTTTCGCATGGCCTCGTCGAGCTCCCCGACGATTTTTTCAAGTGAAAGGGCGCCCTTTGTGAGGTCGTCGTGCTGTCCCTTTAAAAAGGTATAGCGTTCCATCAGCTCCCTGTACTCGTCGACCGCGGATGCATTGACGCTTCCAAGCCCCCTGATCTTTGTCCTTAAGGCAGCGATCTCCTTTTTCATGGCGGCCAGGTCCGTCAGGGTTTCGTCCCTTAAGGCTGCAGCGTCAGAAGCCGTGATCTCATATTCCTCCCACATGTAGGAGGCCTTCTGATCGACAGCCTCCTCCAGACGCTCCCTGCCCGATGAAAGGCGGATGCACTCCCTCTCAAGGCCTAAAATGACCTCTGAAGTGCCTTCCCTGTCTTTTTCAACCGTCTCAAGCCGTTCGGTCAGGGCGTCGTTTTCAACCCGGAGCTCGCGAAGATCATCCTCTCCTGACGTTTTTTCGTCCTCCGACTGAGCCGCCTCCGACAGGAGCTCCTTTATTTTTTCTTCCTTCTCTTCAATAAGGGAGAGATCCTCCTTCGCGCCCTCGAGAACGCTTTTCTGCTGTTCCTTAAGGTTTTCGAGCTCCCTCTTTACGCGGTCGGCATTTTGCAGATGAAACTGCAGGGCCTGCTCCGTGCGGCTCCTCTTCAGCTCCTGTTCAGACAGATCCGCCGCGTCCCGCTCCTCCTTTATCTGGAGCCCCGAGAGCTCCTCCTGAAGGGTCTGGAGCGAGAGGCCAAGCTCCTCTTCCTTCTTTATACTTTCTTCCAGATCGAGCTGTGCCTTTTCTCTCTGGGCGCCGGTCTCCTGAGCCCTTTCCTTTAAGGAGCGGAGCTCCTGCCTGAGCGATTCCAGATTTCCGGAAGCCTCTTTAAGCTTTTTCTCCTCTTCCTGGATCCGGATCCTGAGCGTGTTCTGGCTGATATATATCTCCTGGAGAGTGCGCTTGTTCTCGTCAAGCTTTCTCCTTAAAACATTCCTGCTCTCTTTCGTGTCCTCGATCGCCTTCTCCAGGCGTTCGACCTCGCAGCGGAAATGCTCCGTGCTCTTTTCAAGCTCCCCGATCTCGCGCCGTCTGCCGAGCAGGTTGCTCTTATTATTATATGTACCGCCGCTGATGGCTCCGCCCGGAGCAAAGACCTCGCCCTCGAGCGTGACCATCCGGATCCCGTGTCCGGACCGGCGGGACGCCGCGACGGCATGGTCAAAGGTATCCACGACCACCGTCCGTCCGAGCAGGGAGCGCGCGACGTCCAGACAGCCGTCCGCCGCCGTAACAAGCGTGTCCGCCGTCCCGATAACGCCCTGTTCCCTGAGCACCTGATTCCCCGCAAGGGTTTTGGCCCCTTTGACGGAGGTCAGGGGAAGGAAGGTCGCCCTGCCTGCCTTTTCTCTTTTTAAGATCTCAATGAGACGACGGGCAGTCTGCTCATCCTTTGTTACGATGTTCTGGAGCTGTCCTCCCAGGGCGGCTTCAATGGCCGTCTCGTATTTTTTGTCTGTACCAAGAAGCTCCGCGACTGAACCGATCAGTCCCGGATCGCGCTTTTTTTCCTGCATGACGCGGCGGACACTTCCGCCGTAGCCCTCATAGCGCTCCGCCAGGTTCACCAGGGCCTCCAGCCGGGATTTCTCCTGATGCCAGGAAAACTGGGCCTTTTGCAGTAGCGCATCGGAATCTCCCAGAGTGGTCTTGTGGGCCGCGATCTTTTCCTCGATCTCCTTCTGGCCCTCCTGAAGCTCCCGGACCTTCTTTCCAAGGGCAGAAAACTCCACCCGGAGAGCCGAGATGACGTCGTCGGTCTGGGCCTGCTCCCCGCTTATAAGGGAAAGCTCCTTTTCAACCTGGTCCCTGCGCCCTGCCTCCTGTGCTGCCAGAGTCTCAAGGCTGGCAAGCTGGGACTTGATGTTGGCGCGCAGATCCATCTGGGAGAGCATGCCTTCCCTCGTCTGTTCGATACGGTCCCGCAGCTCCTGAACCTTGCCTGAAGAGTCCGACAGGGCATTTTTTGCCGCTTCGTAAGCACGCTCGATCCGGGCGGCTTCTTCCTTTGCCTGTCTGATCTGCGAAAGAAAGGATTCCTCCTGCTCCCTGCGCTCCCCTATGTCTTTTTTCAGGATCTCTTCCTGCTGCGAGAGGCGCTGGGCCCTTTGCTTTGACGCGCGGATCTGCTCTTCGAGGACCTTTATATCCCCTTCGATCCGCCCCCGCACGATGCTGGCATCCGTGATTCTGCTGCGCAGGGCTTCAATTTTTCCCTCCAGCTGACGCCGTTTCTCCTGAAGCTGTTCCAGAGACTGTCTGAGGGCCTCGTTTCTGTTCCTTGCGTCCTCAAGATCCCTCGAGGCCGTCTCCTCCTGCCCCTTCAGCTCCTCGATCCGGCTGGTGTTTTTTTCATTTTCAATCAGAAAAGCGTTCACATCCAGGCGCTTGAGATCATCCCTGTAACGCAGGTAGACCTTTGCTTTTTCCTGCTGCTTTTCCAGGGAGGGAATCTGGCGTTCCAGTTCCCCGACGATATCCGTCAGGCGCACAAGGTTCTCGCGCTCGCTGTCGAGACGCTTCTGGGTCTGTTCCTTGCGATGCTTGTATTTGACTATTCCGGCCGCCTCGTCGAAGAGGGCGCGTCTGTCCTGGGGCTTGTCCGACAGGATCCGGTCGATCTGTCCCTGCCCGATGATAGAATACCCCTCTTTGCCTATGCCCGTATCATAAAAAAGCTCGTTGACGTCTCGCAGCCTGCAGACCGTTCCGTTGAGAAGATATTCACTCTCTCCGCTCCGGTAGATCCGGCGCGCCACTGTCACCTCCCGGTATTCGACGGGAAGAGCCCCGTCCGAATTGTCCAGCGTGATGGCAACATAAGCAAAGCCAAGCGGCCGGCGCGCCTGTGTTCCCGCAAAAATAACATCCTGCATGGAGGAACCGCGCAGCTGCTTGACTCTCTGCTCGCCCAGCACCCACCGGACCGCGTCGGCGACATTGCTCTTGCCGCTTCCGTTTGGACCGACGATCCCGGTGATGCCGTTGTGAAATTCAAATCTGATCTTATTGGCAAAGGACTTGAAGCCCTGGATCTCTATACTCTTTAAATACAATTCCCGCTACCTGATTTTTGACCGGCTAAAGAGGCCTGCCGCTTTAGCTGGTCTGCCGCTTTAATTGGTCTGCCGCTCTTAGCGGCATGACGCCACGTATTAATCGCGCTTTGTGTCTTTAAAGGGCCCCCGCAGAGCTGCGTAGGCCGCCTGCTGTTCCGCAGCTTTCTTGGATCTTCCCTCTCCAAGGCCGCACCGCTTTCCTCCGACTGCGACCGCCGCCCGGAAGGTCTTTCTGTGCCCGGGGCCGCTCTCCTCAAGAATCTCATAGGTTACCTCCAGGCCGTCCCGCTGGGCCCGTTCCTGCAGGATCGACTTGGAATCATAAAAGAGCTTTTTGTCCTCAAGATCGGACAGGATATACTTCATGATGAACCGCCGGGGTTCCTCCACAGAGCCGCTGTCCAGGTACATGGCTCCTATCAGAGCCTCCATTACATCGGAGATGATGGAATCCTTCTCCCTGCCGCCGCCGGCCTCCTCGCCCTTTCCCAGGCGGATGAAGTCCCCCAGCGACAAATCTCTGGCGCAAAAAGCAAGCGCAGGTTCGCATACCAGCGAGGCTCTGAGCTTGGTCAGCTCTCCCTCTTTTTTCTCCGGATAGGTCCTGTAGAGAAACTCGCTTGAGAGCATTTCCAGGACAGCATCTCCCAGAAACTCGATGCGTTCATAATCCCTTAGGGTCTGTATTTTCTGTTCATTCGCAAAAGACGTATGTGTCAGGGCGCAGTTAAGAAGATACCGGTCCCTGAACCGGTAGCCAATCCGCTCCTCCAGTACATCCAGTGATGCTTCTGTCATAGTTTTTCCTTTATTCACCGACCGCATTCTTGATCAGCTCGAGCGCCTGGCCCACTGTTGAAACTCTGGAAGCGACCTCCGCGTCCACAGACACGTCGAACTCTTCCTCGATCCCCATAATGATCTGAGCGACATCAAGAGAATCCGCGCCCAGATCATCCACAAAGGTGGTATCCGGTGTGATGTCGCCTGCATCCACGCCCAGAACATCAACGATAATGGCGCACAATTTTTTAAATTCCATATTCATCCTTACCTCCTGTACCATTCATGACCGAAAGGATCCTTACGGATCCAAAAGCGATCACTGTATCTCATTTTCACTATCGGTCTTCGGGCGTTCCAGCCCCATCTCTTTGATGAACTGACCGTTTATATCCTTCCTTTTAAACAGAATGCACTGTTCGATCGCGTGGCGTATCTCGACCGCCTCGGAATTGCCGTGCGTCTTGACCACAAGACCCCTCAGACCCAGCATTGGGGCTCCGCCGTAAGTGGAGATGTCAAATTCCGTCAGCATCCCCTTCAGTGCGGGTTTGATCAGCAGCGCGCCGATCTTTGAGCGCAGACTTGTCATCAGAGCATCCTTGATCTTGTGGATCAGTGTATAAGCCAGCCCCTCATAGAGCTTTAAGATCACGTTGCCGACAAAGGCATCGCAGACCACGACGTCTGCTGCTCCGGCGGGGATCTCCCTGGCCTCGATATTTCCTATAAAATTGATTCCCTCACAGGCCTTAAGAAGAGGATAGACCTCCTTCACCAGAGCATTGCCCTTCTCCTCCTCCTCGCCTACATTGACAAGGGCCACACGGGGATTTTCAATTCCGGTCATATTCCTCATATAAATGGAACCCATCTGGGCAAACTGGACCAGCTGTGAAGCGCGGGCGTCCATGTTCGCGCCGCAGTCCACCAGAAGGACCGGGGTCTTTGCCGTAGGCATAAGGGGGGCAAGAGGCGGCCGCTCGATACCCCGGATCCTGCCGACAAGGAGCTGTCCCCCGGCAAGGGTCGCGCCGGTACTTCCTGCCGTCACAAAAGCGTCGCAGGTTCCCTCTTTTACAAGCCGAAGTCCCTTTACGATAGAGGAATCCTTCTTTTGGCGGATGGCATTGACCGGAGGCTCCGCCATCCCGATCACTTCCCGCGCATCGAGGATCTCAAGCCTGTCCTCGGGATATTTATATTTTGAAAGCTCCTCTTTTATAAGCTCTTCCTTACCGACAAGCGTCACCTGGAGGCCTTTTCTGTTTTGAAGCGCCTGTACAGCCGCCTTGACCGGCTCGGCCGGTGCCAGATCGCCTCCCATGGCATCCACTGCTACACGTACATATTGTTTAGCCATTTACGTGTGTCCACCTCCTGTATCTTTAAAAAGACCTCCCACTGCAGTTTCTGCAATGGGAGGCCCTCCATGACAATTTCATGTCCTGAAACCATCCTCCGGATAATTAATCCTCTACCTGGATGATCTCCTTCTTGTTGTAGGAACCGCACTTTGCGCAGACTCTGTGGGGAACCATCAGGGCGCCGCACTTGCTGCACTTGACCAGAGTGGGAGCAGTCATTTTCCAGTTTGCTCTCCTCTTATCTCTGTGGCTCTTCGAAGATTTATTCTTAGGGCAGATCGACATGATTAACACCTCCTCTACTGTATATTTGTGTAAGGCGACAGTCCGACGCAGGCGGCCTTGGTCGTGCGCTGGGCCACGATCGGAATAATCGATGACCTGCTGCGTGTCTGTCGCTCTATCGTCAAGAAAATCACACGAAAGATATTATAGGGACGTATACCCTGTTTGTCAATATTTTTTTCTTTACATATTTTATTTTTATCTATCTTTTTACAGCTTTCCGGAAGAAGCAAAAAACTGATACTCACGGCGTACAATACAAACTACTGCATCCCATGGAAACAGAACAGTCAGCTTTGATTTATTTAGAATAGAAAAATAATAATGCATATGTTATCATTAGTTGATAAAATATTTATGTAAAAATGTAATTGTTCAGAGCATGTAACTGTTCAGGGCACGAAAAGCTTCTGAACGATCGCGACTGATGAAAAACAGATGAAAAGAGGAGATCTTCCATGGTCAAACTGCTGCATCGTTCAGCCGTATTATTTTTCTGCCTTTTCCTTGTTTTTACCATTTCGGCCCCGGCCGCGGCCCGGCAGGGAAATGAGGCAGGTGAAGAGGCCCGGGATAAGGTCGTCCGGGTCGGATGGTTTGAATCCCCTTTTAACACCATCGACAAGTCAGGACGCAGGTCCGGCTACGGATATGAATATCAGCTCAAGCTCGCCGCCTACACCGGCTGGACATACCAATATATAAGCGGAAGCTGGACGGAGCTTTTACAGATGCTGGAAAAGGGAGAGATCGATCTTTTAAGCGATGTCTCCTACAAGGCTGAACGCGAAGGATCCATGTCCTTCTCCTCTCTTCCAATGGGGACGGAGGAATACTATCTCTTTATTAAGCCCGGCAACCACGATATTTCTTTGTCCGACGTCTCCACCCTTAACGGAAAACGGATCGGTGTGAACGGGGGCAGCATCCAGCAGGACTTTTTTACTGACTGGGCACAGAAAAACAATATCAGCGCAGAACTCGTCGAACTCGCCAGTACCGAGGATGAGGCGGTCCGCATGCTTGAAGACAAAGAGCTTGACGCCTTTGTCACGATCGACGGCTTCACCGACCCTGAGAAAGCCATCCCGATCTACAAGATCGGGTCCTCGGATTTCTTTTTCGCCGTCAGCAAAAACCGTCCCGATCTTCTGGCCGACATAAACGCCGCAATGAACCGGATCCAGGACGAAAACCGCTATTACAACCTGAAGATGTATGAGAAATATTTCAGGAGGGCCGGGGCGAATGCCTTTCTATCGGAGGACGAGCTCTCCTGGCTTTCCTCCCACGGCCCGATCCGGCTGGGCTACCAGGACAACTATCTGGCCTTCTGCGCGGAGGATAAGGAGACAGGACAGCTGACCGGTCTCATGAAGGACTACCTGGCCTATGCACAGGACATCTTCGTCAACGCCCATCTGGATTTCGAAGCCACAGCCTATCCGACTGCCTCGGCGGCTATGGAGGCCCTCAAAAACAGGGAGGTCGACTGCGTTTTTCCCTCCAATCTCCAGGGATTTGAAGGCGAGGAAAGAGATGTCATCATGTCTCCTCCCCTGATGGAAACAGAGATGTATGCGGTCCTGCGTATTTCGGACCAGAGCCAGTTCGCCAAAAAAGAAACTGTGAAAGTGGCTGTCAACGAGGGAAATCCCAACTACGACGCCTTCGTCTCCGAGCACTACCCCAAATGGGAAAAGGTTTATTATCCGGATACGCCCGCCTGTCTCAAGGCCGTTTCGGAAGGCGCCGCGGACTGCATCCTGATCAGTAATTACCGCTACAACAACATAGCCAGACTGTGTGAAAAATACCGTCTCACCACCATTACCACCGGCCTGGGGCTGGAATACTGTCTGTCAGTCGACCGAAGGGAAAAGGAACTGTATTCCATCCTGGCAAAGACCGTCAATCTGGTTCCTTCCTCCGCTGTCAACGCGGCTGTCTCCTATTATATATCGGAAGACGCCCGGCTCACCATCTCCGACCTGATCATAGACAATTTCGGTCTTGTATCCTTCATTGTCTCAGCCGTCATGCTCATTATCTTTATCCTTCTGATCCTCAACATGCAGACGGCAAGGAGGGCAAAAAAGCTCATTTCCGCCACAGAGACGGATGAACTCACCGGCCTCTTCAACCGAAGCTATTTCTTCCAGTATGCCGAGCGCATGTACCGGGAGCATCCGGACAGGCCCATTGACGCCATCTCCCTGGACATTGAGCAGTTCCATTCCGTCAACGCCCTGAACGGACGGGCCTTCGGCGACCATGTGCTTCGCGCCCTGGGAAATGAGATCGGGGCCATCGCAAAAGAATCCCTGGGCATCGCCGGAAGGTTTGGCGGGGATCACTTCGATCTCTACTGCCGCTACAAGGATGACTACCAGGCCCTTTTCAACCGCCTTCAGGAGACGCTCGACAGGCTGGTTCCCAATGTAAGCATCCGCCTGAGGATGGGCGTCATGCCCTGGCGCGAGAAGGTGGATCCCGAGCAGCTGTTTGACAGAGCCCACACCGCCTGCAGCCTGGCCCGCGGACACTACAAGGAGCACCTGATCGTCTTCGACCAGAAGATCCTGGAGCGTGAGCTCTACGAACAGCGCCTTTCAAACGACCTTCGCAGGGCTCTGGACAATCACGAATTTGAAGTCTATTACCAGCCCAAATTTGACATTCAGGCCGATCCGCCCAGGCTCACCAGTGCAGAGGCCCTCATCCGCTGGCGCCACCCCGATCTGGGAATGATCCCTCCTGGCGACTTCATACCCCTGTTCGAAAAAAGCGGCCAGATCAGCAGCATCGACAAGTACGTATGGGCCGAGGCCGCAAGGCAGATCTCCCTCTGGCGCGATCAGTACGGTGTGGTGATCCCTGTTTCCGTCAACCTGTCGCGGGTGGACGTTTTCGATCCTCTTCTGGAAGAAACGCTCGACAGCATCCTGATCAAAAACAGGATCGACCATAAAGCCCTCAAGCTGGAGGTCACGGAATCCGCCTACACAGAAAACGCGGACCAGGTCATCAGGGTCATCGGCAACCTGCGCAAAAAGGGCTACGAGGTGGAAATGGACGATTTCGGCACCGGCTATTCCTCTCTGAATATGCTCTCCTCCATGCCGATCGACGTCCTCAAGATGGACAGGGAATTCATCCGCAATATCGAACACAATGAGAAGGACATCCAGCTGGTGGCCCTGATCCTTGACATCGCCAAGAACCTCAGGATCCCTGTTATCGCGGAGGGCGTGGAAACTCCGGAACAGATCAGGCTCCTAAGGGAACTCGGCTGCCCCATCGTCCAGGGCTACTACTTCTCACGCCCGCTCCCGTCCGCAGATTTCGAGAAGGAATATCTGCAAAAGGGACAGAAAGGCTGAATATCCGGCTTCAAAAAGCCGCCCGAAAAAGAATATATGCAAAAGGTCAGAAAGCCTGAATTTCGTCCTGCCGAAAAACCGCCGCTCCGGAAATCCGGAACGGCGGTTCTTTTTAGGCGGATCAATATGGGCTGCTGTTTCTGAATGCGGGATACAGCGTGAAGGTCAGAATTTTCCTGACTGCAGGGTTGGATTGATTTCATCGTTCCAGCTCATCCCCGCTTTCGTCTGCATAAATGCAGGATGCAGCCGTACAGACCGAATTTATTTGCAAAGGGCTGCGGTCTCGCGGGCGATGGCAAGCTCCTCGTTGGTGGCGATGACATAGGCCTCCACCTTGCTGCCGTCCTTTGTGATCTTCACGACGTCGCCGCGCTCCTTATTTGCGGCCTCGTCAAGCTCCGCTCCAAGATAGCCCAGATACTGCATGACCTTTGCGCGTACAAATCCGCTGTTCTCGCCGATGCCGGCAGTAAAGGCGATGTAATCCACACCGTTCATGGAAGCCGCATAGGCACCGACGTATTTGGCGACGCGGTAGCAGAATGCCTCGATGGCCAGCGTGCAGTTTTTGTCGCCGCTGTTGAAGCCATCTTCGAGGTCACGGAAATCGGATGATTTTTCACCGGAAAGCGCGAAAACGCCGGATTTCTTGTTGAGGACAGAGACGACCTGGGCAGCGGTCATGTTCTCTTTGCCCGCGATGAACTCGATGATGGCGGGATCGATGTCGCCGCTTCTGGTGCCCATGATCAGGCCCTCAAGCGGGGTCAGGCCCATGGAGGTATCGACGCACTTTCCGTTCTTTACAGCGGAAATGCTGGCGCCGTTGCCGAGGTGGCAGACGATGGTCTTGATGCTGTCATAGGGCTTTCCGACCACTTCCGCCAGCTTTTTGGAAACAAAGGAGTGGCTGGTGCCGTGGAAGCCGTAGCG
>DEPS01000180.1 GCA_002358875.1 Lachnospiraceae bacterium UBA3386 | reverse complement strand
AATTACGAAACTGGTTGCCAATCACCGATTTGTCTCTGGCACAGCGCACTTCTTCCCGTCCTTTGATCTTCCTAATTTAAGCATACGACAGCCAGCGTAATCAGTCAATCTGCACCCTTGATTCACTCAGCATTCACTCAGGATATCCATCTCTGAACATAAAACAAAAGAGTGCCAAAACCCTCATAAAATAAGGATTCTGGCACTCTCTTAATGCCGTTCCCGGGGGATTCGAACCCCCGGTCTTCCGCTTAGGAGCGGACAGGTCATTTCTAATCAGGGCATATAGTAGTTGGTCAGAAAATATGTTCTGTCCCAGTCAACAATCTTCAGCTCGGACTCCCTGGCCGTATGGATGTCTTTTTCATCGAGCACCATCACCTTCTTGTCGCCCGTGTCATAGAGCGGCCACACATGCGCCTTGCCATCGGGAGAAATGTCTGCGGTAAGCGAGGGATCGCCGGTCCTGGCGAACTGAACCCACATCTTTCGCATGGTCTTTGAGAAGGCTTCATCAAACGCCCTTCCTGAAAAATCTCTTATCTCCGGATGCTTGAATAAGATCGGCACCTCAATCATGTGCCCGCATTTGATCAGCGGCAAAGCGGATTCAGGCGTGAGGTAGTAGGTGTATGACTTTCCGCCGGCCTTCGTCTGTTCCTCCGACAGCCTGATTTGCGGCGCGATAAACATGATCTGGCTGAAAAGCCGGACAGTAGGCTCATAGCTTTCGCCCTTAATATCATTGCAGTAGCTCTCCACCAACGCCTTCTCCTCGTCCGTCAGCTGGTCAAGCTTTTCCGCTTTGCGCCCACCGGCCCATGCATTCCAGGCATCTTCTCCTATAACGCCCAGGAACGTATTCATCTCATCCTTGTTGCAGCCCTGAAGGAACGAGATGTCCTTCGCAGCGCCGTTCGCGTAGGCCTCCCATGTATTTAAGGGCAGGAATTTGCCGTCTCTCTCCGGGAATGTACGTATACCGAGCACCTGATAAAACCCGTACAGACGTGCCCAGGTGTCCGCAAGCTCCTCAGCGCTGACCTTCATAAGGTCGGCAACGGTCTTGCATCCGAGCGTCTCCATCAGCTTGTCCGTGCATGCAATGGCCTGTTCCGGAGTCCTCGTCTGGGTAGGAGAACCGCTCTGTGCGATAACGCGCTTGAAATACTTATGTGAGCCCTTAACCAACGGAAGCAGGGTGGTGCTTGCCCCGCCGGCAGACTCGCCCCAGATGGTTACATTGTCGGGGTCTCCGCCGAAGCCCTCAATATTCTCATGCACCCATTTCAATGCCATAATCTGGTCCATAAGTCCCAGATTCGATGCGTCCTCATAGTCCTTCCCATCCGGCAGGTGCGACAGATGGAGAAAGCCGAAGAAACTGACCCTGTAAGCGATGGTAACGAGAATGACATCCGGGTTCTCCTTCACAAAGTTATGGCCGTCATACTGCGGATCCGTCGTTCCGCCTACCTCAAAACCGCCGCCGTAGATCCATACCATTACCGGCTTCTTCCCTGCGGCTGTCTTGTCAGCCTTCCAGATGTTCAGGTACAGGCAATCCTCGCTCATACCATATTTGACAGCGGAATCGCCCGGTGCCTGAACAGGGGCTTTTGCAAAGTGACAGGCTTCATAAACCCCATTGTCCGGCAGAACATCCACGGGAGCTTTCCACCGCAGATCACCGACGGGCTGTCGGCCGACAAAAGGAATGCCTTTATAGGCAATGATGTTCTCCGTCTTCTCCCCGACAAAGGTGCCGTTGACACACTTAACAGCCAATGCCTTGTCGTAACTGCCGCCAGTGACCCGTTTGTTCCCGCTGATCATAACATTCTCCTGCATGATACATCATTCCTTTCCTGAGCGTTTTCAAAATCAGATTATCGTTCAATATATTCCAGAACATTATATCATTGCAATCTAACAAAACTCTAACAAGGCTCTGACGAGATGATTCCGATCTGTTTTCACCTTCCCTGATACTTCATTGTCAGCCACCCACAGGTTTCCTCCGCCCAGGAATACTGCTTCATATACTCTCCCATAAAAGATTGCGCTGCATTTTCATCCCCATCCAACAGGCGGTAATAATCGCAGCTGACCCTGGATATATCAATGGCGTAGCTTCCCGGTTCCGAGATCAGTACCTCATCCGCTCCGACCGCATTCAGCGTTGCCTTCAGCGAATAAAGAGCCTGATAGACAGACTGCCTTGATAAATCCTTCCGGGAATCGCAGGCAATCGCATACAGTTCCGGTATTGTCATTTTTGCCCCCCTCCTGTCGATCAGGCAGGCCAACAGTTCTTTGGAAATACTGCGTCTGAAGTTTATGAGCTTCCCGCTCGCAAACACATCGAAATTGCCAAAGCACACCACATCCAGCAGTTTTTCCGGCGGCTTTGCAAGAATGCGGTCCAACTCATACGCGACCGCCTCTCTCTGAATCGGTTTCATCAGATAAGATGCGTCGATATGGAGGTTCATAGCCCGGACAGCGTAGTTCTCATAAGCCGTACAGAATATGATTGGGAGAGACGGGTGCAGCGCACGTAATCGTTGTGCCAGCATAAGCCCTCCCATATCGTGCATCTGGATATCCAGAAAGGCAACGTCCGGGCGATGATGCCCAGCCCACAGAAGTGCCTCACTCTCGTTTTCGAACGCGGCAGTACCGGTCACCTGCGGAACGGAAGAAACCACCCGTTTTAAAGCCTCAAGTCCTAATCTTTCATCATCGACACATAATGCCAACATTCCATTTTCTCCTGTTAAGCTCCATGTTTCGGTATCGAAATCTCGCAGACGGTTCCTCTGCCCGGTGTACTGCGGATCGTAAGGCTCCCCTCGCACATCAATTCCAGCCGCTTTCTGGTATTCGGGATACCGATATGCTTTTTACTTCTTTCTCCTGTTCTCTCCTCGGAAAGCTCGTTTTCATCAAATCCTGCCCCATCGTCCTCTATGATGATCGTATAAGCTTTTTGCGTTTCCGAAGACCGGATCTCGATACAGCCTTTGCTGTGCTTCTTTTTACAGATGCCGTGCATAATCGCATTTTCCACCAATGGCTGCAGCGTCATGGCCGGAATCTCAAATCCGGTAGTTTCCAGCCAATAATACACGTTGATCCCGGGAAAACGGATGCGTTCGATGGC
Organism: Lachnospiraceae bacterium UBA3386; assembly: GCA_002358875.1. Classification (GTDB taxonomy): domain Bacteria; phylum Bacillota; class Clostridia; order Lachnospirales; family Lachnospiraceae; genus CAG-791. The sequence goes on along the minus strand of DEPS01000180.1, from coordinate 1,745 downwards.
CAGATAGCGTTCCAGGCGTTCCAGTTCGTTGGAAAAGGGGATCATCAGGCTTTTTTCTTCGCTCGGATCATAGAAGTTCTCACGTAGATATCCTGACATATCCGCAATCATGCGCTTTGCAGCCTCCGGATCCATATCCGTCAGCATGGTGAGGGCATTCAGGGCGTTTGTCATGAAATGCGGATTCATTTGCAGCTGCAGGGCATTCAGCTTCGACTGTGTCAGGGCCATCTCCTTTTCCTGGAGGTTCCGGCTGTTTTCGATGTAAATAAAACAAAAGATTGCAAACACCGACAGGAAACTGGCGAAGGTCTCCAGAAAGGTAAACGAGGCGTAGCTGCTTCTTTCAAAGCCTAGCACCACATCTAAGACAAACCAGAGCGGCGTGTGTATTCCAAAGATCAGCAAGGCAATTTTTGTCCGCCTGTTTTCCACGAACTTAAGGATCATGACACTGTACCATGCCGATAGTCCCAGGGAGTAGGCCCACGAAAGAGAAAAAAGCGGACCGGGAGAAGTGCCTTTCGATCCTGCTTCGCCGATCAGAAGTCCGGTCAAAGGATTTGTAATCACCAGTGCGATGAAAAGAACAGAGATAATAATAATGACATTTCGGATTCTCTCTTTCCGTTTCTTGGGAAGTGCAAAAAAAGTCAGATAAAAAAAGCCGAACAACCAGGTCCATGCAGCTGTCAGAATGAGGGAAACCTGTAAAATATATGGCTCCAGATTATAATAGGAGGAACCGAAGATCACAAGCCTGTAAACGCCGAGTATCAGAAGACTCAAGCTGACGAGTATCAGGAGCATCATGTAAATCTGATCCTGATACTGTGTGGTAAGATAGTGTCCGGAGCTGTAACATACAGCCAGAATGACGTTCATCAGCATGATCATCGCGCAGACTGCCGTATGCAGCAGCGTTGACTCATCCACATCATCCTGAAGAATTACAACGACCATAAGGATGGCAAACAGAGTCATCAGCAAGACGAAGCAGAACTTGTGGAAGCTCTTGCTGCTATAATCATTCTTTTTCTCCAAATGATCACCCCTCTTGTTTTCCTTTGCTAATACTGAAGTACGATAACTTTCCCACCTTAGAACAAGTACACACTTTGGCAGCGAACCTGTACCTCCTCTTAGCCGTATATTTGCTGATATTGTGTATTATTGTATCATGGTCGTTTCACACAGATCTAACAGAAGAGTGCTGAAAGCCGCACAAAATAAGGCTTACAACACTCTTCCGGGCCGTTCCCGGGGGGGGGGATTCGCCCCCCCTTCCGCTCAGGAGCGGACAGGTCATTTTTAAAACCTTGAAAGGACGGGCGTTTCCGCACCACGCAGCAGGCAAATCACTCAATCAATCACTCAATATTTTCCGGCTGGTCAGACAAACTGGAATTTGGTTGTTTAAGGTATCCTCACATTTACCATTTGAACTGTTATATCTCCCGCTCCATGAACAATATACCACTTGCCTTTTTCCAGTTTAATTGTCTCTGACATGCCTGGAGTAATATATCCAATCTGGAATCTTTTTTCGGGATTTTCAACATCTGTAAACCACACATCCGTATCTTGTATGCCCCAGACTTTCACAGTTCCAAGAATAGGCAGTATTTGCTCAGATTTAAGATATGAGTCCGCAGAGATCTCATCTGATAACGTAACTGTGTGGGCGTTTCTATACTGAATATAGAAACCGGCTACTACAACTACTTGACAGTGAAAAGTTCTCT
>DEPS01000077.1 GCA_002358875.1 Lachnospiraceae bacterium UBA3386 | reverse complement strand
TATTTACGCGAGAATCCTAAGTCATTATATCCATTGATTTCTTCCGAACAGGTGGAGGTTGCAGTTTCAAGTTTCTCAATGTCCTGCAGGCGCCGCATTCATCAGGGCTAGGAAGCCAGACAAGGCGTTCTTCCCGACCAGGGATTTGCAACTACAGCCTTTTCCGACTCAGTCATCTGAGAGAAAGCCACGCGGCAGTCTGCCAGGATATCAGAAAGACTTCTCATGAATCGGTCTATGATGAGGCTGCTAAAAACTCTTAGACAGTATTTTTAAAAAGGGGGTCATCATCATGACGTTTGGAGAAAAACTAAAGGAAGCAAGAAAAAAGTGGGACACTCTCAGGAACTATTTTCCGAGAAGATAAGTGTATCAAGATCTGCAGTGGTAAAATGGGAAGCAGGTAACGGCATGCCTGATAAAACAATCTGGAAGTATTGGCGCAGCTACTTGATGTTAGCCTTTCGAAATATCCTGAATTAATAATGTGGGATGGGATAATCCGATTGATGAAAACAAGGACGGGGATATCGAAACATGGTATGGAGCGAATTCCACATTGGTGTTTAAAAATCCGGCTTTAAGCGATTTCGCCAGATTGGGATTTGCAGAGTTCTTGAAGACAGTCTTAGAGCCTGAATGAAAATCCGGGAAATGCACAGTGTTACGGGGAGTAACATCCCTGTCACAGTGCATCTCTTTACGGTTACGGGGATCATTTCCTATGATGAGGCTGTAAAGAAAACCGCACGGGTGCGGAATCAAAAGGAGGTCATCATCATGACATTTGGAGAGAAACTAAAAGAAGCAAGAAAAGAGGCAGGATTATCTCAGGAACAGTTTGCACAGAAACTGAGCGTTTCAAGATCGGCTGTCGCCAAGTGGGAGTCTAACAAGGGAATGCCGGACATAAACAATCTGAAGGCTATGGCACAGCTTTTGGATATCAGCGTGGACTATCTGCTTGACGAAGATGAAAAGCTCAGCTTCAATGAAACGAAGGAATCGATTGACCTGAATTCATTTGAAGTGACAGGTAAGTGCAGAGATAAAAAAGATGCGGCATGCTATTTCAGATTCAGTGAGGCTGATTCCATTTATCCGCTCGTTAGAAGGAGGCGGATGAGTAAGGCGGAGTGGCTTACAGACCTGATTGCAAGCCCTGGCATTATTCAAGGGGCAGATTACCTGAGAGATTCATCAGCGTATTATCTTGTTGAAACCGGTGAAAAGCAACTGCTTGTGAATGTGTCAGCAGATTTCATAACGAGCAGAGAACTGGCGAATAAGGTGGATCCGAAGAAGTTTGATTTTGGAACCTATACTTTCAGAAAAGCACCGTATCAATTAATCTGACTGACAGATTCAAGCATGTCGATATGGGTGAAAACGCCAGATAAGGGTACTGCTGCGGAATGACCGCTGGCAGCACCCTTTATTTCTGCCTTTCGATAAAGTCAGGATCTGATTCATCTATGGAGCCATAAGGACATCTGCAGATTTAAGAGCGTTATCCTCTCGATGATCCATCCTCCAACAAGGGGAAGCATACAGAAAGCAACACCAAAGCCGACAGTCCTCCACATCTCCGATACCGAATCCAGCCCAAATCCATAGCTCAGGAAACCTGTTGCGATCAAAACTACTCCAAAGATGTCAAAGAGAGGGCCGAAGAATCCCACTGCGATCGTACAGATCCACTCCAGCAGAGTCAGCCCGATAATGACCGGGATGAGCAGGATCTTCAGGATAAACCTTACCAGCAAGATAATGATCCTTGCAGTTCCTGTGATAATTCCCGCAAAAGTATACATGGTTCCGCTCCTTTCTTTCAGTCTCCTGATGGATCAGTTCAACACACGTTCAATTCTGCTTCCCGATGTCCGGGAACAAATTCAGGCATGTTGTGATTGACTTCAGCCTGGTAATACCCATCGATGGTCGTCGGTGCATTGAACAGCGCTGCCAAAAGGTATTTCCGGATATTCTTGACTTTGGTCGTGTTTGTCTCCAGGCATCCCACGACGTAACGGATATGCCCGTAATTCAGCTTCAGTAGCCTGCTCTTTACGATCTCTGCAGGGAAGCAGCTGCTGGCTATGAGGATCTCCTCTGACCTGCACAGGACCGTTTCCAGGATCAGGTCAACGATCCCGTTGAGGAGTTCATGTCTGAGGGGAAATGTCAGCAGCAGGTTGTCAAACTCAATATTCCGGCAGATAAGGCTCCTGTAATCAGCGGCAATCGCGTTGATGGGTGAGGATGATCCCATCGTATCGCATCTCATCTCATCGCATCGCTCCTCTCTTGACTTTACCTCTACACTTGACGATGAGATATGATTCGATTCGATATTACTCAACTCAGTATTGTTTATTTCAGTCTTATTCTTAAGAGGTGTCGATTTCGGTACTTCTTGAAGTGCTGATTTTGGAACCTCTTGAGGTGTCAGTTTCGGTACTTCTTGAAGTGCCGGTTTTGATACTTCTTGAAGTGTCGTTTTTGACACCTCTAAACTCTTATATAGCGGTTCTGCTTTACCTGAAACCTCCTCATGATCCTCTTCTGAGTACAATCTTATGGTTCTGTCTGCCCGTTTTCCCGAATTCATGGAAGCTGCTTTCAGGGCAGAAGTGTCATTTTCGGAACTTCTGTCAACAATGACAGACGATCCTGGTGTATCAGCACCATCACCCTTGGATCCTGTGACCGAAATTCCAGAAGTATCTGTTTGGGAACCTCTGGGAACAGATCTGTTCTCCTCCGGAGTTGACATTTTTTCCGCTTCGGTATCCGCATCGGACATGAAGCTCTTTACATACAGGATGTTCGGGAGTCCATGTCCCCTGCGCTTTTTCTCCAACAGGCCGAATTTTTCCAGCTCTGCAAGCAGGTCGATCGATTTTTTCTTGGAAAATCCCAGGTCTTTCTGTATTTCCCCAATCTGATATATGATGAACACACGGTTCTCCGCATCGAGCCATCCATTCTTCCTTGAAAGAGACATGCGGTCCAGAAGTACCCCATACAGCACCTTTGCCTGTAGTGACAGGTCAGAAAAAGTGTTGTCTGTCAGCATGATCTTCGGAATCCGTATAAAGCTGAACTGGTCCGCCTGGGATCCATAGTAGTAGTTGAAGTTTTTACTCATGCTCCATCATCTCCCCTGAAGTTCAGTTATTTGCCATTCAGTTCCTCAAAATCCTGTTTATGTTTCCAGTCCGACAGCAGATCTTCAATCACGTCCCTCATCTGCGTCGAAGTGTAATGCGCCGGAAAGAACTCCCTGAGTTTCTTCTCTGAGAATGTCAGTTTAGTAGCAGGTCCTTTGCCGGGCTGGCTGTTGTTCAGCATGGAGATCATTTTGGCCTGTGTGATAGCACCGGTCTTCATCTGAGCCCGAAGGAGGACAACCTGGTTCAGCCGGACCATGCCGTTGTCTTTGATGTATTCGTAAAGCCACTTCTGGACTTCCTTATCGATGTATGAGATCTCGACGGCAACCGTAAACTGCAGACGCTTCTGATCAACATACTCGAGAAGTTCCGGGATCAGTTCGGTGAGGCGGATGAAGCGACGTATTTGATTTTTACTTTCTCCAAGTTCTTTTCCCAAAATCTCTGCCGTTTCCAACTTCCACCCAATTTGGGTGGAAGTTGTTTCTTTTTCCAAGTCCTGTCTTGAGCCTTGTCGCTTCATCGCATCCATCTTCATCTTGTACGCAAAGGCCTTTTCGCTTGGGAGCAGTTCCTCACGCTGGATGTTGGCATCCACCATCTTCACGATGGCTTCGTCATCGGACATCTCGCGAATAATAGCCGGGATCCGGTCCATTCCGAGAAGGATTGCTGCGTGCATCCTGCGGTGGCCGGAGACCATCTCATAGATGTCGTTCCCGATCGGACGGATCAGGACGGGAGAGAGAATGCCGTTTGTACGGATGCTTTCAACCAGATCCTCCATCTTTTCGTCATCGATCACCTTAAAGGGATGGTTCCTGAAGGGCTGGATCTTAACGATCTCTATATCCATTGCGGATTCTTCATTGCTGACGCCGAGCAGTTCCTCTACGCTTGTCAGTTTAATTTTCTGTCCTGGTCTGATCTTCTTCACCTTTGAGAACCTCCTTCGTCAGTCTTGAAAATCCTTCTGCAGCCTTGCACTTTGGTGCGTATCGGAAGATGCTGATTCCTTCTGAGCTTGCCTCCGCCACTTTTACAGAGAATGGGATGAACGATTCCAAAATACCCACATCATTTCCATAGCTTTCCCGGAGCATTGCCGTTATGTCCTTTGCGTAATTCGTCCTGTAATCCACCATGGTGATCAGGATCCCCTCAACGGAAAGGCTTTTGTTCAGCCGTTTTTTCACAACGGAGATCGTTTTAAGGAGCATCTGCAGGCCGACGACCGGAAGATATGCTGCCTGCACGGGGATAATCACTTTGTCTGCAGAGACAAGGGCATTGATCGTCATGATCCCCAGGGAGGGCATGCAGTCGATCAGGATGTAATCGTAGGAATCCCGGATCGTTTCCAGTAACTCCTTGAGGATCATTTCCCTGCTCATGACATTGGACAGGGATACCTCTATTCCGGACAGTTCCATGTTTGCGGGGATCAGGTCCACGCCTTCTTCGTGATGCAGGATCCCTTTCCGGGGCAGGGACTCCTCCTCATTTATGATGGCCATCATCATGGTTGCCAGGGTCTCATGGATGCTGTCCGGATCCGGATATCCGAGACTGACCGTCAGGCTCCCCTGCGGATCGGCGTCGATCAGGCATACCTTTTTGCCAGCCATCGCCAGGCCGATCCCAAGGTTGGCAGCCACCGAGGTCTTACCGCAGCCTCCCTTCTGGTTCGCGATTGCTATCACTTTTGCCATTTTTTCGTCCTCCTGTCTGCTTTTTCTTATTCCGATGTCTTCTCTGCCTGCAGATCCCCGAGTTCCTGCGCCTGCCAGAGCTTCAGGATATCCAGGATCCTTTCCTTCATCCTCTCGGCAGTGTATTCTTTCGGGAAAAACCTGTGCAGCTGCTCATTCTTGAAAGTAACCCGGTTTACATCACCTTTTTTGACCTCTCCCAGGATCTTTTTCATTTCCTTCAGGTCCAGCTCACCGTCCCTGCTGAGCTTTTTCATCCTCTGTGCCTGCGACAGGGAAGGAGAGGACTGGGTGTATGCCATTGCCTGGACCAAGTCCCTCTGTTCCTCCGTGGTAAGGTATGAGGCCTCATAAGCCGGAGTGAATCCAATCTTTCCGTCATCAAGCATCTCGAGGATCTCCGGCACCAGATCCGCGATCCTGAGATAGCGCTGGACCTGTTTGGGGCTCTCGCCCATTTCTTCACCCATGATCTCGATGGATTTCTTTCCCCTGTACTGGTAGTCATCCTGTCCATTGCTGCTGAACCCGTTCTTGCGCTTGATCGCGTCGTATTTCATCCTGCAGGCAAAAGCCTTTTCACTGGGGGAGATGACCTTCCGGTGCATGTTGGAGTCCACCATGCTGATCACGGCTTCCTCATCCTTAAGGACCCGGATGATCACAGGTACCTTCCGATAGCCGAGCTCCCTGGCTGCATACCGTCTGCGGTTTCCGGAAATGATCTCGTATGTGCCATCCGGTATGGGCCTTACGATCAGTGGATTCAGGATGCCGTACTTTTTGATGCTCTCCATGAGCATGTCCATCTGCTCATCCTGTCTGACCTTGAAGGGATGGCCCCTGAACTCCCTGAGCCTCTCTATCTCGATCTCAACGATCTTTTCCTTTTCTCCGATCCCGCTGTTGTTCTTCTGCATGTTTGTCCTCCTTGTCTTTTTCCAGGCTGAGTTATGCTGACGCTGAACAGGTCTTTATCCATGCCTCGGCACAGGTGGCCATCCCCTCCGCTTTTTCCGGAAGAGAAGAGCAGATACCGGTTAAAAATGCTCCTCCCCGCAGGTGATTTGCCGTTTTTTGCACGAAAAAAGCCCGTTCAGACCAGATTTTTGGTTTCAATCTGATCCAAACGGGCCACTTTTCCATGTGCCGTCTGCATTAGCAGCTGCTAAGAATTGAATGATCGTCTATCCCGATCCCTGCTAACTGGATTAGCCGGCGGGGACGCTGGCAGGAAGGATTTTCACGGTTTATCTTCGTTTTCCGCTGATTTTCCATACCTGACAGGAGGTGCTCCCCTTGTATTAGCCGGACCCACTTTTGGGGTGATTAGCTGAGAACCGGTTTTCTTAGCTGGATACACATCCGCCCAGCTAATTGATTAGCAGGAAGGCTGCTCGCAATTTTGTTTCCCTATAAACGAAAAATGAGAGCGAGCGATTAGCCAGCTAATCGTTCCACTCTCATTTGAGCCCGTCCGCGAGGTGACTCGAACACCCGACCTACCGCTTAGGAGTAGTCTCTACAGCTGATACGAACCTGTAAAAACGGGTAAAACTGTGTAAAAATGCCAAACGGAGGCGGACGCTTTCTTATTAAACTGATATATGCTATTGTCAATCTCTGTCAAGCTGCGTCAATTAGCAGGCGATTAGCTGGCTAATCAGGGAGAATCGCTCCTTTGCAACCTGACGATCATAAATACCGGCTACCGGCTCCTGAAGGCGGCTCCGCAGGGGAGGGACTTTCGCGTGGAACGATAGACAATATTCAATTGATCTGATGGTTTTTATTGTACACGATAGTGGGTCGATTGTCTATTCCCTGAAGGCTACAATTTTGCTTTTGTTGATTAATTTGAATAAGCTCAGTTAAGACCCCCGTCGAAAACCGACGAAAAGATACA
>DEPS01000147.1:23149-31121 GCA_002358875.1 Lachnospiraceae bacterium UBA3386 | reverse complement strand
ACGTACTCTGGAGGGGCGGGATCCTTGGTATGGGCGAGACCTGGCAGGACCGTATCGACATGGCGCTGCTGCTGGCAGAGATGGAGATCGACTCCATCCCGCTCAATTTCCTGATACCTGTCCGGGGGACCCCTCTGGAGCATCAGCCGCGGCTCTCCAAAGAAGAGATCGTCCGGATCGTCGCGCTCTTCCGCTATCTGAACCCGACCGCATACATCCGCCTCGCTGCAGGGCGCAGCTATTTTGACGACGGCGGAGAGATCCTTTTCCGCGCGGGAGCCAATGCGGCCCTGACGGGAGATATGCTGACGACAGTCGGCAATAATACGGCCCAGGACCGCGCCATGCTTACCCGCATGGGAAGATCACTTAAAGATGCTCCGGCAGAAAAATAATAAGACCGGGAGGTAAAGGTCCGGCCAGTATTGACCGGATAAAAAGGTTCTTGGATAAAAAGATTTTTAATGCTTTCCTGTTATAAAGAACTTGTTCCATCAATACACCATCCCGCTTTGTTAATACATCTAAGTCATATTGAAGAACTCTTTTCTGAAAGGAATGCCATGAAGACAGCACATGCAAAAACAACATCTATCGTAAGTACAAAATCCATGGTCCTGATCGCTATGATGGCGGCGGCCACCTGTATTCTCGCCCCCTTCTCGATCTCTATACCGATCAGCCCTGTCCCGATCTCCCTGACAAACCTGGTGATCTATTTCGCAGCCTATATAATCGGCTTCCGCCGCGGTGTCATCAGCTATTGCGTCTATCTGCTCATCGGCCTTCTGGGACTGCCGGTCTTCTCCGGCTTCACAGGCGGGGCCGGGAAGCTCCTTGGTCCCACCGGAGGTTACCTGATCGGCTTTATATTCATGGCTGTCTGCTGCGGAATAAGTATCGAACACTGGAACAGCCGGGTGGCACATTTCGCCGGTATGGCTGTGGGGACCCTCGTCTGCTATCTGTTCGGGACGGTCTGGCTTGCCGCCCAGACCGGAATGGGATTTAATGCCGCTCTCGCCGCAGGCGTCCTGCCTTTTATTCCGGGAGACCTGGTAAAGATGATCGCGGCGGTAGTATTGGGGCCTGATCTCCGCAGCCGCCTGCAGAGGTTTGATACCGACTGACGCAGTGAAGGCCTGACCGGGGTCAGGAGATCCGGTTGACAGACGAAGAGGTATCTGCAATACTTACATATAACTGGAAGAAGATCGCTATCCAGTGCACAGAAACAACGGCAAGGAGGCCGTGAGAGAAATCGCAGTTTTTTCGGAAATTCATTTTCTGATGAAAAAAACGGCGGTTTCTTTTGCAGCTTACCGGCCGTTCTTTTTTGTCAGGAAATCGTTTTTTTAAAAGATATGGTAATGATCCGGTTTTAACATGATCCTCGCAGCGGGCCGTGCGGAGCATTGCCGGCCGTGAGAAGCTGGATGACCACGGAAGATGGAGCCGCGGAACTGTTCTGCGGCCCGGGAAGGAAATGTATAAAACGATGCTTGAGAAGATGCGGAAAAAGGAGCATGGGAATGCGAAAAATACAGATCATGCAGGTCGGAAAAAGGAGAGCCTGCGCCTGATCGCGGCTGTCGCCCTGTGCAGGCTGACCCGTCAGGCGCTCCGCAGGATGCACAGCGGCGGCACGGCACTGCCGGGTGTCCTGGCAATGAAGCTGCAGGGGGATCTTCTAAAGGAGGTTTCCCGTGGGATGGAGACGTTCATTGTCACCGGTACCAACGGGAAGACAACGACGGCGCGGATGCTGGAGCACGCACTGGAGGCATCCGGGCGGGAGGTGGTGGCAAACAGGTCAGGAGCAAACCTGCTCTCGGGCGTGACAGCGGAATTTGCGTCGGCTGCCGACTGGCGCGGGCGCCCGACTAAGCGGTACGCAGTGATCGAGTGTGACGAGGGTGCTCTGCATCTGGTGACACCCCTTGTAAGGCCGAAGATGATCCTTGTGACCAATCTTTTCCGGGATCAGCTCGACCGCTACGGAGAAGTCATGCACACGCTGGAAGCAGTTCGCTCAGGGATCAGGGAGGCTCCGGATGCCGTCCTGTGCCTCAATGCGGACGATTCCCTGACAGCTTCCCTCGCGCAGAATGTTCCAAATCCTGTGGCCTGGTTTGGCCTGGAGGAGGGATGTGCAGAGAAAGGGATCGGAAAGGGAAAATCGGATGTCGGAAATGACGGGGAGGCAGCTGATGAAAACGGGGATCCCGGCGATGCGAGGTACTGCATCCGGTGCGGGACTAAATACAGGTATCATTATCACACCTTTGCCCATCTGGGAGGATTCTACTGCCCCTGCTGCGGATATTCGCGGCCGGAGCCGGATGTGGCGGTGACCTCGATCGACTGTATCTCTGCGGAGGGCACGGATGTGCATGTGGCTGTGCGGGAATCCGGCCTGGTGCGGGTGACAGATGCAGAGCATGGCCCAGGAACTTTGCAGGGATCGGATGCGGAGCCTGTCCGCATGCGGATCGGGACCCCCGCCCTCTATAATGTCTATAACGCGGCAGCCGCGCTGTGCGCATGTGCGGCGGCGGGATATCCGGTCAGCGAAACCATTGCGTCTCTCGGGGAGGCGGCGGGAACCTTCGGACGAATGGAAACATTTGACCTGGACGGCGTTGGGGTACAGATGATCCTGGTAAAGAATCCCGCCGGGTGCAATCAGGCCATTGATTATCTCTGCAGCCTCGGTAAGCCCTTCAATGCCGTCCTGTGCCTGAATGATCTTGATGCTGACGGACATGACGTCTCCTGGATATGGGACGCGCACTACGAAAAGCTCTGTTCAGAGAGCCTGGTGAGGAGCATGTGTGTCTGGGGAAGACGGGCCGGGGACATGCAGCTGCGGCTCAAATATGCGGGAGCGCAGGAAGACAGGATCAGGTGCGCAAAAGATCTCCGCCGGCTTCTTTGGTGGATCCGCAAAAGCGGGGTGCCTGTTTTCATCCTGCCCAATTATACGACCATGCTTCCCCTTAGGGATGCCCTCCGCAAGGCATCCGGGAGAGAGGAATTCTGGAAAGGATAAGATTAAATGTCTGCCCGGGCACGATATTTATGCCGCACTGGCCTGCGGCAGGGGGAATGAATATGAAACTGAAGATATGCCATTTATATCCTGAACTGCTGAATCTGTACGGGGATCGGGGGAATATTCTGTGTCTGCAGAAGCGCCTCGAGTGGAGGGGGATCGGCTGCAGTGTCGAATCCGTGCAGGTCGGGGACCGGCTCGATCCCGGGGCTTTTGATCTCTTTTTTATCGGCGGGGGACAGGACTTTGACCAGGAGGTCCTGCTGGAGGACCTGCGCCGCAGAAAAGGAGTCCCGATCAGGGAGGCACTGGAGGACGGAAAAACTTTTCTGTGCATATGCGGCGGCTATCAGATGATGGGTCATTATTATGAGACTGCCGACGGGACAAAATGTGAGTTTTTGGGCGCGATGGATTTTTACACTGTCGGCGGGAAAAAAAGGATGATCGGCAATTATGCCTTCCGTGTAGAGAAGGAGGCCGCCCTTGTCGTCGGTTTTGAAAACCACAGCGGCCGCACCTGGCTGGGCAGCGGCGTACAGCCGCTGGGAAAAGTCCTCCGGGGCTATGGAAACAATGGAAAAGACGGGACGGAAGGCGCCCGGTACCGAAACGCTTTCTGTACGTACAGCCACGGGCCGGTCCTTCCCAAAAATCCTGCCTTCGCGGATCTGCTGCTGGAAACTGCACTGCAGTATAAATACGGAAGCTGTGACCTGCAGCCTCTTGAGGACCGGTTTGAGATGCAGGCGCATAAAACCATGGAGGAAAGGATCCTGCGAAATCGCCCCTGTCTCCGGTTTCGATGAGAAAAAGGCCGCACATACTTGAATCAGAAAAATGTCCCGCCTGCATGAGCCGGTCTGCTGCCGCAAGTAATTTTCCGCTTATACCATCTTATTAATAAAACAAAAGGTTTTGGATATTATATCGGATAGACAAAAAAGGTGTTTCTGTGAGATAATGATTTCTGTTTATTTCTCCGGGGCATCTTTGCTGCTTCTTATAAAAGAGATGTCCGTCAGAACCTGGATCGACTGGGGCTTTTTTGTTCCAGTCATTATTCTGTTGTATTTGAGGTGGAAACAGTGGATTTCGAAAACATGATTTTGCAAAGACGTAAAAACGGGCGCCAGATGGTTCTGCTCTGTGCGCTGGGTCTCCTGATGAACTTTCTGGGGGTGAGGCTGGCGACAGGCCTGCACATCCCTCTCTTTCTGGACAACATCGGTTCCGCACTGGTGGCTGCCATTGGGGGATATATACCCGGGATCATCGTGGGCTCCCTGACCAATCTGATTAACGGGATCGCCGACACAGAGACGACTTACTACGGATTTTTAAACATTCTGATTGCTGTCTGCTCAGCGGGCTTTGCCGCAAAAAAGTTTTACAGCAGACCGTCGAGGTGGCCGGCGGTTATCCTGACGTTCAGCCTGATCGGCGGCGGGATCGGTTCGGTGCTGACCTGGCTTTTATACGGATTTAATTTCGGGGCGGGAATCTCCGCCCCGCTGGCCTGTTATCTGTTCAGCCTGGGAAAGATGAGCCGGTTCTGGTCTCAGTTTTCAGCGGATATGCTGATCGATCTCGCAGACAAGACCATCACGGTGTGCATCGTGGGCGCCCTGCTGATGTTTCTTCCCAAGGACCTCCTGCAGACTCTCCACTTCAGATGGTGGCGGCAGACTCCTCTGACCGAGGAGACAAAGCAGGCCCTGGACGAAAACAAGACCGGTAAAAGGTCGCTGCGTGGAAAGATCATCTGCGTTGTGGCTTTCTCCACCCTGATCATGTCTGTCGTGGTCACCCTGATCAGCTTTATCCATTACCGCAATGCTTCCATCCAGGAGCAGCTTGAAATGGCGCAGGGCGTGGTGAAGGTAATGGAGGACAGCTTTGATGCCGACCGCGTAGATGAGTATATCGAGAAGGGCTGGGAAGCCGAAGGATATGCCCATACCATGGAAACCTTCAGGAAACTGATGGATGTCTCGGACAAGATCGAATTCTGCTACGTGTACCGGATCCTGGAGGACGGATGCCACGTCGTTTTCGACCCGGATACCGATACGGTAAAGGGCGGAGAGCCGGGAGAGATCGTGGAGTTTGACCAGGCCTTTTCGGATTACCTCCCGGATCTTCTGGCGGGAAAGGCGATCGAGCCGGTGACCTCAGACGAGACCTACGGGTGGCTCCTGACAATTTATGATCCGGTCTATGACAGCAGCGGGAAATGTCAGTGCTACGCGGCAGTGGATATCAATATGAACCATATCGCGATCAGCGGCTTTCAGTTCCTGACCAGGGTGGTCTCGCTGTTCCTCTGCTTTTTCGTCATCATCCTCACGGTCACGATCTGGCTGGCGGAGTACAATGTGATCATGCCCATCAACAGTATGGCCATGCTGACGGGCGAGCTGGCTTTTAATGATCAGGAGACCTGTGCCGCCTCTCTCAGAAAGCTGGAAAAGCTGGACATCTCCACAAATGACGAGATTGAGAACCTCTATAAGGCGATCGTGAAGACGACGGAAGCCATGGTGGCGTACACGGACCAGATGAAGGAGCAGGGCGAGCAGATCGGCCGCCTGCAGAACGGACTTGTCATGGTCCTCGCCGACATGGTGGAGAGCCGGGACCAGAACACGGGCGATCATGTCCGCAAGACAGCGGCCTATGTGGACATCATCACGCGGCAGCTTAAAAAGGAAGGATACTACGCGGACCAGATCACGGAGGAATTTGCCCGCGATGTGGTCAATTCCGCCCCGCTTCATGACGTCGGAAAAATACAGGTTCCCGATGCGGTCCTGAATAAGCCCGGAAAGCTGACGGATGAAGAATTCGATCTGATGAAGACCCATACCACGGCGGGCAGCGAAGTCATAGCCAGCGCCATGGATATGGTGTCGGATGCGGACTCCTCCTATCTGCAGGAGGCCAGGAATCTCGCCCACTATCACCATGAAAAATGGAATGGCAAAGGCTATCCCTGCGGACTCGCCGGGGAGGATATCCCCCTGTCGGCAAGAATCATGGCGGTGGCTGACGTCTTTGACGCCCTGGTCTCCAAAAGAAGCTATAAAGAGGGCATGCCTTTTGAAAAGGCCATGGATATTATAAAGAAGGACAGCGGGACTCACTTTGATCCGCTGGTGGCAAAGGCCTTTATTGATGCTTCGGATGAGGTCCGCGAGGTCATGGAGAGCCATATGGACAAGTACGAGGGCAGCAGAATATCGGCAGCCTGGCTTGGAAGGGGGGCTGCAGCAGCGCAGGTGCCTGCAGAAGAAGAGCAGAAAAAGGATACGCAGCCTGAACCGGAACCTGACAAACCGGAAGAAGGTGCAGGTACGAAAGCCGGAAACGGGACACAGGCAGGACCGGAAGCTGCAGGGACGGAAGACTCAAGTATAGCCCAGGCAGGACTGGAAGATGCGGGGGCGGAAGCCGGTAAATGAGCAGGCCGGGAAGATAATATGGATAAAGACATTATCACTAAGCGGGCGTTTTCCATCGTCATCATCAGCTTTCTGCTGTCCACCTTCGTCTCCCTCTGGTCGCTGCGGGAAATGACCCAGCATAACAGCCGCGAGATCTGCAGGGTGCTGGCTGCCCGCATCAATGACACCATCGTCAGGGAAATGTCGGAACCGGTCGTTGTCGCAAAGACAATGGCGAACGACCGCTTTCTCATGGAAATGATGGAACACGAGCAGGAATATACTGAGAGTGAGTTCGCGGACCGGATGCAGGCCTACCTCTATCAGCTGCAGAGCGGACTGGGGTACGAGCAGGCATTCGTGGTTTCGGATGCGACAAAGAAGTACTATTCCTACATGGGGCTCCTGAAGGTTGTCGATCCGGACGGGAACAAAAATGATGCCTGGTACAGGGAGTTTACGGAATTAAAGCCCGAATATAATATCGATGTGGATGTCGACAATATTCACGATGAGCTGACCGTCTTTGCGGATGTGAGCCTTCTGGATGCACAGGGGAAGTTTTTGGGTGTATGCGGTGTCGGAAGACGGATGGAAACAGCCAGGGACCTGTTCCGGAGCCTGGAAAGCAGCTATAACGTGCGTGTCGATCTCGTGGATGCTTCCGGGGAGGTGAAGATCAACGCCAGGGAGGACGCCATTGAGAACGAGAAAATTGATATTCCTCTGATACTGGAATCAGGAGGCGACTATGTCTTCCACAGTCTGGGAGGGGGAAAGTTCGCGGTAACCAAATATCTGGAAAGACTGAACTGGTATCTGGTCGTCCAGGGGGACGGTTCGGAGGCTTCTACACGCTACTACAATGTGATCTTCCTCAATATTGTCCTCTGTTTTCTGGTGATGGCACTGATGCTGGCCGCTTCCAGGATCATAGTGATGCGGACGAATGTACTCACAAATGCCTCTTTCAGAGATCACAACACCATGCTTCTCAACAGGCGGGCGTTCGAGGAAGAAAAGATTGTTCTGCTTGATAAAGGGGTGGGCGAGAACTTTATCTATATCACGGCGGATATAAATGGACTCAAGACGGCGAACGATACGCTGGGTCATGCAGCAGGCGACGAGCTGATTCAGGGAGCTGCCATGTGCCTGAAGGAAAGCTTTGGAGCCTATGGCAAGGTCTACCGAATTGGCGGAGACGAATTTGCCCTGCTCCTGAACCTGACGCAGGAACAGATGGAGGAATGCCTGGAGGAATTCAAAAAGCGCATGGCCTCCTGGAGAGGTTCGAAAGTCAAAACCCTGTCTGTCTCGCTGGGATATGCCAGCTACAGAGAATTTCCTTCCGAGAGCATCACTGAGCTGAGCCGGATCTCCGACGAGCGGATGTATGCGGATAAGGAACGGTATTACGCCCAGCCCGGAAACGGCCAGAACCGCAGAAAGGCGTAAAAGAACAGCAGCC
>DEPS01000147.1:13203-23111 GCA_002358875.1 Lachnospiraceae bacterium UBA3386 | reverse complement strand
GGAACTGCGGCTGCTTTTTTTGAAACGTGGATTTCTGAAGGAGCCTTTGCATGTTCGAATGTAAAAAAAACATAGTGCTGAGATGATTTCTATGGTAATATAAAGGAGACTAATCCATTTCTTACAGTTTAGACAGAAAAATATTGCCTGCTGTGAGACCCCCGCAGTTCAGGTCGGGGAGGACCGTGTTCCGTCGTG
The DNA here is from genome assembly GCA_002358875.1 of Lachnospiraceae bacterium UBA3386. Classification (GTDB taxonomy): domain Bacteria; phylum Bacillota; class Clostridia; order Lachnospirales; family Lachnospiraceae; genus CAG-791. Next base: position 22,913 of record DEPS01000147.1, on the reverse strand, counting down.
ACCGTGTGACTGTGCAATCGTAGCATTTCATTGTTAAAAGGAGCATATTCATTTTGAACCCTATTAAAGATCTTAAGTTAACTATTAACGCATCCACAGAAAGCCTGATCCAGTTCAATCCCGACATTAAAACATATAATGTGGAAGTGCCGACAGACTGCTTTGGAGCACTTTTGAAGCTGGAATACGCACCTGAGTTTTACATCAGCATCCGTTCAGACCGCGATGCGGGACGTTTCGGATTTGAGGGACTTGACCCCAATATGGGCGATTACCTGGCCGGAACCGAGATTCCTTACTATGAATATTATGGCGGTTATATTATCCGCCTTGACAAAAGAGAGTCCTGCTTTGAGCATGATCTCGACGCCCTCATTACGATCGACGCGGGAAGTAGTGAACACGGCGTTGACCGCTATGAGATTCACATTCACAGGGATTCAGGAAAGGGGCTCCGCTCCCTGTTTCGGGAAGAATCCTTCTATGATGAAGAATTCGGCATTACGATGCCTTATATGCTCTATGTCCCCAAAAAGTATGACCGCAGAAAAAAATATCCGCTGGTCATCTGCCTGCACGGTACCGGTGAGGTGCAGGAACCGATCATCTCCGTGATGACAAAGACACAAATGGCCACGGTATTTGCCCAGGATTCCGAGGCCGGGCATAATGAATGCCTGGTGCTGGTTCCCAAGTGCAATGTCCGCTATGACGAGGATGACAACTGGACCACCCTCAACCAGTTTATTAAACAGAGATCCGATTCGCCCTTCTGGCCCATGCCCCATCTCACGGTGGCATGGCGGCTGATCGAGAAGATCAAAAGTGAATATAAGGTTGATGACAGGAGACTGTATCTTACGGGAATTTCTTCCGGTGCCTTCGGCGCCTTTGTGATGGTAATGGAGCATCCGGATGCCTTTGCAGCCCTGGTTCCCGCGTGCGGTGCGGCTAACCCCGCCCGGATCGGAGCTTTGAAAAATACGCCTATGTGGATCTTCCATGCGGCTGACGATCCGCTGATCGTCCCCTCCTACACTTTGGATCCCACTCTGGCAGCTCTGGATAAAGCCGGCATCAAATATCGGGTCACCCGCTATCCCGCCGGGCAGATCTTCTGGCAGAGCGCCCATTTCTGCTGGGAAGTGCTGTATAAGGATAAGGAAATGCGGGACTGGATGTTCTCCCAGCGCATCGGCGGCATGAAGCAGATCAAGAAAAAGATCGGGATACCCGCAGGCGACAGGAAGAAGGGGCATGCTATTGATGAGAAGGTGAACGATATCGCGGCTCAGGCCATTGCAGCTGCGGATATGGTTGCGCTTTGACAGATGTCTGTCAAAGTAATATGTAAGTAATCCCATCGGAGAATTCATGCGCATGAATTCTCCTCGGGTTTTTCGCCGCTTCGCGGCTCAAAAAAGGAGGAAGGCGTGAGAAAACACGCTGATGCGCTGTTTTCTCACGCCCGGAACCGGCAGGAGCCGGTTCCGTAATCCCATCGGAGAATTCCCCTGCGTGAATTCTCCTCGGGTTTTTCGCCGCTTCGCGGCTCAAAAAAGGAGGAAGGCATGGAGAAAAAACTTTATCCCCTGTGTGTCGGGCAGATGCTGCAATATCTGCCGATCCGGGAAACCGGGACCCAGCGCTGCTGCAACATCAGTGTGTTTTCCGGTCTGCAGACTGAAATTGATTTCAATCTGCTGAAAAGATGCATTCAGGATGAGTTCAGGCGTTACGACTGCCTGCGCCTGAGGTTCACAGCCCCGGACGAGGACGGATACGTGATGCAGTATATCGCGGATCGCGATGATCGTGACGTCCCGTTTCTGGATCTCTCCGACCTGACCATGAAGGAGGCGGATGCCTTCCTGCAGGAGAAGACCTTTGAGGAATTCAACGAGCCGGAGATCCCCATGGTGGAGATCACCATGGTGAAGATGCCCGAGGGATACAATGGCATGTACATCCATATCGATCATCGTCTTGTGGATTCCTCCGGACTGATCGTCATGGTGAATGACATCATGGAGCTTTACTGCCATTACCGTTTCGGCTCCGAGTATCCCAAGCCCCTTGCTTCCTTCGAAGAGGTTCTGAATGCGGAACTGAAGAAACAGAAGAACGAAAAGCGCAAGGCGAAGGACGAGAAATTCTGGCGCGATTACCTGACGGAAAACGGCGAGCCCATCTATTCCGATATCAAGGGATCCCGCATCCTGCAGGAGAGCCGCAGGCGGCATGGGGACAAAAGCCTGCGCGCGGCGGACGTCGAGACAAAGGACCGCTCTGTCGGTGTGGCTGACTTCCATCTCGAGCCGGAAGCCACACAGACCCTGATGGACTTCTGCGCGACCCAGGGCGTTTCCATGACCAACCTGATCCTTCTCGCCATGCGTACCTATCTCTCCAAGGCCAACGGCGGACAGGAGGACATCACACTCCGCAATTTCGTCTCCCGCCGCTCCACTCACGCGGAATGGACCTGCGGCGGAAGCCGTGTTCTTTCCTTCCCGCTGCGCACCATCATCAAACCTGACACTGAATTCCTGGATGCCCTCTACGAGCTCCAGAACGTCCAGAACAAGATCTACCTCCATTGCAACTATGATCCCGTGGCAGTGGACAAAATGCTCAAGGAACTCTATGGCGCCCCGGACAACACGGAATACATTTCCATGTCCCTGACCTACCAGCCCATGCCCGTGCGCATGCAGAACGAGCATCTGGCAGGCATTAAGACACGCTCTGTATGGTATCCCAACGGCGCTGCTACCAAGAGGATATACCTGACTGTCACCCACAGCTCGAATGACGGAGGCCTCATCTTTGATTATCATTATCAGAAGGCTGTTCTGAACTATGATGATATCCAGAGGCTGTATTATTACATGATGAAAATGATGTTCCGCGGCGTGGACGAGCCGGACATCACGATCGGTGAGCTGATCAGCACCGTGTAAAATATCCTGCAGAAAGGCTCTGTATTTATCGTAAAAAGTAAATAATCCTTCCCCGGGAAGGAAAGGCAGAGCGATATTGGAGATGTAAGAAAAGCTTTTTCCGAAAGGGAAAGGCGGTGCAATAACGGTAACAAATAAAGGACACTGAAGTTTTATGCGAAAGGAAGGTAATGTTATGGATCGCAAACAGGAATTTCTGGAAATCGTTGCAAAGTACTGTGATAAGGATGTGTCGGAGCTCACAGAAGACATGCGCTTCCGCGAGGATCTGGGCTTTAATTCCCTCAGTTTTATGACCTATCTGGGCGAGCTGGAGGACACCTTCGACGTGGAGCTGGAGGAGGAAGAAGCCATCCGCATCACGACGATCGGCGAAGCCCTGAAGTATCTTGACAAGCTCCTTGCCGAAGCGGAATAAAGGAATTAAAAAAAAGGAGAGAAATACCATGGCAGATGAACACATCATTGCAAGACTGCTGGAAAACACGGTGGAAAAATATCCGGATTATCCGGCTGTTCGCTGGATGGTTAAAAAGCAGATTCCTGAAAAGAAATACAGTGAGCTTAACGAGGACAGGAACAAGGTTGCCGCGGCCCTTTTAAAGAGGGGCTTTGAAGGCAAGCAGGTATCGATGATCGGTACAAGCTCCTACGAGTGGATCGCCTCCTATCTGGGCATCGTGAGCACCAGAATCACGGCTGTCCCCCTGGATCCCATGCTCCCTCCTCTTGAACTGTGCGATCTGATCAACCGCTCGGATTCCGAGGCGCTTTTCATAGCTCCTAAGATGGCTGCGATGATCGACGTCGTGAAAGCAAACTGCCCGGCTGTGAGGCTTTATGTGGTCCTTGACGGAAAGCCTTCACCGGAGGATGATCCCTCCGTCGTCTCCTTTGCGGAGCTTATTTCAGGTGAAAACGGCGAGCCGGTCCCGGAGGATAAGAGACCTCAGTCCGACGATGTCTGCACCATCATCTTCACCTCCGGAACGACCGGAAAGAGCAAAGGCGTCATGCTGACACAGAGGAACCTCTACGACGACGTGACGAACGTCATCGTTACCTTCGAGCCCGGTACTACCATGCTCTCCGTTCTTCCCGTGCATCATGCCTACTGTCTGGTCATGGACTGGCTCAAGGGATTTTCGCTCGGGGCGACTCTCTATATCAATGACACCCTGCTCCATATGGTCCGTAACATCGGCATCGTGAAGCCCCAGGTTCTCCTGATGGTGCCTCTCATGATCGAGACCATCGGCAAAAAGCTGGCTTCCATCCAGTCCGATGTGCCAAAGCCCCTGATCGGCAAGCAGGTGATGGGTGAAAATCTGCAGTACATTTTCTCCGGCGGCGCACATCTGGATCCCGCGTACATTTCCCTGTTTGAGGAGTACGGGATCAAGGTATGTGAGGGTTATGGAATGAGCGAATGCTCGCCTACCATCAGCTCCAACGGCCAGACCGGCAACAGGCCCGGATCTGTCGGCAAGGTTCTTGCCAACATGCAGATCCGTTTTGTGGACGGTGAGATCCAGGTCAAGGGCTCCAACGTCATGAAGGGCTACTACAAGATGCCCAAGGAGACCGAGGAAGCGTTCTCTGACGGCTGGCTCCGCACGGGTGACCTCGGACGCATGGATGAGGATGGCTATCTCTACATCACCGGCCGTCTGAAGAACCTCATTATCCTCAGCAACGGTGAGAACGTGTCACCCGAGGAGATCGAAAATACTCTGCTGACCCACGATCTTGTCGGTGAAGTCGTCATCAGCGGCGAAGAGAACGGCCTTGCGGCCCGTATTTTCCCGGATCCAGACTTCGTGGAGGCCAAAGGCCTTTCTCCCGAGGACGTGCAGGCAGGACTCCAGGCGATCCTGGACGATTACAATAAGACCCAGCCTCTCTACCGCGCTATCACTACTCTTAAGGTGCGGAAGTTCCCGTTCATTAAAAACTCGACAAAGAAGATCGTCAGGGCAAAAATGGATGTTGATGAGGCGCCTGAAAAAGAGTAAAATCATTCCGGTTGGATGACAGTACAGACCGGATGTCGAAAGCTTTCCGGGAGCAGGGGGGATCCACGGATATACAGAACAAAAATCTTTAATTATGTTGTGACGGAAAGATGTAAGTAAAACTTCTCCGCCATTAAAAGGAGGAAGTAAGAAGATGAAGAAACTAAGAAGTCTGGCGGCAACGCTCATCATCGCATTTGCGATCGTTACTGCTGTGAGCCCGGCTGCCGCAGAGGCAGCGACGGCTAAACCCGCCAAACCTGCATCGGTCTATTTTGTGAAATGGACTAATAAAGATTTCACCGGATACATCTATAAGTTCAAGCTGACTCAGCATGTTGACGGGGTACAGACAGCATTCTTGACATCTTCGGGTGTGTCAAAAACAGAGGTTTTCAAACAGGAGGGAGGACTCAGCAAGGGCTGGTACAGAAATACCGTTAAAAATTCTCCCAACGACAGAATTGTTATCATCTATACCAGGGCCTTTAGATATAATGCATCCGGAAAGCCGGTTTTCAGCGCCTGGTCCAAATCGTGCAGCATCATTCCCTGGCCGCAAACTGTCTCCTTCTCTTTGTATAATGCGTCGAAGAAGCAGGTCCGGGCAAAATGGAGCGCTATCGACTGGAATGACGGCTATAATATTATGATGGCGACAAATCCCAACGGAAATTGGTACAATGTGAAAAGCCGCGTCAAGGGCACTTCCACTATTATCAATAAATACAGGGGAAGTTCGTTTAAGAAATATCAGAATTATTATGTGCGTGTGATCACCAGAAATGTGCTCGGCGGTGTGGCGTATACGGCACCGGCACCTATAGCCGGCTTCTACCAGAATGGATTCCGAATTTATTAAAGACTTTTATTTAATGAAAGGCGGATGCCATTCAAATGACATCTGATGATGCTGTTATTTCGGTATCCCGCAGTCTGTCCATTTTTTTCACAATCGACAGTTCCGCGCCGGAGATATTTGAACGATAACTATCTGGAAACAAGATTCAGAAACAAAAAAGGAGTCCATCAGGACTCCTTTTTATTTCTCCTTTTGGAGAAATTTTCTCCTTTTGGAGAAATTTTCTCCTTTTGGAGAAATTGCTGCCACCCGTATTTGTTTTTATGATGCAGGGTCAAAAGGTCTGTGACTATACCGGGCTTTGGCAAATACACCTTTTGACCCCGGCATCATTTTATGCGTAGGGAATGACCGCGACCAGTTCAACCACTTCGTCGGTGCGGTTCGCGATCCCGTGGCCTGTGCCGGCAGGACAGATCGTGACGTCCCCGGCGCTTACCTGAGTGATGGTTCCGTTGTCACTGTACTCGGCAGTGCCCTTTAGGATGTAGAAAAGCTCCGCGTCGCCCTCGTGGACATGGTAGCCGATGCTGCAGCCGGGATTGAGGGTGATTTTCGCGAACAGCCTGCCCTTATCGTTGAGCTCGGCAGGGCCTGTGATGAAGTTTGTGATCTGGACAGTACCGTCGCCGCCGCGCATATGCTCGCGGTATTCGATCTGGCATTCACTGCTTTTACGTATCATAGTTGTTTTCCTTTCTCTAATTTATTCTGACTGTACGGTTGGATTGCTTTCAGCAATCCAACTCACCACCCCGCATACGCAAAACCCGCGCTTCGCGCTCTTCCGCCGCTAAAAATACAGCTTTCGCTGCTTTTTAGCGTCTGCGTTTTGCTCATCGGGGGGTGAGTTGCAAATGCAAAAGACGATTTTATTGGCAGCGAGCTGCCATAAAATCGCTTTTGCGCTTGCAACCGTACAGGTCGAATTTATTTTTCCTTACAGGCTTTTTTCAGGGCGTCCACGACGATGCGCAGTGCCTTGACGCGGGCGTACTTTTTATCATTGGACTCGAGGATGTACCAGGGAGCGAAGGTGGTGTTGGTCTTCTGGAGCATTTCGTTGACGGCATCCTCGTACTGATCCCATTTTTCACGGTTGCGCCAGTCTTCGTCCGTGATCTTCCACTGCTTTTCAGGAGTGTTCTGGCGGTCGGTGAAGCGCTCGAGCTGAGTCTTGTTGTCGATCTGGACCCAGAACTTGATGACGACGGCACCCCAGTCGGCCAGTTCTTTTTCGAACTCGTTGATCTCGTTATAGGCGCGCTGCCAGTCGTTCTCGCTGCAGAAGCCCTCAAGCCGTTCGACCATGACGCGGCCGTACCAGGTTCGGTCAAAAATGGCGATGTGGCCGTCCTTGGGCAGGCGGGTCCAGAAGCGCCACAAGAAGTGCCTTGCCTTTTCATGGGGCTCCGGACTGGCGATCGGAAGGACCTGATATCCGCGCGGGTCGAGGGCTGCGGTGATGCGCTTGATATTTCCGCCCTTGCCGGCAGCGTCCCAGCCCTCGTAAGCGATGATGACCGGGATCTTTTTCCGGTAGAGCTTGTAATGAAGCTCGCTGAGCTTTTTCTGAAGGCTGTTCAGCTCTTTTTTGTATTCCTCATCCGTGAGAGTCTTATCCTCGAGGTCGATCTCGCTCAGAAGAGGCGTCCGGTTAAGAGGGAAGACATTCTGCAGGATCGGAGCAGCCAGAGCGTGGTTTTTGAGCGCCGTGTCGATACCCTGATTCAGGAAACGCAGGACCTGAAGTTCTGCCCATTTTTTGTCTCTCGCGTCAATGATATACCATGGCGCCGCGGAACGGTTTGTATCATCAAGATACTGGTCGACCATCTCCAGAAATTCATTGTAGTAGGTGTTCTCGTCCAGATCCTTTTCGCTCACGCGCCAGCGAGTGTTTTTGTCCGCATACAGGGCGCGAAGACGCCTCTTCTGCTCTTTTTTACTGATATGGAAGAAGAATTTCATTACGAGATAGCCGTTGTTTGTCAGCGACCGCTCCGCCGTGTTGATGCTGCGAACGCGCCGCACGTAATCCTCGTCATTGATCTCGCCCAAATACCATTGAGAGATGATTTCCTCCAACCAGAAGGAATCGAAAAAAGCAAATTTCCCGGCTTCCGGTATCTCCTTCATATAGCGGTACAGGAAAGGATAGCGCATTTCCTCCGCTGTCGGCTGACCCATCGTCTTGACCGCAAAGAAACGGGGATCGATGTTGCGGATGACGCGCCCTATCACGCTTCCCTTGCCGGCAGCCCCCCACCCTTCGAAAATTACCATAACAGGAAGCTTAGCTGCTTTGATCTGTGTCTGGAAAGCTGCCAGCTTCTCCCTTGCCTGTTTGATTTCCTGCGAGAGCTGGTCATCATCCGGCCTCGCGGCTTTGGCAAAATTCTTTAACATTGCAGAACCCCTTTCTTTAAAAAAGTATCGTTTCAGCCCCTTTGGTCCGGAAGCCGGAAGGACCCTGATGAAGGTCCGCCGGTTATAAAAAAGGCAGAGACGCTTTCCGCCTGCGGAAAATGCCTCTGCCTGCAAATGCGCATTGTCAAATATCTGTCTGTGCGGCTCCAACACCCTTGCGGGTGCCTGCAAAAGAACGTTTTCGGCCGCGCAGTTCATGGATTTCTAACTGCAGGGTTGGAGCGCTTTCGCTCCTGCACCCGTACGGGTCAAAAATCTAATGAAAGAAATCGTGCGGCATATGCGCTTCGCCGCCCTTTGATCAGGCCTTGCCGGCGGAGCCGAAGACTTCGATCTTATATTTGACCATGTCTACGATGCCCTGTGCGCCGGGAGCGAGGAGCTTGCGAGGGTCGAAGCCCTTGCCTGCCAGATCCTTGCCTGCCTCGATGTAAGCCCTGGTCTTCTCCGCGAACGCGAGCTGGCACTCGGTGTTGACGTTGATCTTGGAGACGCCGCGCTTGATGGCATCCTGAACCATAGCATCCGGAATGCCGGAGCCGCCGTGCAGAACGAGAGGCATATCGCCGACTTTCGCAACGATAGCGTCGAGAACGTCAAAGCGAAGTCCCGGCCATCCTTCGGGATATTTGCCGTGGATGTTGCCGATGCCTGCTGCCAGCATTGTGATGCCCAGGTCAGCAATGGTCTTGCACTCTTCGGGATCTGCGCACTCGCCCATACCTACGACGCCGTCTTCCTCGCCGCCGATGGAGCCGACTTCAGCTTCGATGGACATGCCCTTCTCATTGCAGATTGCGACGAGCTCTTTGGTCTTCTCGATGTTCTCTTCGAAAGGAAGAGAGGAGCCATCGAACATGATGCTGGAGAAACCGGCCTCGATACAGGCTTTGCAGCCATTGTAGGTGCCGTGGTCAAGATGAAGGGCTACGGGAACAGAGGTTTTCTGGAATGCCATAACGTTATTGACGATGTCGGCAACATTCTTGAAACCGGCCATGTACTTGCCGGCACCCTCGGATACCTGGACGATAACGGGAGCGCGCATCTCTTCTGCAGCCTGCAGAATCGCCTTCGTCCACTCAAGGTTGTTGGTGTTGAAAGCGCCGATCGCATAGTGACCTGCTTTTGCCGCCTGGATCATTTCTTTTGCGGAAACTAACATTTTGAAATCCTCCTTCATTATTATGAAACCTGTAACTGTGGGCGCCCGGAAATTCTGTAAGATTTCCCGGACGCTGCAGCCGGCTTACACAGCCGGTTATGCCGCTTCTGTTATTATATAAGGAAATGAAGAAAAATAAAAGGAAAATCGCTGAATAATCGAATGAAATTTTACCGGCTGGAAATATTCAGAAAAAAAGGTGTTGCATTTCCGGTTGACGGATAGTATACTACCTGAAATCTGCAAATGAAGACAGAAATTGACGAAAGAAGCAG
>DEPS01000147.1:12389-13164 GCA_002358875.1 Lachnospiraceae bacterium UBA3386 | reverse complement strand
TAGGAAGAAAGAGCAAAAAGGAAGAGCAGAAGGAAAAAGAAAGGAAAGCCATGGCTATTTACATCAATGAAGCATCTCATACCTTTAACGAGTACCTTTTGATTCCGGGATATTCATCCTGCGAATGTACGCCTGTGAACGTCTCCCTGAAGACGCCCCTTGTCAAGTATAAAAAGGGTGAGAAGCCGGCGATCGAAATGACCATCCCCATGGTCTCCGCCATCATGCAGTCTGTCTCAGGTGACCGCCTTGCAGTCGCGCTTGCCCAGGCGGGCGGCGTTTCATTCATTTACGGTTCCCAGACGATCGAGAGCGAGGCGGAAATGGTCGCGAGAGCCAAAAAGAGCAAGGCAGGCTTCGTCCCCAGTGATTCCAACATCTGCCCGGACGCGACCCTCAATGATATTCTGGAATTAAAGGAAAGGACGGGCCATTCCACAGTAGCAGTGACCGACGACGGCACAGCGGGCGGAAAGCTTGTCGGTATCGTTACGAGCCGCGACTACCGCGTCAGCCGGATGGACCGCTCCACCAGGGTCTCCGAGTTTATGACTCCGATCGAAAAGGTCGTCTCTGCACCTGAGGGCGTGACCATCAGCGAGGCCAACGATATCATCTGGGAAAAGAAGATCAACCAGCTTCCCATCATCAGCGAGGACGGGCGCCTGGTCGCCTTCGTTTTCCGTAAAGACTATGATTCCCATAAGGAAAACCCGGGCGAGCTCCTTGACGCCAGAAAGCGCTATGTCGTTGGCGCCGGCATCAACACCCGCGA
>DEPS01000147.1:12123-12369 GCA_002358875.1 Lachnospiraceae bacterium UBA3386 | reverse complement strand
GACTACGAGAAGCGTGTGCCTGCTCTGGTCGAGGCCGGGGCGGACGTCCTTTGCATCGATTCCTCCGAAGGCTTTTCCGAGTGGCAGAAGATCACCCTGGGCTGGATCCGCGAAAAATACGGTGACACCGTGAAAGTCGGCGCGGGTAATGTCGTCGACAAAGAGGGCTTTTTGTTTCTGGCTGAGTGCGGGGCGGATTTCGTCAAGGTCGGTATCGGCGGCGGCTCCATCTGCATCACCCGTGAG
>DEPS01000147.1:9803-12074 GCA_002358875.1 Lachnospiraceae bacterium UBA3386 | reverse complement strand
ATCGAGGTCTGCAAGGCCCGCGACGAATATTTTGAAAGAACCGGCGTCTACGTGCCTGTCTGCTCCGACGGCGGCATCGTCTACGACCACCACATCGCCCTGGCTCTGGCCATGGGAGCGGACTTTGTCATGCTGGGCCGCTATTTCGCCCGCTTTGACGAGAGCCCTACAGAGAAGCTCCTCGTCGGCGGCACCTTCGTGAAGGAGTACTGGGGCGAGGGCTCCAACCGCGCGAGGAACTGGCAGCGCTATGACCTGGGCGGCGACAAGCGGCTCACCTTCGAAGAAGGCGTCGATTCCTACGTGCCCTATGCCGGTCCTCTTAAGGAAAACGTGGCCAAGACCGTCCTCAAGGTCAAATCCACCATGTGCAACTGCGGCGCGCTCTCCATCCCCGAGTTCCAGAAGAAGGCCAAGCTCACGCTCGTCTCGGCGACCAGTATCGTCGAGGGCGGCGCCCACGACGTCATCCGCCGCGAGAAGAGCGGTTCGGAGAGGTAAGTAAAACAGCATTGCAGGAGCTCTCATGGCGCAAAGCAATGCACAGCTTTATTCAGTCTCAGCAAAAAGCGTTTCGATATAGAGTAAATCAGATTGTACAAAATGTACGCCCATGTTACGAAAGGACACGGCAGAAAGGAGGCTTCTTATGTGCGGGATAAATGAAACAGAGCGCAGAAAGCCGACCGCGCGCCTTGCGGACATTCGTGTGCTGGCGGGAACCGGAATGCTCTCCGCGATCGCCATTGTCCTGGGTTTTTTCAAAATTCCGCTGACCCAGCTGGTGGAGCTGCGCTTCTCATCGCTCCCCGTTGCGGCTGCGGGATATCTGTTCGGTCCGGTCTGCGCCGGCGCCGTCGGTTTTGTGGCTGACGTCGGCGGCTACCTTGTCCGGCCGACAGGACCTTTTTTTCCTGGATTTACAATTACATCTATTGTCTCGGGAATCATTTTCGGATGCATCCTGCACGGGCATAAGCCCTCACTGCGGCGTATCCTGGCGGCGCAGATCCTGTATACCCTGATCTGCGGGATCCTCCTCAACAGCCTGTGGCTCACGATCCTCTACGGACGGGGCTTTATCGCCGTCCTCAGCGCCAGGCTTGTCAAGGAGCTCATCATGATTCCCGTCAACACAGCTATGCTCGCGGTTCTCATGGAGCCCTTAAGAAGAATGGCCCCCGACGGGCAGCTGAGGTAAAGGTCCGTTCCGGAGCGGGTGCCTCAGAAAACGCCTGTTATTTCAGGACAGCCTTCTCAGGTAAATGCCTGTTATTTCGGGATGGTCTTCTTAAGTAGATGCCTGTTATTTCGGGGTGCGCGGCATACAGGGGAAAATTATCATGGAACTGATTCATGTAGAAAATAAAGAACTGGAAATGATCCGCAGCCAGGCCTACCAGGCCGCCGCGGAGGTCTGTGACGAGGGAAAACTCCGTGCCGGAGATATTTTCGTCGTCGGCTGCTCCACCAGCGAGGTACTCGGGCAGAAGATCGGCAGCTACTCCAGTATGGATGCAGCCGGAGCTCTCTTTGCAGGAATCAGCAAAGCCCTTGGCGAGCGCGGCATTTTTCTCGCCGCCCAGTGCTGTGAGCATCTGGGGCGGGCGCTGATCGTCGAAAGGGAAGCCTGCGAGAAATTCGGGCTCGAAGAGGTCAACGTGATCCCTCAGCCCAAGGCCGGCGGTTCCTTTGCGACCACAGCTTACCGGAGCTTCCAAGAACCCGTTGCGGTCGAGACCCTTCGCCAGTCCGCGTCCGGCGGAATCGACATCGGCGGCACCCTCATCGGGATGCACATCAAGCCCGTTGTCGTCCCCCTGCGGGTCCAGACAAAAAAGATCGGTGAGGCGTCCATCATCTGCGCCCGCCGCCGCCCCAGATTCGTCGGCGGAGAGCGCGCAATCTATAATGAAGAACTGATGTGAGTTTCAGTTGACCGGGTTTCGCTGATTTCATTGACGTTTTCCCATTTGAAAAACATTTAAAAGCATTTCAGGCTGCATCCGGGCCTGCTCGTTGCAAAAAGAGGTGAATATGGACTATATCAGATTACCCCACAGCATAAAGAGCAAAGACGAAAACGGCAGGATTCTGGCCGAGATCACATTTCCGGAGCACGAACCTGGAATTTACACGATAGACCACACCTATGTCAGCGATTCTCTGCGCGGACAGGGCACTGCCGGTGAACTGGTACAAATGGCAGTGGACCAGATCAGGGAGCAGGGCGGAAAGATCCGCGCGACCTGCCCCTATGCCGGAAGCTGG
>DEPS01000147.1:0-9773 GCA_002358875.1 Lachnospiraceae bacterium UBA3386 | reverse complement strand
GGAATACAGCCCTAAAGGTCCGCACGGCCTGCCTTTATGCCGGCGGCTGACTGTAAAAGCACGGAATACAGTCCTGAAAAAGGGCTGCCGGCCTTAGCTGCGCCGGCAAAGTTGACCATGTTCTCAATTAACTTCAGACTATAAAAGGAGAAGATTGCATATGCAGACAAAAAGACGTCCGGAAAACATGGAACGCATCACAACGCCGGAACTGGCGAAGGCGTTCATCGATGAGCAGATCAAAGAGATAAAAGAACAGGTCGGAGACGAAAAAGTTCTCCTGGCGCTTTCCGGCGGCGTTGATTCTTCCGTCGTTGCCGCGCTCCTGATCAAGGCAATCGGCCAGAACCTTGTATGTGTTCACGTCAACCACGGACTGCTCCGCAAGGGCGAGCCCGAGCAGGTCATCAAAGTCTTCCGCGATGAGATGAATGCAAACCTTATCTATGTGGACGCAGTCGACCGCTTCCTCGATAAGCTGGCAGGCGTTTCCGACCCCGAAGAGAAGAGACATATCATCGGCGGCGAGTTTATCGAAGTTTTCGCAGAGGAAGCCAGAAAACTCGATGGAATCAAATTCCTCGGACAGGGCACCATCTGGCCCGACATCCTGGAGAGCGAAGCCGGCATCAAGGCCCACCACAACGCAGGCGGCCTTCCCGAGGATCTCTCCTTTGAACTGGTTGAGCCTGTCCTCACCCTCTTCAAGGACGAAGTCCGCATGGTCGGAAGAGAGCTCGGCCTTCCCGCAAACATGGTCGACCGCCAGCCCTTCCCCGGCCCCGGCCTCGGCGTACGCTGCCCCGGCGCCATCACCCGCGACCGCCTCGAAGCAGTCCGCGAGTCCGACGCCATTCTCCGCGAGGAGTTCGAAAAGAACGGCCTTTCCGGCAAAGTCTGGCAGTACTTCACCGTCGTCCCGGACTTCAAGTCCACCGGCGTCAAAGACGGAAAGCGCACCTTCGACTGGCCCTGCATCATCCGCGCGATCAACACGACCGACGTCATGGAAGTCACTGTGGAGCACCTCCCCGACGCCCTGATCGACCACCTTGTGCAGCGCATCATCAAAGAGGTCCCCGGCATCAACCGCGTCCTCTACGACTTCACCCCCAAGCCTCCCGCGACGGTCGAGTACGAATAATTTGCAAAATCTCGGAGACCCGCATAAACACTGGGCTCCAGTGCACGGGGGAGACGCTCTGATACTGTTTTGATACTATTCCTTACAGGTTTGAAGAATGATACCGAATCGTATCGAATCAGACAGATGGCTGTAAAGAAGAGTTATCTTTTCAGCACAATCGAACCCCGTGGCGGATTATTCTTTAATAACAGAAGACATAAAAATGCCCTCTGAGCAACGACAATGTTGTTCGGAGGGCTTTTTGCGTTGTGGAAAAGTTCAGAGACTCAGGTGTTGTCTGACCCGGGACTTTGGAACTGGGTCAGTACCAGCACAGTACGGTCAGACAGCTGTTTCTCTGATCAGAGCGGGCATGGTTGTCACTCTTCATTTGAGGAAGAGTTGTCCGTATTGCCGGACGGTTTCAGGGGCTTCAGTGTTGGTTTGACGATCTCCCCTTCCGGGTAGTTGTAACGCCACCAGTCATAATCTTCCTTTGTGATTTCTCCTTTTTCCAGCTTTTTCATCTGCTTGAGCCAGGGGAGAAACAGATCGAGATTTCTGGCAAAGGTGGGGCCGTCTGTCCGGTCCAGACGCAGGCAGACCTCTCCGTCGATCTCACCTATTTTGATGCCGTACATGTCTTCAAGAGCAAACAGCGTGTGCATGAAGCCGATCATGGTGTCGATGTCCGGCACATTGATCGCTTCTGTCCTCACACCGAGTATGGAGGCAATCTTGGTCAGCAGATCTTTTCTGGGAAGACGGAGCTCGGTTTCATACTGTGCAATACGTGCTTCGGCGGTAGAGGGACTGAATCCGAGTGCAGTTCCCAGTTCCTTCTGCTTAAGTCCACGAAGATTTCTGAAAAAGCGGATACGTTTTCCGGCAGCCATGGTTATTTCCTCTCTTGTGATAATACGAAATTGTCCATCAGCGCCCATTCTGCAAACAGGAGGACAAATGTGGATTGTTTTTAAACAATGTAGTGAAGTATGGAGCAGTTTCAATATATCATAGAAGGCTATTGTAAGCAATATAAACTTCATCAAAATACGTAAAGAAATATATTTTAAATTAGCGAATACAGTAAAATAAAATGTTGACATTAGCATATACAGTAAAGTATACTGTGAGATATCAGATTCAGAAGTCAATTATTCTGATGATGACAGCACTGATCACTGCAGTACAGGAAAGGAGGAAAAGGAATGGCAGGGAGTGTATTTATCAGAGCAGAAGAGCTGGCACAGGAGCTCGGCATTTCGAAGCAGCTTGCCTACAAGATGATCCACAAATGGAATGATGAGTTGAAAAAGAAGGGATTCACGACAGTGGCAGGCCGTGTCAGCAGGAAGTATTACCAGGAGCAGGTCTATGGACTTGCAGATAGAAAGGAGGATTAAGATGCCAGCGTATAAGGATATGAAAAAAGGAACATGGTATTGTTCGTTCTATTTTGAAGACTGGAACGGTGTCCGCAGGAAAAAGATGAAGCGGAACTTTGCGACGAAGAAAGAGGCACTGGCCTGGGAGCGTCAGTTCCTCATGCAGAAGACGGCAGATCTGAACATGAAGTTCTCTGTGTTTATCGAACAGTACTGTGCCGACAGGAAGGACAGGCTTAAGAAAAACACATGGATCACGAAGGAAAATGTGATCCGCACAAAGATCCTTCCCTGGTTCGGAGAGAAACCGATCGCAGATATTGAAGCCAGGGATGTTATCGCATGGCAGAACGAACTGCTGAATTACAGGGATGAAAAGGGCATGCCCTACTCCCGTACCTATCTGAATAAGGTGCACAGTCAGCTCAGTGCAATCTTTAATCATGCGGTCCGCTATTACAATCTCAGGGAAAACCCGGCCAAGAAAGCGGGAGGATTCGGACCTGACCAGCAGAAAGAAATGGACTTCTGGACCAAAGAAGAGTATCAGAAGTTTGCGGATGAAATGATGGACAAGCCTGTTTCCTACTATGCTTTTGAAATGCTCTATTGGTGCGGCATTCGTGAGGGGGAACTGCTTGCATTAACGCCTGATGACTTCGATTTTGAAAAGGGTGCGGTGTCCATCACCAAGTCCTATCAGCGTCTGAACGGAACGGATGTGATCACGGATCCCAAGACACCCAAGAGTGTACGCATAGTCGGCATGCCTTCATTTCTGGTGGATGAGATGCGTGACTATATTGACAGTCTCTATGGCATCAAGCCGGACGGCAGGATTTTCGAAGTAACAAAATACTATCTTCATCATGAAATGGACCGGGGGGCGAAAGCAGCAGGTGTTAAAAGGATCCGGATCCATGACCTTCGGCACAGCCATGTCAGCCTGCTGATCAATATGGGAGTCTCGGCACAGGCTATTGCGGACAGGGTTGGTCATGAGAGCATTGATATCACGTACCGGTATTCGCATCTGTTTCCGTCCAAACAGACGGAGATGGTAAAACTGTTGGAAGAACAGAGAAAGGAGGAAGATGGCGATGTCACAGAAGGCAAGGGATGAACGAGGCAGATGGAGAAACAAAACAGTCGCTTTCCGGATGTCTGAAGAAGAAAACCGTATCCTGGACACAAAAGTCAGCCTGTCAGGACTTACCAAGCAGGACTATATTATCCGTCAGCTGCTGGGGTGGAGAATTGAGGTACGGGCAAACCCGAGGGTGTATAAGGCGCTCAGGAACCAGATGATGGAGATCCTGAACCAACTCTGCAGGATTACTGCAGGAGAGACAATCGATCCGGATCTGGTGGAAACGATCTGGCTTGTGGCGGATACATTGAATGAGGTGAAAGGGAAGGATGAAGAGGAAATCTTTTGATGAAAAAGAAAATGACCGCCTGGACTCCGGGTGTTGGCGCATCCGGCAGGCAGTCAATCATTGTGATATAAACACACACAATTATCATATCAGAATGACTTTTTGGCTTCAATGGATTTTTTCCGGTTCCCGATTTCTTCGCCGTAATGATGTTACGAAGGGAGGAGGAATTATGACATGTTCAGAAGGCTGTTCGAACAGTACATGAGGACTGAACCGGAAACAGTCGATCAGAAATATATTTTCATTGTAGATACCAGTGACCTTGCACTCAGTATTGCGGATGCAGGATTTCAGACTGTGGCTCTGGAAGAAGAAAACCCCAATCTGTTTACTCTGGACAGCTTCTGTTCGTATCTGGCAGGACTGGAATTAAAAGGGACATGCATGACAGATTATATGTATGTCCCTGCCTGTCAGACAAAGAAATCGAATGAGAGGCTGATTGAATGCTTCAGAGAACTGCACCTGCTTTTCCGCGAAGGCTGGATGCTCTTCAAAGATCAGGAGTGCTATAAGAAACTTGGATACCGCAAGGAGATTCAGAACAAGCTTCGCAGCTTTATTGATTCCTATGAGAAGCCTCCCAATGAAGAGGCAGACAAAAACTGCTTTCATCAGGTCAACAAAGACGGAGAGGCTACGAGCCCCCTGGATATTGCCATTGTAGAGCATCTGCTGAAGGGGGTTCCATTTATCGTTCTCGAAGGCATACCCTACGTATACGTCAACGGCGTGTATCTTCAGGATAAAAATGGAAATCTGCTGAAAGAGAGAATAAGAGGCTGCTTATACAGGAAATTTATGCGCAGCGGTACGATCAACCGGATCTATGAGCTCCTGATCAGCATGCCGGAAATCCAGCGGGTTTTTGGCGATGTGTACAATCTGCCTGGCCACTGGGTCAACTTTCGAAACGGGTTTTATGATCCGGTTGCAAAGATGATGATACCACATGACCCGAAGTATCTGTGTTTTAATCAGATCTCCTTTGATTTTGATCCGGCAAAAAAGGAAGGAGTCGTGGCAGATAATAGTGCCGGGAAGGTGACCCGGTCCTATCTGGCGGAATCCCTTCCCGACCACGAGGACCAGAAGATGTTATGGCAGTACGCGGGGTATTGCATGTGTACGGATACCAGCCAGCAGAAGATGCTGATCCTGACAGGCAATGGAGGAACAGGCAAATCGGTACTGATCGATCTGATTCAGGAGCTTGTCGGAATCAGAAACTGTTGCAGTGTTTCACTGCAGGATCTCAATAAACGATTCTATGCCACAAATCTGTTCGGGAAACTCTTAAATGCATGTGGAGACATTCCGGTAGGTATCATCGACAAGACAGATGTGGTGAAGAAGGCGGTCGGAGAGGATGTCCTTCTTTTTGAGAAGAAAGGAAAGGACCCCTCCACCTTTCGAAGCCATGCAAAGCTGCTGTTTTCATGCAACAGCGTACCTAAGAACGTAGAAGACAAGTCAGACGCTTTTTACCGCAGGCTGCTCATTCTGGAGATGAACCATGTGATCCCGGCGGCTGAGAAGGATATACATCTGAAGGATAAGATTCGAAGCGAGAGAGAATATGCCGTGTACAGGGCCATCCAGGGGCTGGAAGAGCTTTGTCAAAATGGCCAGATAGAAGAAAGTACAAACAGTATCGCGAGCGTCAAAAAGGCCAGGATCGCTTCGGACAGTGTGTTTGCTTTCCTGGATGAAATGATCTGCAGAAAAGAAGGAAGACGTATCGACAGGAGCCGTATGTATCAGCTCTACGAGGACTACTGCAGAGACAATGACAGGACCGCAGTGAAAAAGACCAACTTCTTTGCTGACATGCAGAGAAGGGGATATTTTGCAAGTAAATATCAGGGGGTGTTTAAATACAAGGATGTCGTTTTGAAGAGTGAAGTGGAGGCAGAAGAACCGGAGCAGATCAGCCAGCAGATGAAATTGGACGGATTCGAACCGGTACGGAAAGGAGCAGTAATCCCGTTTGAAGCGGTCTAAGAAATCATAGTGAATGATGGAATATGTGGCAGGCTGCGCATCACGGAAAGGAAAAGGAAGGGGCAAAAGGGGCAAAAATAAGGGGCATACGGAAGATTTTTTACATCAGCACTATCTGAGAAGAGCCGACGGAGAGAGCAGTGCTGTTCCAAACTGTATCCGTATGTGACCGGCTGAGAAAACAAAAAAGGACGGGTATGCTCATCGAAATTGCCCCTTTTGCCCCTACAGGAAAGCGGAAGCGGTCAACTGCCAAAGCGAAGCGAGGCATACCCTCGGAGAGCGCAAAGCACTTTTGATGGCTCTGCTGTCGAAAGTGCTTTTGCGTTACTTTTGACAAAAGTAACAAAACCCCCTGCGGAGCTGAGCAGATGGATTCATCATTGATGAGATATTTGCATGGATTACTCACGGGTAACAAACTCTTAAAAAAATGCCCCTGAAGACGAGTGTTTATGAAGCCGTATCGGGAGAAAGAGAGGACCGAATGCAGAAAAACACAATCAGCGTGATGGTGGGTAAGGGATCGCTGAATCACAACAGCCGGGTCTTCTATGCAGAGAATGTAGATCCATCCCGGAGTCACCTGAACATAGAATACTGTAATGAGAATATCAAAGATGTCTATCACGAATTATTCGATGATGCTCTTGCCAGATACAATGCGAAGCAGAAGCGGTCAGACAGGAAGATTGAGAATTATTATGAGAAGATCTGCTCCGGAAAGCAGGAGAAGCCTTTTCATGAACTCGTCATCCAGATTGGAAACAGAGATACTTGCGCCGCTGCAACTGAGGACGGGGCCTTTGCCGCCAGGATGTTGGATGAGTACATGCAGGGCTTTCAGACAAGGAATCCAACACTCCGTGTTTTCTCCGCTCACCTGCATATGGATGAAGCAACACCGCATTTGCACATTGACTTTGTTCCTTACACGACAGGCAGCAAAAGAGGCCTTGACACCAGAGTCTCTCTGAAAAAGGCACTGGAAACCCTTGGATTTAAAGGCGGAACCCGAACCGATACGGAGTGGGACCAGTGGGCAAATGCAGAGAAGGACCGTTTGGCGGAAATCATGCTGGCGCACGACGTAGAATGGGAGAAGAAGGGCACTCATGAAGAACACCTGTCTGTGTTGGACTATAAGAAGAAGGAACGGATAAAAGAAGTTGAGCGGCTTGAAAGACAAAAAGATAATATTGAAAGGACTAAGGAAGCACAGCTGAAGGCCTCTGCCCAACTGCATATGGAGCTTTCACAGGTGAATCATGAACTGACTGCACTGCGAAGGGAGACAGCTGATGCCAGGGAAGAGAAAGAAGATGCCCTCCGGGCCGCGGCTACCGCAAAGAAGGAGGCTGAAGAAGCAGAGGCAGTAAAAGAAGAAAGCCAGAAGAAGGCTGACAGTTTAAAAGCATACATCCATACTTTTGAGAGAAACGTTCGCGAATACGATGATGCTAAGAAGTGGCGGCTTCCGGAACCGGATTTTCTGATGGGGGCTGGGACATACCGTGAAAAGAAAGCACTGCCGCTCGTCAATAAACTCAAGAACGTAATCAAGAACCTCACCCTGCAGCTGATCCATGCCCTAGAGGCAAACGACCGCCTGAAACAGGATCTTAAAAGAAGTGACCAGAAGGTTGACCACCTCCTGAACCGAGTCAGTAAACTGGAGGAAAGAAATAATATTCTGGATGAGCGGTCTCATAGGCTGGAACTGGTGGAGCATGCTGTCGGGGAAGACCAGGTGAACAGGATCGCTGATGAACAGAGCAGGCGTGAAGAGTGGAAGAGAAATCAGAGGAAGGAGCAGATGGGAAGGGGAGATAGGTTGCTGTGATGGCTTTAAGTGCTATGTGAAATATTCTTTTTCAGTGGATTTATTTGGTAAGTCTTAAGAAAGATGTTTTATCTGACTTAGATCAAGTAGTACTTTCCCAACCAGTTAGACTATACATCTGAATAGCCCGATGGTTGAATGATTATTTTCATGTCCATTGGCACAGGTTTCATGAACCTGCGCCAACGGAGTTATCAGTTATTTTGGGTCTGTTTTTGCTTCCCTTAGGACGACCACGCTTAGGCTTTTCTGTTGCTGGAATGCTTTCTGGCGGTGTTGCTTTCGGCTTGTTTTTACTTCCTTTTGGACGCCCCGGTCTCTTTTTTGGGGGATCCTCCGGTTTAGGGATAATCTCCAGTTCCTGAAGCATTTCCACATGTGAAGGGTTCATACGGATCAGCTGCCACTCATCCCCTTCTGTCCGGACCTTTTTTGCGCGTGACAGGACAGACATGATCTTTTTATAGGTCCTGTCTTCCAATAATCCCGCCCTGTCAAAAGTTTTGATCAGACGGAAGGTCAGGAGCGTGGAAAGGAAGTCACAGAATTCACTGCCTATGACAGAATAGTCATCCTGTACTCGTGTTTCATCGAATTCACATGCTGATTTGTAGTACCGCATGACAATCTCGATCTCCCATCGCTTTTCGTACGCTTTATATGCGATCTCAGAAGGAAGGTCAAGATCGCTTTCAAGGACAATCGTACCGAACGTTTTTTGTTTTTCCCTGAGGGTGTCGAGGCTGTACGTCTTATTCTTTTTAGCGCGCCGCAGCCAGTCGCGTTCCTCTTTGGATGCTTTATAGCTGTCGCGGTAGGAATAGAGCCATTTTTCTGTACCGGTGCATTTTTCCTTCCGGTATGTGATCCCTTCATACCCGGAAAGGATGCCTGTGAAATCAAGCATATTGTGCCTGCTGATCAGCTTCGAGTTTCTTTTTACCGGATTCAGATAGTGCAGATCAGGGTTCGCTTCAAAATGTTCGTGTGCCGCTGACTCCGGAAAGCCTTTGTCTCCGACAATGATCCCTTTGGTGATCCTGTTCTCAGAGATAAATGACCCATAAGATGTTGCATCCAGCATATTACCCGGAAAACATTTGGAGCAGACCGGTTCCATCTCTTCGAGGTCAAACGCATAAAGAACAGAGATATCACGGGTACCCTTTGTCCTGGCTTTACGGGAAAAATCCGAGAGCGAATTGACTTTCGACTCGTCTGATTTCAATGTCCCGTCAACCAGGAGATGATGATCCATGGAGACTGCTGATGTGCGGTTCCTCATAAAATGTACGATCTTCGAAAGTGCTTTTCCCAGGTCGTTCAAAAACGTGGAAACAGTATTCTTTGAAAGTGCTACACCGGGATACAACTCTGACAGGAAACTGGTTTCATAGGCTTCCTTCAGTTCATAGTTTTTGATCCCGTGCTCGCAGACCCTGAGGATAGCAATGCAATATATCTTCATTGCATCCGAAGGATTGTAAACAGCAGACAGTTCCTTCAGGATGTCATGGAATACTCTGTCGCTCAGGATGATGTTTGCCCAGTCTTTCAGATCGACAGGCGAAGAAGCTACCGTTCCTGGGACAGCATTGTTATCGATTGGTACGTACACGCCATCTATGATGTGCCCGATAGTCGGGCCATTTACCGGCAGGTGCCTGCCATCAACGTTTCGGCATCCGACACGCTGACGTACAGCGTACAGGTTTTTGTCTTTGCCATAGGCAATGACAACGGTATTTTTAGGTCTTGCAACAGACAGGATATCTTGTGGTATCGGCATGAGTACACCTCCATATATAGTCTAATTATATCATATAATTAGACTATATTCAATGAAAAGTGCACTCAAAATGTCGACATTTTCGGGAACCTGAATGTGCCCGTATAGTATGGAGTTCAGTAAAATACGCAATATGAAGGTCAATTTCCACCTGAATTCCTGATAAGGTGTAATTAAGATT
>DEPS01000074.1 GCA_002358875.1 Lachnospiraceae bacterium UBA3386 | reverse complement strand
AAATGATGGAACGGGAAAAATGGAAAAAATGGAAAAATTGAGGCAGGAAATCAGGGAAACGGATCAGCAGATGGCAGACCTGTTCCAGAGGAGGATGGAGATCGTAAGTAAGATAGCCGCCTACAAAAAGGAACGAGGGCTGCAGGTCAAGGATATCAATCAGGAAAAGAAGGTGCTGGAGAATAACGCTTCCTTTATAGAGGATGAGATGATCAGGCCTTATTATCTGATGTTCATGCAGGACGTGATGAATGTTTCCTGTAAATATCAGGAGCGTCTGATCAGCGGCGCCAGGGTGGCATTCTGCGGGAGGACGGGCGCCTTTGCCCATATTGCCTCCAGACGGATCTTCCCTGACGGAAAATGCCTTCCCTTTTCATCCTTTGACGATGCCTATCTGTCTGTTGTGGAAGGGGAGTGCGATTATGCGGTCCTTCCGATCGAAAACAGCTATGCCGGCGAGGTGGGCCAGGTCATGGATCTGATGTTTCACGGGAGCCTGTACGTAAACGGTGTATACGGCATTCCGGTCGTACACAATCTTCTGGCTGTGCCCGGCGCGAAGCTGGAGGACATCCGTACCGTGATCAGCCATCCCCAGGCGCTCAGTCAGTGTCATGACTATATCAAAAGCAGAGCCTTGGAAACAGAGGAAGCCAATAATACTGCGGTTGCAGCAAAACAGGTTGCGCTGGCAAAGGACAAGCATATTGGTGCGATTGCCAGCGTGGAAACCGCAGAAATTTACGGTCTTACAGTACTGCAGCAGAATATCAATAAGAGCAGTGAAAATACCACACGCTTCGCTGTGCTGTCCAGAGTTCAGGCCAATTCACCATCCCTTGCCAATTCGGTTCTGATGTTCACGGTGAAACATGAGGCAGGTTCTCTTGCCAATGCGATCAGCATCATCGGTAAATTCGGGTATAACATNNGCCGCAGAATTGGTGGCGAATAGGAAAGATCCCTCCCTGGCCGCTATCGCCAGCGAAGAGACGGCGTCTGTTTACGGCCTGCAGATCCTGGATCACGATATCAATGAGAGCAAGGAGAACACGACGCGGTTCGCGGTCTTTGCCCGGACGAAAAACGTGATCTCTGAGGACAGAGCGGGAAATACCTTCATTATGCTTTTCCGTGTCAACAATGTCGCCGGCGCCCTGGCGGACACGCTGCAGGTGATCAGCCGGTATGGCTTTAACCTGAACACCCTGCGGAGCAGGCCGATCAAGACCACGCCCTGGAAATATTATTTTTATGCAGAGGCAGAGGGCAGTCCCTCTTCGCAGAACGGCCAGGAAATGATACGTGAACTCAAAGACCACTGCGATATGCTCAAGATCGTGGGCCAGTACGTCGCCCCCAGAGAGGAATAGGTTTAAATAAACCCAGAAAAAATACGGGAGCCTGCAGAATATGAAGGGGAAAATATACGGAGTCGGTGTCGGACCGGGCGATCCGGAGCTGATGACATTAAAGGCGGTCCGTCTGATTCGGGACCACAGGGTGATCGCTGTTCCCGGCAGGGAAGCGCAGAAGTCTCTTGCCTACAGAATTGCCGTTCAGGCAGTTCCGGAGCTTGCGGATAAGGTCCTGCTGCCTGTCTACATGCCCATGGTGCATGACCGCGAAAAGCTGGCGAAGGCACACAGAGAAGGAGCCTCGCTGCTTGAGAAATATCTGGATGAGGGAGAGAGTATTGTATATCTGACCCTGGGAGATCCCGCCGTCTACTGTTCCTTCAGCTTTCTTCAGCACATTCTGGAGGCGGACGGATATAAGGTGGAGCTGGTGAGCGGAGTCACTTCTTTCTGCGCGGCAGCAGCCCGGCTGGGGATCTCTCTGGCTGAATGGGATGAGCCGCTTTATATTGTTCCTGCTGTGCATCAGTACGCAGATCTGAAGGATGAAAAGGCAAATTATGTGTTCATGAAGCTGGCGGGCCGTATGTGGGAGATCAGGGAGATGCTGGGCCAAAGCGGCCTCTCTGCCTGCGGAGTGTCGGACTGCGGAATGGAGACGGAGCGAATCTACCGCTCTGTAGAGGAGATTCCGGACCAGGCATCTTATTTCTCGCTTTTGATCGCAAAGCGCGGACAGTGAACAGAACATGCTGACGGGAGGCCGGATGCGGGTTGTTTTGCCTGCTTTTAAGGCAAAACCCGTATAAATAAATAACGGGGGCCGTATGCACTGTACAAACGTGCATATGACCCCCGGTTTTTCTGCAATCAGTTAAGTTTTTACAGATATACCTGGGATCTTATTCAGTATCTTTGATTGTGATCAAAGAATTACTTTTTTATGATAACACATAGACAGACCCTGTTCAATTCCCGCTGACATTGTCTTTTTTTTATACTTTTATTTTTATAGCTGCCGGAGATATTAAATTGCTGACGAAAAACCATGATATGTGGTATGATTCAGGTGTCGGGTGAGAGCGGGTTCCTTTAAACATATCCTGTCAATTATTGCAGCTGTTTTTTGTTCGTAGTGACTGGCTGGCAGTTAAAGTAAGGGAGGATGCTTATGACGCCGCATGGAAAAAAGATGATTGCGCCTGTGATCATCACGATCGCTTTTCTATTGTATCTTGCTTTTTATGCAGTATTTATTGTTGAGACGGTGGAAACGGAACCTTTTGTGATACTGTTCGGGATTCCGCTTGTACTGCTTGGAATCGGAATGGTTTATGTTTTATTTGCCCGGATCAGGGAGATAAGGAGCGGTGAAGAAGATGATCTTGACAACTACTGAGACGATCTGCGGAAAAGAACTGGAGATGCTTGGCCTGGTAAAGGGGAGCACGATCCAGACAGTTAATGCTGTGCGCGATATCGGAGCAGGACTCAAGACGCTCGTCGGCGGGGAGCTGACGCGCTACAACGAGATGATGAATGATGCCAGGGCTCTCGCTACCAAGCGTATGGTGGCTGAGGCAGAGGCCATGGGCGCGGATGCGGTCGTCGCGCTTCGTTACACTTCTGCTTCCGTCATGCAGAGCGCTGCGGAGGTGCTGGCCTATGGAACTGCTGTAAAATTCAAAGGCTGATCTGCAGGCGGAGGTGCAGTCCTGAAATGAAAGACGCAAAGAAGAGCTCATTCGCCGCAGTCATCGAGATCTGGCGTTTCAGGGTTTTTACATTTTTACTTCTGGCAATACCGGTCAACCTGCTGGATGATATGGTAGAGAGACTGGTGAATTCCTCCGGCGGCGCCTTAACCACCGCGAATCCGGGAATGATAGCGGGATGGAGGTCTCCGCTGCTTTTTCTGCTCCTGGCCCTTCTGGTATTTTGGTATTTTGTTTTTGAGATCCTTTCCCAGGTCTACCTTTGTGAAGACATCCTGATGGGAGAGGACAGCCATATTCTTCATGAGATCGGCAGGGGATTCAGATCGGTCAGGAAATTTTTTTCCCCGCGGGGGCTTCTGCTCGTTCTGTTTATCACTGTGGCTGTACCGCTGATCGGCATTGGCTTTTCAATCAGTCTGACGGAGTCGTTTTATATTCCGCACTTTATTTCCGGCGTTATTTTCTCCGATCCGCTGTACAGCATCCTGTATGCGGCGTTGCTGGTATTGTTGTCTGTATTTGCTTACCGCTCCATTTTTACCATCCATGCCATGCTGATCGATAATCTGGGCGCCGCAGAGGCACAGAGGAAATCTGTCGGGATCATAAAGGAGCATGGCAGAGAATTTTTGAAAAAATTCATAATGCTGATAATCCTTTCCGGTGTCATTGTTTTTACTGCTCATCTGCTCACAGTTGATATTCCGGGTGTTTTTCTGGCAATAAAGGGAGCGGGACTTCCGAGCGGTTATCCGGTCAGTCTGTCTGACGGCGTTTCCCTGACTGAGCTGGAGCAGTCCGTCCTGAAATACAGGGTCTTCTCAGCCCTGTATGTCCTGATGGGGACTTATGTGTACACGGTCGTCCAGGTGCTCGTG
>DEPS01000076.1:2485-57806 GCA_002358875.1 Lachnospiraceae bacterium UBA3386 | reverse complement strand
CCTACTTTTGCCGTCATCTAAGGTTTAAACATCAATAATCATAACAACTCCAGCTACATTAATAGCATGACGTTTACAGATATCCAGAACTTTTTCCACATCTGACCGAAAGGTTTCTCTGGAATGAACAAGCAGGAGTGCATTTTTAAACTGCATCATTTTCTGCAGCTGCTCAGGATTCTCGAAAATCAAACCGGTTTTAGGATGACAGTTACTGTCACATCCGGCAATAGCTTTCGTGATTGAAGATGAAATGATTCGATCCGTTTCAACATCTGCTGTTTGAACAATAAACAACGAATCCGTTTCATTCTTCTTCATAATCCCACAGACATCCACTGCAACCAAATCTGCTTTTACATTTTTTTCAACAGTATCTGCCCGATATATCTTACGAATAATCCCTGAAAAAATTCCTTTCCGCCTATTTGTCACAAAAAAAGACTCAATTACTGACTGCTTATAATACGCTTCTATTTCAGCAGGTACCTTTATTGTATCATTTGTCACGTATTTAAAGGCTACAAGAAAAACTGAAAGCATCACCCCCAGTAATACTCCCAGTACTGTCATCTTTTTATTAAGCAGGGGCTTCACTTCAGGATTCTGTGCTGTAGTATTTTCCTCCTCTCCATAAGCTGCTGTATTAAGGAGGTTAAAATATTGCCGCTGATTTCCCGATAGTTTATCTATAAAATTCACCTTCAAATTGTTTATACTTGTATCAATTCTGTTCATATAATCATATGAAACCTGCCTTTTCTGAGCAATATACTCTATGATATTACTCCTGTACAAATTTCCGATTTTGTTTAAAGAAATCTCACTGTCCACCTTCTTAAGTTCTACAATTTCCCGTTTAATTGCCGAGTCAACCACATCCGCTGCCTGATCACAAATTTCCTTTGTATTACCAAGTACTTCAACAACGATCAAATATTTGAGATGATTATTCTCATCACTGTTCTCCATGTTAGTAACTTCTATTTTGTTGCTTGAAGTTGACCAGACTGAAACATACTTATAAGCATCTTCAACTGTTTCCACATCAGGAAGGATATTCTTAATTGCATCATAATCATCAAGTCCCAATGACATCGAACATATTATAGCATCGGCACTCTCAATATAGGATGACATGACGTAGGTCGACCGTTTAATCACTGCGTTCTGCACAAATCCATCTGATACAGAGAGAAAACCACTAAAAGTCTTTTGATACTGCTTACGATAATCCGAATATAATTGATATCTTTCATACAATTGTTCAACTTCCGCAGATTCTGCAGCTGTAAGTTTTTTCTTCGATTCCTCCAGTTTTTCCTGAACAGATGTACCGCCAGAATCAATATTGTTATTTTTCCAGGATTTCCAGACCCCAAAACATGTTGCAAGCAATGTAGTAATAATTGTAAAACAAATTATTATTTTCCATCTAAACAACATCTCCACAAATAAATCTTTTAAATCAATTATTTTCTGATCCGAACTACTCATGTACGAAGAACCTCCAAAAACATATTGCCAGTTCCTGTTACATTTATATAAAGAACAGGCTATTTACTTCACCTTTTTAAAACATCTTTGAGACCGGGCCATTTCTGATCTTTTTCAGATAATATCAAATTTACACCATTTACAGAATAGCCCTCTCCCCGTGATATTGTATGAAATTCACCGTCCAATCCAGGCCATAGAATACCAATTTCCGGATCATTCCAGGCAATGCCGCCTTCATCATTAGGGTGATAGAAATCATCGCATTTATAACAGAACTCCGCTGTATCAGACAACACCAAAAATCCATGAGCAAATCCCCGCGGAATCAATAACTGTTTTTTATTCTCTTCGCTCAGTTCAATACCGAACCATTTACCAAAGGTTTTGCTTCCGTTTCTGATATCAACTGCCACATCAAAAACAACACCTTTAATAACCCGTACAAGTTTTGTCTGCGGATATTTCTTTTGAAAATGAAGACCGCGAAGAACTCCTTTTGTGCTCATGCTTTGGTTGTCCTGAACAAAAGTAACGTCAATTCCGTTCTCTTTCATATCGTTTTGATGGTATGATTCAAAAAAGTAACCCCTACTATCCCCATGAACAAGAGGGGTGATAACACAAAGTCCCTCTATTCCTCCAACATTGTGCTCAACGATTATTTGTCCCAAGCTGTTTACCTCCCAAATTATGCAATTTAATTAACGGTATCTTTACAAATCCTTATTAACTATCATTCGACCATACAGTTTTTAAATTAAAATCCCTGCTTTCCGCAAAAGATAAGAACCAATAAAAGACATTATTGAAAATAAGAATACAAATAAAAAAGTTGCTGACTTATATGACGCAAAAGTGACAGGCGTCAGTCCAATTACTCTATAGAAAGACTGAATAAAGAATGGATGAATTACATATACACCAAAGCACAATCTGTCTATTTTCCAAATGATTTCTTTCGGTTCACCACTGAATGAAAGGGCAAAAAAACTAAAGAAAAATATCGCCATAACTGCAATAAGAGGACTGTAGTAAGTAATCCAGCTTGCAGGTGAGCTTGATAACAAATAGATAATAATAATAAGTATGCAGCAGAAAAAGAATCCTAAAATATCAACAAAAGCGTTATTAATTATTCTCGGACTGTAAGCCTTAATATAATAGCCAGCCAAAAAATAAAATACGAAATAGGAAAATGGAAGAATAAAAGCTATATTGAATCCGGTAATTCTTTTTACAAAAGGACAGAAAAAATCAACAATAAACAAAACACATAATAATATTTTCAAATACCTGACATTTGTATTTTTAATAAATAAATCCAGAACAGGAAGGCAGAAATACAGCCCGATCATGATGTAAATATACCATAAGTGCGTAAAACTCCGTCCTGTTACAACAGATGCAACAGCATTCACAAACATCTGAATCAGTGGTTTCTCCGGCTCGGCAATTTCCATCAGAAAAGAAGAGGGTATGCCAAAACAAACAAGCACTGTAAACATTCGACGAATATATTTATATATTTTTTTTCTGTAAATTCATTTTCAGGATCAAGAAGTACCGCTCCGGAAAGCATGAAAAAAACAGGAACAGCCCAAAACATCATATGATAAGCAATCAAAAAAAACTGTTCTGCTCTTCGTTCAATTCAAATAAAGGCTGATTTGTCTGCAAAGTACCGCATGTATGAAAAAAGACAACTGCTATTGTAGATAATATCCGTATATAACAAAATCCTTTTTAATTTTTTTCCTCTTCATTTTTCACCAGTTTGTATTATAAATGGATTTCCTTGCAGATATCGGTATTTATCAGGAATCAATTCTTGATTAAAGTGATTTTTAGATTTTTTCAATCACATCGGCTATCCGTTCACAGGCATGTCCATCGCCATATGGATTCGAAGCATGTGCCATCAAATTATATTGATCTTCATTCTCAATGAGATTTTTAAATTCCCTGTAAATAGTTTCTTCGTTGGTCCCAACCAGTTTTAATGTTCCTGCCTGGATTCCTTCAGGCCGTTCTGTTGTATCTCTCATTACAAGAACAGGTTTACCCAGACTCGGTGCTTCCTCCTGTATACCACCCGAATCTGTCAGAATTAAATAGCTCTTCTTCATAAAATTGTGAAAATCAAGGACATCAAGAGGTTCTATAATGTGAATCCTGTCATCACCGCCAAGTTCTTCATCCGCCTCCTGCCTGACAATCGGATTCATATGTATAGGATAGACCGCCTTTAAATCCGGAAACTCGTCCATGATCCGCCGTATAGCCCTGAACATATGATGCATTGGTTCCCCAAGATTTTCTCTCCTGTGGGCAGTAATCAATATCAATCTGCTTCCTTCTGCCCATTCAAGTTCCGGATGATGGTAATCCTCTCTTACCGTCGTCTTCAGAGCATCAATCGCTGTATTTCCAGTAACATATACGGATTTTGGATCTCTCCCCTCATTTAAGAGGTTCAACCGGGACAGCTCCGTCGGAGCAAAGTTATATTTTGCGATGATACTGACCGCTTCTCTGTTAAATTCCTCCGGATACGGAGAATATATATTATATGTACGAAGTCCTGCTTCAACGTGCCCTACCGGGATCTGTAAATAAAAACATGCAAGCGCTGTGACAAATGTTGTAGATGTATCTCCATGAACAAGAACTATGTCCGGTTTGCATTTATTGAGTACTACACGTATTTTTAGGAGGATATTTGAAGTAATGTCAAATAATGTCTGCTGGTCTTTCATTATCGAAAGATCAAAGTCCGGCACCACGTTAAAAGCTTCCAGAACCTGATCCAGCATCTGCCTGTGCTGCCCTGTCACACAGACAATTGTCTGGACATTTTTTCTGGTTTTTAATTCATTAACAAGGGGGCACATTTTGATCGCCTCAGGGCGAGTACCAAATACAAGCATCACTTTCTTCATTTTCTTCACCTTCTTAACTTATTATTTATTATTTTTAACGTTCCTGTTACTATTCTTTTTATCAGGGACGCATAGAGCAAAATAAGTACAATAAAACAAATCAATATCATTACAAAAAATTTCGAGTCACCGATAACCAATAATACAGCCTGCAATAACAAAATTCCGTAAGCTAATAAATCTTTCTTTAAAGTAATGTCAAACTTAACGATTTCCCTGGCTTTCGTCAATCTCATTCCCCATACGACTGCACAGGTAAACAAAGTTGCAATTGCGGCACCGATCGGCCCCATTTTATGTACAAGAAGAAAATTCAGTCCTGTATTAACAAACGCACCTGTTATTGTAGTGGTAGCTAAAACCTTTGTTTTTTTTGCCGCTGAAAATATCCCTGTTAACACACCAGACAAAGAACCAAATACAACGGAAATCATCAGGAACGGCGCGTATTTCCATGCCAGATAAAAATCTTTTGCAAACAAAATCCTGGCAATCAATTTATCGAAAATAATCAGAGTACTGCACAAAAGCAGCAACAGACAATTATACAATTGATATATCTTGGAATAAAAAGGTCCGGAATCCCTGTCAAATTCTTTTATTGCTGAAATTGTCCATGCCTGACTGAAAATTGCCTGCAGCGCATTCAGTATTGAAGGAATCCTGTAAGCAATCGAATATATTCCATTAGCTGCAACCCCGCATATTAACGTAATAATATAGCGATCAGATACATTATTTACCCACCAGGCCATCATATTAAAAACAAGCGGGCTGCTGTATGCGTACATACTTGCCTTAAGAGACGAATTTATCCTGTCAAAGCGAAGATGTCTCCATATTTTTAATCTTATGATCATAAAAGTGACCGGCACAATATATGCGAGTGAATTCGCCAGAAAATAACCGATCAGCCCAAGACGAAGAAATAACAGGAAAAAAAGATTAAATATTA
Organism: Lachnospiraceae bacterium UBA3386; assembly: GCA_002358875.1. Classification (GTDB taxonomy): domain Bacteria; phylum Bacillota; class Clostridia; order Lachnospirales; family Lachnospiraceae; genus CAG-791. Next base: position 52,412 of record DEPS01000076.1, on the reverse strand, counting down.
ATACAGACAGCGTATTTAAAAAACCTGCAGCTGCCACAGTACTTATTTTTTCAATTCCTCTTGAAAACTGTGACAACAGGTCATACACAATATTTCCAGTAAACAGCAGTATTAAAAAATACCAATAATCCGAAAAGATAGGGATAAAATTGAAACACCTGTTAATTCCCGCCAGAGAAGCACAGATAATGATCGCAATAGAAACCTTTCTCAGTCCTATTGCTAAAACATCATTCGGGTCATTCTTTTTATCTAATGCAAACCTCATTACTGCTTCAACAATATCCAGAGAAAGAAGCGGCATCAACAATAATATGGTGGTCGCATAAAGATCATATGTTCCATATTCTCCCGTCGTCAAAAAGTTTGTATACAGCGGAACTAAAAAAATATTTAGAATTTTTGACCCGAAATTACTGATCGTTAACAAACCGATGTTTTTTAGTAAATACTTTTCTCTCTTCATTGGTTCCTGTATCCGAATATTTGATGCAGACGGTACTATAGTCCTTTTATATCCCGTTTATTTCTAATCAGGTTCTCATCAAACACCACTATATAAAAAAACACATACTCACGAACAGAATGGTGTACCATCCTGTTCGTGAGCACAACCTGATATCACACTAAAAAGTATCGGGCATGTCCTGCCGCATCTATTTTACAAATAATAAACGTCTTCCGCACCACCCGTCACTCTTCTAGTGTCTAAAACAATCTTCCCCTTTATCTTTTCCAAATTTCCGCGAATATGTTCATGCCCGACCATAATTACGATCATATCGATATCATTAAGGAATTTATCAAAATCATGATACTGATTCTCTATTACGTCATTGTCGATAAGCGGATCATACACCTTCAATTCGTGGGCCAGATTCCGACGCTGGTTCTCCAGGAGCTGTAATGTGGGTGATTCTCTGATATCATCAACATTTTCCTTGTATGTAAGTCCATACAACCCCACTCTGTTTGGATCCTTTATTCCTCTCTGCTGCATGATTTCATAGATTCGATTCAGAACAAACTCCGGCATTTCGTCATTTGTCTTCATCGACTCATCTATTACCTTGGCAATTCTGGGATAGTCTCCAACCAGGAACCATGGATCGACCGAGATACAATGTCCTCCGACACCAGGGCCCGGCTGCAGTATATTTACCCTGGGATGCATATTGCATATTTTAATGATCTCATAGACATCCATGCCTGCATATCTGCAGATCTTCGCCAACTCATTAGCAAAAGCAATGTTTACAGCACGGTAGGTATTCTCCACAACTTTTGTCATCTCTGCTGTTTGAATATCTGTGACAACGATCTCCCCCTGACAAAAAGAGGAATAAAGCTTTTTAATCTTTTCGCCGGTCTCAGGATCATCCGCTCCGATCGTACGATTATTATGAAGCAGTTCATAAACCATATTTCCGGGGATAATACGCTCCGGAGCATGCACAAGATGAAAATCTTTTCCAATAATAAACCCGGCATTTTCGATCACAGGACGAATGTAGTTTTTTATTGTCCCAGGCGAAATTGTCGATTCTATTACTATTGTTGCGCCTTTCGGAGCAACCTCTATCACTTTTTTAACTGCATCAACCACATACTTTGCGTCCACTTTTTTTGTAAACTTATCATATGGTGTCGGAACAGAAACAATATAAGTATCAGTCCTCTGGTATTCAGTTGTAAAACTTATACCTGCTTTCACTGCTTTTTCAAACAGCTCATCGATTCCATCTTCTTTAAAGGTTGTCTGGCCATTCTGGAGCGTTGCGACCAAATCTCTGTTATAATCTGTTCCTACAACTTCAACACCATGTGATGACAGCATAAGAGCTGTAGGCAGCCCAATATACCCTAATCCAATTACATTAACCATTTTTCTCCTCCAATTTAAAACAAATCAATATACTGCTGAGCCACTTTTTTGATGTCAAATGCCGAAATATCAATCTGTGTAGCATGATCATATTTCCCATCCAGAAACTCTTCAAACTGTTCCTGACGGACGTTATCCTGCCTGACACTGAAAATAGGACGTTTTGACAGCGTATAATCAATAAGCTTGGAAGGTGACTGTACTTCAGACATATTCTGAAAGTTGATCAGAAAGTCCATTCCGCTTAATTTATATATACATTCCTTCCTGGGAAGAAAGCCATTAATTTCCAGACGAGGACCCAGTATTTTCTTATATTTTTTCAGAATCTGTTCGTATACATCTCCTGTTTTCTCAGTAAACAGTACAAATTTGAAATCCCTTTTTATATCTGATAACATTTTTAAAAACGATTCAGGATTTCTGATATCCATAAAAAAGCATCCGGCATACGCAAAGGTCGGTATTGTATTGCTCACTGACTCCTGTACTTCTATCTCATCAAAATTTCTTCCCTGAGGAATGACAACCAGCTTTTTCGGGTCAGCATACTTCTCATAGTAAACTCTGGCGCTCTCAACAGGAAAGCATATGTAGTCAAACATTTTATATGCTTTAATCTGTACATTCTTTACAAGTAAAGAATGTTTTGCAGGATCATAAAACGGATCTCCGTTATCACATATCATTGTAATTTTCCTGGAGCAGTGTTTTTTAATCCTTGCTGCCAAAACGATGTCATAAAATGGCGCTGATATTGCAATCAGGACATCATATTTATTCAGATCAACTGTCTTCTTCAACCAGGGATAATAGATGTAAAATCCTTTCTGGCCAATAAAATAACAGACCGCCTTACTGAACAAACCTCCAAGAAAACTATATGTCTGGATAAAATTCTTCTCTGAGACAGGAGGCTCTTTCAACAGATTCTGTACTTCTTCCGGAGATAATAACCGCCGTTCTGTCGTCAGGCATAAGTCAATTTCATATCCCCTGTTACGCAGTTCTTTATACAATTCTGTCGCCTGTACTGCTCTGGGATTATTTGACGGGTAAAAAGTGCCGCACATCATAAGTATCTTTTTCACGTTTTTCTCCTGATATACATTATCATTCGTCTGTTTTTTAACTGTTGTGATAAAGCCGTCACAGAGTATCCCACCAGCACATACATTGACGGCTCAAGTAAATATGAACCCGAAAAAAGAAATTTCACAAGGGAACAGCATAGCAAAATAGCCATGAAGAATCTCTCTAGTTCAGTCTTTAAACTAAAACATGCCGCTGTAGCCAGTAAAAAAAGAAGAACTCCGGCAATTATTCCAATTACGATTCCATAATGGCACATTAATTCAAGAAAAAAATTATGTGCATACATTCCCTCTGCGGAAATAGACGTATTTCGGGTTATAAAAATATCTCCGTACGGTCCAAGTCCATATTTACTGTTGGTATTTATTGCCTCCATTATTCTTGACTGTACAATGTTTCTTCCTGTCAATGCATCTACTGAATTTGAAATCAACAGTAATTCAAAAACTCTTGTGCTGATCCCCACAGCACTGAAAACCCTGATCATGACATTAAGGATCAGTTTAAATAAATTCATTTCAAATAACAGTATCAGAATTGTCCCGGACGCAAGAGCAATGAGACTATTCTGCACGGCACTTCTGTTTTGTATGCAGTACCAGATATAGAATAAAACTATTAATAACAAAGGCCCCCTTGTCCCCTGCATTGTCAGCAAAACAGTCCCTGTCAGAAACCAGAACCAGTTACTTAATTTATGTACTTTTAATGCAATATAGAACAACAGCAGTATATGCGGAAGAAGCTGATAAGCAAACCCCATATTATCTGTTGAAACAAGCGACCCAACTCTATGACGATAAATCAGAAAATAAATCGGGATATTAATGACCAGTACCATTCTGGAAATACGCCCCATATTTTTTAGAATATTATCGTTAATAACGAAAATCCTTCCCAAAAAATAATAAGGAAATATCGTAAGCAGAAACACAGGTCTGTTAGAAATAATCAAGTCATTAAAAGACCAGATACTATGAGCAGCAAAGGAAAAGAAAATCACAATAAAAGACAGAAAAAAATCGTTAATCTTTATTTTCAAAAGAAAAACATCCAAACAATAAAGAATTACTGCTCCCCAGACGACTGCATTAATGATTTCCCCATAAGCATGTACGCCAAAAACACTGGAAGCAATGGATGTAAAACGGCGAACAATCAGATCAAAAGCCCAGTAGAAATAGATAAAATATTCATTTTTACTTACTAAGTCTCTCTTGAATAATATGCTCATACACAGCAGGTCACTTTCTGGTCGCGGCTAAATCACCAACAATATTTCTCAAAGTATACCCTCTGGAGATATAACTGAAAATTCCAAAAACTGTTTTAATTGTTTCTTTTCCAGAAATCCGTATTATTCTCTGATCAAGAAAACTGATATAATCCCGGCATTTTTCCTTTTGTTCATCCGTCAGCGAAACCGTTTCGGTCAAAAACGAAATGTGATACTTCTGACGATTAATCAGATTTAATCGTTTTTGAGATAATGTATTTCCCGTAACTCCGGAAGCATTGTTTCCATGTAAACGATACTTTACCAGAGGAGTTCCATAAAAAACCACTTTTCCTTTCTTCAGGGCAGAGATGAACAAAGCCCAGTCATGGGAAGTTTCGTATCCCAATTTATAATTGACACTGTCGATCACATCTCTTCTAAATGCTGATGCCATCCCAAGATATGAGCATACACACAACATTTCCTCAAAGCTCACTTCATGCGTTTTTCGACTCGAAAAAGCTGTTTTACACTTGATGATATGCCCCTTGCTGTCTATATAATCTATAGAAGAAATAACACAGCTCAGCGATTTATCCTTTTCAAACAGAGCCTGCATTTTTCGGATTTTATCTGTATTCCATGTATCATCCTGATCACAGAGATATACAATATCTCCCGTTGAATGGGCAATTCCGTTAAAAAAATTTCCTGAAATTCCTTTATTACTGTTGTGGATTAACTTCCATGTACCGGTTAAGCCGTTATCACTTATAAAGCCCCTGACAATATCCAGTGTACGGTCATTGGATCCATCATCAGTAATGATCACTTCATCCGGTTTCTCATCCTGCCCAAGGATCGAGAGCAATTGCTCTTCAATATATTTTTCTCCATTGTATGTTGCGATCACAACAGATTTTTTCATTTCATTCATCCCAAATTCCATACTTTATTAATCACACCAGGCAGTTCTTTGATATCATATCCAGCATCCCTGATCTTCTGACTGCCATTTTGCCTTTGATCTGTATCCCAATTCCTGTATCTCGAAATTTTTTTCCACCAGGCTTCAGGGGCTGCGTTTATATTTACATAATGACAAACCTCTACTTTCTTGGATTCTTTTGATACTGTATTTGCTAAAAAGGTTGGGATTCCGGCAGCCTGCGCTTCTATAGCAACAATACAAAGTCCCTCATAAACCGAAGGAAGAACAAAAACATCCATTGCCTGCATCAGTTCACCGACATTATCCGCAGAACCGTAAAAAATCACCGACGATTCGATGCCCAGGGATTTTACCTGTTCTTTTACCTCCTGCATCAGCTCTCCTTCACCAATCAATAATAGCGCTGAATCCTGACAGTGCTTGTATATTTCTGCAAAAATATTAATCAGCAATTTGTGATTTTTCTGATATGTGAATCTTCCTACATGTCCGACTACAAATTTTCCGTTCAGATGAAGTTTCTCTCTCCATACTTTTCTCATCTGCTCATTATATTCAAATTTAGATACATCAATACAATTTGGGATTATAACAAACGGTTTGTTGAACAAAAACTTTCCGGCATCCGTTCCGCAGGCAACGGGCTGGGTCACTACGATGCCCAGTAAAGGCTTTAATGCGTTATGGATAAAAGGATGTTTTGAAAATGTATTATGACTATGCGCAATACGTACAGGGACTCTGCAAATCTTTGCAATAAACAGGTCAAGCGCCATAGTCGCACTGTTCCCATGGACATGGACCACATCAAAATGATGCTTCTTTAACAATTTAAATAAAAAGACCGAATAATTTCGTACATCCAGCTCACGGTCAGGCCCTTCAAAATATGTAACATTTCTTTGTTTTAATTGTAAATAGTATTCAGGTATTGCTCCCTTACCAAGCAGAACGTAATTGTCAGCATCTTCACTCCGACAATTGTCAATAAGCGATAATATTACCTTCGATAACCCGTCATACTGGAATACTCCGGTTGAAATCTGCAAAATTTTTTTTCGCATCTTGATTATTCCTTCATAAGAGCGTTATATAAGTAAAAATATTAATAACGTGCCCCTGCAGTCTTTACGCAATCTTATATTTAAGAGAATTTTCTAATACCCGCAAATCCCCATCGAATAACATTTACACATGCTTCCAATGGGTTTTCCTTTAAATAGGATCTGTAAAACCTGTACTGTTTTTTTATCAGGTTCTTTTTATTTCCGGTTGTACTGCTCTTTAATACTCTGTATTTCGCCAGAACTTCAGGATTGCCGTAAGCCTTTCCCTCAAGTGCTACGATATCATACCAGTAGGCATAATCATCTCTGAGGCTTTTCAGTTCCTCATGTAAATAGATCTTTCCATGTTTTTTACTGTCATACAACCCTGTCAGGCAGCCTATCTGGTTCATGACCTTCATATCGCCTATTGTTATGATTTTCTTTACAGGTGTTGTGTGCAGAATCGGACGGGATTGATCATCAATATGATCATATGCACATGCCACACATACTGCACCATGATTTTTCAAATACTCTATCTGCTTCTCAAGAAAAGAAGGCAGCCAAACATCATCTGCATCCAGAAGCGCGATATATCTGCCTTCAGCCCTTCTGATACCATTATTTCTGGCAGCTGCTGATCCGGCATTCTCTTGCTGAACCAGCTTTATCCTGTCGTCCTTTTCCGCATAATTACGGATAATATCGGCAGAATTATCTTTTGAACCGTCATCAACAATTATCATCTCCCAATCCGTGTATGTCTGTGAAAGCACAGAATCAATAGTCTCACTAATATATTTTGCCCCGTTATAGCAGGGTGTAATAATAGACACTTTCTCTGAATTCATTATATCCTCACTTTATTCAAGTCCTGTATTAAAACCCCTCATATCTTTTTCTGACTTGCGGTGATCTGCCCTTCCTGCACCCCCTCAGTGCTCTCGGGCAGGAATAGTATTTTCACCGTCGCAAAGATGATCTTCATATCCTCCGCAAGACTGGGATTAGCGATATACTGAAGATCCATGAGAAGCTTATCCCGGGGCGTGGTATTGTATTTTCCGTAAACCTGGGCGTATCCGGTGAGGCCGGCTTTTGCCTGCAGGCGCAGTGCAAATTCCGGAAGCTCCTCCTCATATTGTGCAGCGATTTCCGGACGTTCAGGCCGGGGACCGACAATACTCATCTCTCCCTTCAGGATATTGATCAGCTGGGGGAGCTCATCAATTCTGCAGGAACGGATAATGCGGCCGATGGGCGTGATCCGGTCATCATTCTCACCGCTTGACAGGCGGGCAACGCCGTCCTTTTCCGCATCCATTCGCATGCTTCGAAACTTCAGGACATAGAATTCCTTTCCGTTTCTGGTCAGGCGCTTCTGGCGGTAGAAGGCAGTTCCCCCGTCACGCTTGATCAGAAGGGAAACGATCAGCATAAGCGGGGAAAGGATAATGAGCGCGGTTCCCGAAACCAGAATATCGAATGCCCGTTTAATAAAAAGGTACTCGGGCGTGGGATTATAACGCTCAACCATGAGGAAGGGAAGGTGGAACAAGTGGACGGGCACTGCTCCCATCATCAAAAGATCCCCGACCCTCGGCATCAGATAGACCCGGATGTTTTTCATAACACAGTATTTGACGATCTTGTTTCTTTCGTGACTGTGTATACCGCATAAAAAGACGGCCTCGGCATCAGCGAGACACGTATCCATGCTTTTAAAGACATCCCAGACATTGAATGACGCGGAAATTTTGAATCGCCTGTTCAGGGAATACTCTTCAAACAGATTCTCAATTCCTTTCTCCATATCCCACACAACCACTGTATTAGCCGGCTTATGCATATTAAAATAGATACGATGCACAGCAAAAGACCAGATGGCGGAAAACAGAATCTCCGCTGCCATAGCCGCTAGAATCGGAAGCGGATTTGGAAGATGCCTGGTCAGAAGCCAGGTCACAACATACATAATGGAATTGGTAAAAAAAACGGCAAGTGTCTGGCTGTAGAAGATTTCGGAGATACGTTGAAGAGAGATTGTAAAAGCGGAATATATCCTTCCGAACATGATATACAGGATCAGAAACATGGCGACAACGAGCATGTCCCCTTTTGCAAAAAAGGGCCGGAAAATCCGGGCTTTATAATACAGATTCCAGCAGACCCAGAATGGACTCGTGATCAGGATGGCATTGACCAGTTTCACAGTTCTGAGCCACAGCCTGTGCCTTGTATTATCTTTGTTCATCGTGTGATTCCAGTCATTGTTGGTCATTTCCACTCTCCATCTTGTGATTGACAAAAATGGTACCATCCCTCAAAAACCCGGAGCCGATCCAGGTTCTTGCCATTTTTATAATTTTTCACACACAATAATAACATAAACAGAACAAAAAGCAACTGCAACAAAAATTGCCCCCTTCGCACACCGTCCGTCTTTGTTGAATTCCTTTGTTCATTATTATATTATATAATTGTTTTGAACATTATTCTAACCCCGGCAAAGAGAGACTTTATTAATATGAAAAAAAACAGTCAAAAACCGCTTTCAGGCTGGAATCGCAATAATACTACAGCGCTGTCTGATTCCAAATTTCTTATCGTCCTCAGCAGTTTTCTGCCTGAAATCCTGGTCGTTTATACTGCCATATGTATTATTTTTATACTCCTGAGCACCGTTGTACCTGTTACAGATTTTTTTGGCTCAGGAAATTTCCAAAGCTTCAGAGACTGGCTCAGACATGCGGGAACGCTGCTTCTTCTTGTTGATCTTGCTTTAAATTTGTATTGCAAAAGCAGAGGCGGCAGCATGTGCTGCTTTAAAAATACACCCGGCATGTCATTTTCAAAGCATGAACAGGGGTGGAACCGAAATGTGATCAGAAGCGGAAACCGTTTTCTTCTCTACGGTATCTGTGTGTCTGCCCTGATCGCCTCTTTCATTCACTCAAAGTACGGCTTTGCCGCCAACGCGGACAGTATCCTGTGGATGTTTATTCATGCAGGACTGTTTTATTCCGCATTTTTATATTCAAGCAAAAAATTTCTGAGGAAAACTGTTAAGATCACATATATCATCGCCGCTGTTCTATGGTGTTCAGGGAGCATCCTGTCGCTCATACAGTATTCCCTTTTGATCGGGAAAAAGGGTCCCAATTATGCTTCCTCGCTTCTTCTCTCCGGAAGAGGTTTTTACAATCATCGCCTGTACGGAGTATTTACCTATCCCGAGACCGGATCTGTTCCCGGCGTTATGCTGATTCTCATCGGACTTTACTTTTTTCTCACTTCGCATAAAAGAGGCGTCCGTATTTTCTTAACGGCGGTTAATATCCCGATTTTTGCCTATATTGTTGCAAGTGAAACCAGGAATGCGTCATTTCCTTTTTATCTTTGTGTCTTTACCGGAGTTTTCCTTCTGGCCCGTCGTCTGTACTGCATACAGCACGGTACAAAGGCAAAAGGATCCTTAAGACACTCTCTTTTATACAGTGTTATCGCACTTGTTTTTTTTCACCTGGCCTTTGTCCTGACACAAACGGCTGTCTCCCAGCTTCCGATGCATTTTGCCCCCGACACACAGGCTCAAACAACGCCGGTCCTTTCTACATCCGAAAGAGCTGACGATATCACAGAATCCCTTTCACCTGACACACAGGCCCTTTTGTCAATTGATCTTTCTGCCCCACGCAGGTTAAACGCGGCGCCTGTCTCTTTCCAACACAAAACTAAAGCCGAATCCGGACAGATATATGAGACCAAAACGATCAGTATACGGGAAAACACATCATCAGAATCTGATTCTGTCCAGATACACCGGACAGATCTTAACGAAAATCTGATGAATGACCGCAATAAAATATGGATGGAATATCTTAGTCTTTACAAAGAGATCGGGCTGTTCGGGCTGTCTCCGGGCAACTATTCCAAATACATCCAGGAACATCACTCTGAAATGTTTATCTGTACGAAAATCAAAACATACCTTCCCGCCGCATATAAACGGGGATATATCTACCATCCCCATAACGGCTATCTGATGGTCTTCGTCAGTTCGGGAATTATCGGGGTTTTGTTTATGCTGGCCTTCATCTTTTCCACAGTACGTCAGGTCCTGGTTAAGCTGTGGAAGACAGAGCTTTTGTCAGCGGAATTCATATTTTCCTTTTTAATTGTCATGACCGGAGCCTTCTGCGCGGTCTTTGACAGAGAGGTGTTTTTCTGTCTATTTCCGACCACGTTTATCTTCTGGCCTGCTCTCGGGATCCTTATGAGAGAGAGCTCTGATGCCTCTGCCTGAGGCAGGCTCCCGGCTGCGCTTTTTGGTCCCGGCTGGTTCCGGCTTTTTCTCCAGAAACAGGGCATTTACAAACAAAACGGGGGCGCACAGGATCATTGGAAGGGCGTAGCGGTAATAGCCGTTGACAGGTGAAAAGAGGCATCCCGCGATGACCATGACAGCCGGCGAAAAGCAGATGAACCAGGCATACTGTTTTTTCTGAATAAGGATGGCAATTCCGACCAGAAGGATCCATGTGTAGATGCCGATCTTGGTAAAGACGTTATAGACCGGCACGCGCAGGGAGATCAGATCGAGCTTTCGTGCCAGGCGCAGATATTCGTTTGTGTTGGGGGTCAGCTCCGAATTATCATAGACCTCGGTTTTAACCTTGAATCCTATAAAGGTATGGCGCTTCACATTGCTCAGATCCGCGTAGGGTGTATAGTATCCGTAGGTAAGAAGATACCAGGCCCGCCCGTAGGCCAGGGGATGTTTTCTGAACTGGGAAAGCCAGGCCCTGAAATAATTTATAAGCTGCTTTGAGGTCGGTTTCCTTTTAAAGCCGGTTTTTATGGGGTCCGATATAGAGGGATCATATTTTTCAATATATTTGTAAGGAACGATCCCTGTGATCTTTTTGTATTCTCCTTTCGTGACTTCATCGGCATATTCCTTCATATAATAGCCTGTCTGCTGGATGGGCACGGAAAGGGCTTCCCTCAGATTGCTGCCGGGGATGCCCAGAAGCCTCGGGAAAAGGATGCACACAAAAATGGATGCCGCGCAAAGGATCGCGGCAAACCTTATAACCCCTGACGCAGGCCGGTGCGGCATCAAGGGGGTCAGGCAATTTTGGCCGCGAGAGCGGCGCAAATGCGGTTTCACAGCTTTTCCATCAGGCAGGACTGTTAAACCTTCCGTCTCCTTTTTTCTGTACACAGACACGGCGAACAGGATCACGGCGGTCACAGGGACAAAAACCGCCATATTCCGCATCAGTCCGATCAGAAGAATGACCGTTCCCAGAAGGACAGTCTTTTTTTTATGCCCGAAAAACAGGTCGGGGTCTGTGACCATCTCGATGAAAAGCGCTGTACAGGCAAGGATCACGATAGAAAAATTGGAATCCTTTCCCATAGTCATTGCGTAAACAGGAAATGCCGGTACAAGACTGTACAGGAGCGTCAGAATAAGCCTGGCTTTACCGGACTTTTCTCCGATCCTGTAAAGCAGGCAGGAAAGAACCGCTATACAGGATATAAACTGTACAAAGCAGTAGATACCGATTCCGATCTTCGGGTCTCCCATAAGCTTTCCAAGACGATATACGCTTCCAAACAGGGCAGTCTGAAAATATGGATTATTGGTATTTGTCCGGTTGACACCCAGAGAATACAGGATCATGGTCCCTGTATCCCATTCAATATTGCCGGGAAAACACATCAGGTAATAGACGCCCCAGAAAAAGAGTATTGTAAAGAAGGAAAAGAAAAACCCGGACAGCGGTTTCTTTTCCTTCAGCCCAAACAGATCAGTATTTACATTTATTCTGCCCGGGTCTGTGCCGTCCGGTGAATCCGGACTGCCGGGTGTTTTTCCAGGCACGCGCTTAACCGGCACCGGTCCCGCTTTGAGGGAAAGATAATCGGATATCCGGAAAATAAAAATGAGAAAGGCTGTATAGGCCGCAAAAAACAGGCCTGTACGGATCATTGCGGCCACGCGGCTCCCGGTATCTCCCGAAAGAGCCGCGTACGAGCTGGAAATGACGGTAAACAGGCCTGCCAGAAGGACTGAACTCCTTACGTGCCATGGTCTGAGGTTTTCAAAAACTTTCATTATATTGTCCTTATGCCTCAACGAAAATAGAACCAAGGACGGGGACGTTGTATTCCTGAAGACGGTCGATGAGCTCCGTGAGCATTGTAACGGATGTCCTGCCGGACAGAACTACAATGCAGACAGGGGAAAGATGATTGAAGGCTTCTTCCCTTATGGAGCCCGGTCCACCGGCAGCTGAGATCTGCTGAACCTGCAGTCCACAGTCTTCACGCATGTATTTTTCCTGCTGCCCCAGGATCCTGTCGATGCCGGCGGAAGATTTTCCAAGAGAGATCATCGTGACCGCATCCGTTCCCATATGCTCAGCCTTGGAGACGATCCTGTCAGCAAGTCGGCCGGCAGATCGCACCTGTCCGCCCTTTACGCCGTGCCTTCTGTTATATATCCTTTTATCATGAATAAATTTCTGAAGGGGTGTCGTATAAGGGTACAGGAAAATACCACCATATGATCTGGTCCCTGTCAGATTGGCGGCGTCTTCTTCGTCCTTAAGATGATCGTCGATCACCAGATAGCAGAAGTAAATGCCTCCGTACAGGAAAACGCTCAGTACAAATCCGACTATCACATAGAGGAACCTGAAAGTTGGCTTTTTGAGCAGTCTGTCTTCAGCCAGATTGAAGGCCTCGCCGTCTTCTTCCGCACCATCCCCGTTCTCCATTTCCGCCTGTTTCTCGATCAGCGAAATGTACTGCGCATCCTGGCCAAAGCCTGTCCGGATCTCTGTAAGCTTCTTTCTGACATTTCCTTTTTCGACCAGCGCGTCAACAATAGACTTATCCTGGGCGCTGAGCGCCTCATATGCTTTCTGATAGTTGGTCTCCGCTGACTGCATTTTCACAAAGCTGTCGATCTGGCTGTCTATTCTGGTCTGGTTGTTATAAGTCATGACATCAGAGTACAGAAGATTAACGGAATAGGCCCCCATAGCAGGTGAAAGCAGATTTCTGAGAGAATCAAAATACTCCGTCACTTCAGTCCGGATCTTCTCATAATCGGTCCCGTCAGGAAGAAATACCACGACATTGACCAGGGCGCCGGGCTGGCCGCTCTCAGATTTTTCGCTGTTTGACGCTGTAATAACAAACAGTTCTCTGAGGTACTTTATATCCCTGACCTTGATAATACCGGCCATTTTTTCCATAAATGCATTGTCCGAGTTCAGTCCCGAATAATAATTTGCAATGGAGAATATGTCCGTAGTCCGGGGATCATCCGCTTTCAGATAATACTGTATGGCAAGCCTTCTCTCATTTGTCCCGTCGACATTCATGAGGTAGGAATTTTCATAGTACTCTCTCTTGCTCTCCCACAGTGAATAAAAAGTCAGGGTCTTGAGCAAATTGAGATCGTCCTGCGTCAGCTGCCTTACCGCGGCGTCTTCAGACTCATCCTGAGTGCTCGTTTTTTCCCGGTAGTTCTTCATCTCCAGGACATAAAGGACGGACGGGAATAAAAGCCCGATCACAAGCCCCAGAGCAAGGATCGCGCGCCACTGTTCCAGCATCTGCCACAAAAAGTCCGTAAGGCTGATCCTGCGTTCTCTGATCATTCCATTTTCATTATTCATCATTTTTTCCTCCCGGCAGATCGTTTTGGAAAGTCTCATGAGCCGCCGCATCGAACAGCGGCGGCTTTGTGTTCCTGACTCTGCGGCGCTGCAGAGCACAGTTGATCAGCATGGCAAGAAAAGACCAGAAATAAGTCTCCTGCCAGAATGTATTTGAAAATACCAGTTTACAGAGAGAATAACAACCGAGGATGATGGTCACCAGCCCGTACTCATCCTTGTTGCACCTGATCACAATGATCAGCTGAACAAACATCCAGATAATGAAGGCTCCTCCGAAGACCTTGCCGAAGGTCATCAGGATCTCAAGAAAAAGATTGTGTGAGTAGGGATAATACATGGACAGAAAGACCCTGTCGCCGAAAGCTCCGTACATTTTGAAGAGGGACGACTCCTGCAGGGCTTTGACCAGGATCGGCCATATCTTATCCTGGCGCGAAGTGTCCACTGCCATGATATTTCCTGACGCGAGAAGATAGAGGGTCCTGGATTTTAATCCCATAGAGGCGAAGATACTGTAAACGACTCCCATGATCGGCGGCGACAAAAAGGAAACAGCCGCGATCAGTCCCATGACGGTCAGAAATATCTGTTTTTTATCCAGTCTGTTCTTCCAGATAAAATAAACAGCCACAAAAACGACATAGCCGATAATACAGGCTCTGGCACCGTAGAGGACAGCTGCCATGATGGCCGCTCCGCTCAGGATCAGATGATGGATGTTTTTTTTCTCACTCAGATACATGGCCATAAAGAGTATGGCCGACATCTCCAGATTATAGCCGAACACCAGGTTGTATTCCTCGGATCTGGCGAAAAACATGACCCAGATCTCAAAAAACAGGATGATGTAGGCATGGAAACGGAAGAACCTGTACAGCTTTTTCCCCTCGCGGTGGAACAGCCGGATCAGATAGTAGGTATAGATGCCTGCTCCGAATTTGAAAACTGCATCCCTGCCAAAGCTTCCGTCACGCCTCACATCCAGATATCTGTTCATATATTCGGGATGAAGGATGAGGGTGACTGCAAAGAACAGAATCATGAACAGGACCAGCATAATGCCGTCCCAGCAGATATTGTCCGGCCTGCATGCTGTATAGACGGCCAGCGCCGCCACAAAAAGCAGCAGCATGGAGCCGCCTACAAGCGCCGTGCTGATGGAGAAGGTTTTTGCAAAGGACAAAAGAGAATATCTTCCAAAATATAAAAACGCAATGGCGCACAAAAGGGAGATATTCACTTTTTTCCCGAATAGATCAATACAGATATATTTATCCAATTTATTTCCCGCTCTATTCCCATACAACAACTTCGCGGACGCATTTTCTGAAAAGAAGCCTGTGCATGAGCTCAACTTTCTTTATGGCTCCGACCGCCTCTTTAAAGGAACCCCCGTCATTGATGATCCAGTTTGGCGTCTTTTTGGAAAAATGAACTTTTCCGCCTGTCTCATGCTTCTGTACATACCGCATGATCCTGTCATTTTTTTCGCAAAAGACCGAACCAAAATTCGGCCTGGACGTATCCTGTTTCTTTTTGCACAGCTCCAGTCTTTCTTTTTTGAGGGACGCTGTCTCCTCCTGCGTCATCCCGGGAAAATCAAAAAGGCATCCGAGAACGATGTCTTCACTGTTTTTAAAGCAGGAGCTGCGGTGGGAGAAAGCACATTCACTTCTTGTAAGCGTCACGGTTTTTCCGCCGCGCAGAACATCGACGGACACAATGTAATCCGATATCGTCCTGTGGTAATTTTTTCCACGTCCTGCATTCATGACGATCGCTCCGCCTACAAGTCCCGGGACGGAATAAAGATATTCGATCCCGCCATATCCTGCCTGATTTATGCCGTTTATAAGTTCCTGGAGCCTCACGGAAGCGCCGGCGCGGAATCTTCCTTTTCCGAGATGGGTCAGCTCATTGTTGAATCTGTGCAGATCAACCACAAGGTCAAATTCCCGGTCCGCTATCAGGAGATTGGAGCCTCCACCTATATAATACTTTGGATGCTCCTCTTTGACAAGTGTGCAGAGTTCCTCCAGGGATTCGGGGATCCGGTAGCTTCTGGCGATTCCTCCCAGGCGGACCGTTGTGTGTTTGTACAGGGGTTCATTAGTCAGTTCAATCATGAAAAATACCTCCGGAACGGTTCTTATGCCCTTTTCGTGAACTTTCTCAGGATTTTCCTCAGTCCCTGCTCAGCAGCTTCCCGGTTGAAGATCCAGAACAGTATCAGTGCAGCCGCAATATTGAGGATATTCAGGACAGTGCGCCTCATAAAGCAGCTGATGAGGAGAGCTGTCAGGATTGCTATGAGACCCGCCTGTTTTTTGTAGTTCACCTTCATGGGCTGGAAGCTGCGGCTGTTGAACATCCGGTAGAAATAGAGCACGACATAGGCCGTCAGCGTGGAGATCGATCCCGCCCAGATCCCGATCACATTGACAAAGGCAAGATCGATGCCGAGATTGACCGCCGCGGCAGCCATGGTCGAAATGCCGACATTGACTGTTTTCTTATGAGCAATGTAGATCCCGCCAAAATAAGAGGACATCACAAAGAAAAACATGGCCAGGATCAGCACCGGCATCTGATAATAGGCTTCGTCATAATCACCCCGGATCAGGATCCGGAAAAGGATAGGCGTAGCCGCGATCAGGATGGCGGTACAGCCGAACATCAGGTTAAAGACTCTGTCGAGCATTTTGCTGTAATAGGCGTCCGCATCCTCGTCCTTTGCGGCCAGGGACGCGTTCTCCTGCCAGGCCATCACCATGATCGACTGAGCGATCGACAGCAGGTTGGGGATTTTGTTCGCGACAGCGTAAACAGCGTTTGCCTCGACTCCCAAAAATCCGGTGATCACCAGGCGGTCCGAAAGCTTGAGCACCCATGTGGACAGGTTGTTGGGCACCATGGGCCAGGAATACGAAAGAAGCTCCCTGATCTGATCCAGGGAGACCAGCTTAAGAGACAGGTAGGAAAACAGGTGGATGGTTCCTGCCAGGTAAGCCGTCCCGATAAACTGGGCAAAGGCAAGAGAAGCGATGACACCTGCAAGTCCGGCCTTTAACAGATAGACGCCCGCGACAATGGCGCACATATAGCTCACGGACAGGAGAATAGAACCGATGGAAAAAACCTTGTTTTTTCCCAGTCCTCTCGTGACCTGGCCGACTGTAAGATGAATTGTATCAAGAAAAAAATACAGCACGATCAGAATTCGTACATAGGGGTCAAATCCGGAAAAGAAAAACTGGATGATATAACTTGTCAGGATCGTGACAGGAATCGTGACAACGAAGATATTCGATATGATCCTCGAAGATTCCTCTTTATTGCCCCGGCAGTCTATCAGATAGCGGAAAGCCGCTGCCTGGATCTGCAGTGTGGCAATAGGTATGACCAGCATGACCAGTGTGGCTATGAGGTCATAGGTGCCGTACTCCGCTTTTGTCAGATAAGCCGTCAGAATCGGAAGCGTGACAAACGACGTCAGCTTGGGAAGCAGCTTACCAAGAGACAGCACGAATGTATTTTTTACAAGTTCCCTCTCTCTGCTCATATTTATTACTTTCTCTTTTCAGGAGAACCTTCACGGTCCGGCAGCTGCTGCTCCAGGCTCCGCATTGCATCCAGAAAAGTACCAAACGAGTCTCTTTTTTGTGAAACAAAGGTTTTAAAGTCCACAGGGACCATTTTCTCTTTGACCAGGCTGTCAAAATCGGTCCCCGGATTCTGAGCGGGTATATAACGAGCCTTCAGATCATCGGTTGACAGAAGATCTGTCAGTTTTCCCTGTTTTCCTGCTCTGGTCCCGACGGCAAGGAAGGGTTTGTTTTTTATGATGCTGAAGCATATGGCATGAAAAAAAGAGGATATGACAAAATCCACTGTTTCGATCAGTTTCAGCCACTGCAGGGGCTCGATCCCGGGAATATTGATATATCCTTTGTGTTTATGGAAAACAGAGATCAGATTGTATTTTCCTCCGAGATCACGTCGGATCTTCTCAGCCGTCTTTTTGTCATCGACCATGACCATGATGGTTTTTCTGCCCTTTGAAGATCTGCAGCATTTCTTCAGGATACCGTCAATGCTGACGCCGGTCAGGTCGAAATCAGATAAAAAGGACGGATCGCAGCATATCCCGGCCTTTTGCCCGGAGGCGGCTGCTTTTCTGATCTCATCCAGGGTCATCTGATCCCTTACTCCCAGATAGTCAAAATCCTGTACAAAGCTCCGGAGAAGCTCCTGCTCCGAAGGAGACAGGACCTCTGAAAAAACCACTCTGGCGGAAGCCGCGTAGGACATTTTTCTGCACCCGAGATCGCCCGGGAGCCAGTAGGCGCTGGGAAAGCCCCGGAAATTATTGACCTTCCAGATCTCGTCGCTGCCCGCCACGATGACGTCGTATTTTCCCCTGACAAATGCGGAGAATTCCTCCAGGGAATCACTCGTGAGGGAATCGGAGGACCGCTTCATGACAGGGTTTTTCCAGGCAGACTCAAACGCCTGCATTCTTTTTTTCTCAAAAAAATAATTGCCGTTCTTGATCCACGCCAGCTTTCTCTTAAGCGGAAAAGTCCTGACGTCATATTTTTTGACCTCGCGAAGCATTCTGTAATCGATCAGCTCCGCCTCGATCCAGTCCTCCTGATTGAGACGCGAACAAAGAGCGCATGCCTGCAGGTATGCCCCGAAATTGACAGAGCGGTGATAGGTCAAAATACCTACTTTCATCTTTTCCTCCCATGCCGCAATAATGGTCCGTCACCCGGTCAGCAGGGTTTGTCTTTTCACTTTCTGATCACGAACCTGATCAGCTTCATCCTCGCCAGAACGACACAGAGCAGATTATGGAAGTTCTTTTCCAGTTTCAGTATCTCTTTGTATTCCCGGTAAGGATCCTGGGCGCAGATCACCTTGTTGTGGGCGATAAACTTCAGAAGATGAAGTTTGAATTCGGGATCTTCCTCGGCGATATCCCTATGTTTATTCAGTAAATACTGCATGGCTTCAACGATCTTCCCGGCTCCTCCGACTGTGATGGAGTCCTTCTGAAGATACTGCTCGACCAGGACCTGTGTCGTAAAGTAGACACTGTGATCTTTGCTGGCGCGTATGCCCCAGTCATAATCCTGGCTCTTTTTGAGTTTCGGGTCAAACTTATGACCGGCAAACACCTCTCTTTTAGCCACGATCGTCTGCGTGCTCATGTAGGATCTTCTGCGGATCTGGACATGTGTCAGAAATCCTTCCTTTATCTTCCCGGGTTCTGGCCAGACTATGACCTTCCCATGTTCTCCGGGATAGTGTCTGCGCACGCAGCAGGAGCAGATATCCGCGCCGTTTTCCTTCATCGCCGCCAGCTGGACCTCCAGCTTATTTCTGACCCATTCGTCATCGCTGTCCTGAAAGGCGATCAGATCACCCTCAGCCAGTTCGATTCCTCTGTTTCTCGCCACACAGGCACCGGAATTTTTCTCCAGACAGACGTATTTCAGCCGTTTGTCAGGGATTGAGCATACGATCTGTGCCGTATCGTCTGTCGAACAGTCGTCAACAACGATCAGCTCCAGGTCCTCTATTGTCTGGCCGAGCACACTCATGATAGACCTGCGGATCGTAGCCGCCCGGTTGTATGTAGGTATGATTACTGAAATGGTCATGAGTACCCCTGCTTATAAATGAGTTGGCATTTTTAAAGTTCAAAGCTGCTTTTTACGGGAAGG
Organism: Lachnospiraceae bacterium UBA3386; assembly: GCA_002358875.1. GTDB lineage: Bacteria > Bacillota > Clostridia > Lachnospirales > Lachnospiraceae > CAG-791. Next base: position 32,777 of record DEPS01000076.1, on the reverse strand, counting down.
ATAAAGTCCAGGGCACTGTTGATCTCCCTGACAGCCTGATCAAAGTCAAAATCCTGGATGCTGTCGTTGATACATACCATGGGGCCCTTCCGCTTTCTGATATAACTGACCGCCCTGTCGTTGTTCTGACTGACAGTAAACAGTTTTCCGGGCTGAAGGCGGTTGGGAACAAAGTTTCCCTCACACAGGTTCCAGTACCGCATGAGCCAGTGGCTGACATCATTGTACTGGCGGAATCTGTTCAGGCTTGTCTGGTGGAGCTGGTCAAATTCTTTGTCCCAGAGCGTTCGGAAGGTGCTTTTCAAATGGGGAAGGGGCAGGTGGAAATTATAAAAGCCCGTAAATTCTCCCCAGGAAGAAAGCAGTGCGTTCCTGATCATTCCGGATCTGTTTCCGGGATTGTAGATCCTGGTGCGCAGTTTTTTCACCACATCGCTTTTTTTGAAATATTTATTGATGATCGCGACATTGTTGACGTTGGTATGGCCTATGATCGGCATATTGTAATGGGGCACAATGGCATTCATTATAAACTGGTCACAGGGCTTTCCGTTCACAAAGAACATACTCTCCTGTACCGGCCTGATGAGGAACATGTCATCGTTGAAAAGGACAAAATGCTCCGAGAGATCCGGGATCCTGTGGAGATTGAGTTCGATCGCATTGGAGTTGTAGGTAGGCAGGTACTGCGCGGGAATAAAATCGCTGTGTTTTACGATTCTCAGCTTTGGATGATTCAGATCCAGCCAGGCCGGCGTATGCCCCCAGGTAACGAAGAAAATCCGGTTGACCCAGGGAGCAAACTTCTCCACTGCCCGGAACCAGTACTGGAGATTATCCCAGTCCCTGAATCTCGCCGCGCTGGAGCTGGCGTCGATAATGGATCTGTCATATTGCTTTTTCTCATTGAGCCAGTTGATATCAGCCCCGTCAACCCACAGCAGAACAAAATCTATCTTCATCTTTATACCCCATGCCGCAGCGCGCAAGCGGCACAAATGCGGTTTAAATGTTTTGCCATCGGGCAAAACATTTAAACCTACCCCCCAGGCTCTTTATTATCAGTCCTTCTTATCCCTGATGTATCCTCTGATCTCTTCCGCGCAGCCACGCTCATAGCAGATCTGTGTCAAAAACTGTCCGCCGCCATTGGCTTCCACAAGAACCCAGCCCCGGTCGGTGTAGGCCAGATCCCAGGCCACATAACCGACTCTCGGGATCATAGCCGCCATTTCCTTTGCCATGGCAGTACAGGCTTCCCATTCCGGAAGCTGAAAACCGACATAAGGGATCCCGGACGCCGGATGCTTCTCAAACCTGCCCAGATACTCGTTGCACCCTTCGGTATCCAGAACGCCTGTCTGACGGTTGACGGCTGCGAGGATGCCCCCCGATCCTCCATTATCGACATAGGCTCCGGGCCTTCCGGTCCTGAAAAAGCAGGGACCGATATGGATCCCGCTCTTTGTGTTAAAGGTGGTCAAACGGAGAGTATTGACGGAGGAGGCGTTGAAGACTTCCGTGATCTTTGACTGGACGATCCGCTCTTCGATCGAGCACTTTCCGGCGGAAAGGAGCCGGTCAAACTGTTCCTTCAGATTGTCTCGGTCCGTCTTCTCGATGGTGACACCCCTGCCGCAGGACGAGGAGACCAGCTTTATGACCATCTCGTCGTGCTTTTGGGCAAAGGCTCTGAATTTTTCAAAATCTGCTTTTCCGGAAATACTGATCTCATCACGCTTATAGTAGCTGCCGAATTTCTCGTAGGTAGCCGCCTTGTCAAAGACGTACTGCAGATCCTTGAAGTCTCCCATGATATACTGGATCATCTTACGTTCGATGTCCGTCACATAGGCCTTCTTTTCCTCCGGGCTCTTGTCCTTAAGCCGATAGTAGATAAATTCATCCGGAGCAAAACCGTAAGCCAGGCAGTCAAACAGCATTTTTGTCTCAAGCTCGCGGTATTCCTTCTTTTTAAAGCGCATACCGGCTTTTTCCAGGTACTGGGCAAAGCCGTCCCTGAGCGCTTTTACCTGCTTTGGCCTTTTCTTTTTGAATATCTTTACGATTTCCGGGACGGCTGCCGGATCTTCCTCTCCCTGCTTCACATATTTTTCAGGTATAAGCTGCTTTTTAAAACGGCGCAGAGTCCATTGTGCCAGCAGGCTGTGCAGAAGACGGCTTTCCGGCATATGCCTTCTGATCTGATATACCAGGGTCCTGTTCATGGACATGATCGGTCTCTCCTTTCAGGATCATATTTTCGACATGGGATATAAGGCTGCAGGCGATAAAAGCACCCGGCCCTGCAGTCAGGTATTTTGCAGGGCGCGGATCCTGCGGATGCTCTCCCGCAGATCTGTAGAAGGCGAAAAACCAAAGTCGCGGGCAAACGCTTCATTTATCATGGTCGAGGTTCTTTCTTCTCCCCCGCTTTCAGCAGGATCGGAACCAGTGACAGAAATACGGATGTTTTTCTGATCCGTTTCCAGAATGACATCTCTCACCGTGTCCGCGATCTCCATAAGAGAATATCCTGTCGTTCCTCCCAGATTGTACACCTTTTCCCATCTGCCGGGCTCTGTTTCCAGCATGAGAAGGAGTGCCCTGACGGCGTCGCTCACATCAAAAAAACCAAACCTCTGCCTGTTTCTGTTAACTGTCAGCTCCCCCTTTTCCAGCGCCATCTTAACAAAACGGTTCACAATGCGCTGGTCAAAACCGGGGCCTATGAGGCTTGCCATACGAATATTTGAATAAAGAGTCTGTGTGCCTGCGCAGATGCTCTCCAACATCAGCTCGACGGCATATTTTCCGACTGCATAGGGTGAATCCAGGGACAGGCGGGTTTTCTCGGTCGCCGGCTCAGTCCTTTCAGGCGGGTAAACACTCTGGGATGATATATTGATCACAGCACTGCAGCCGTTTTCAGCCGCAGCTGCAAAAAGAGACTGCAGATACTTCAGGCCGTCAGCAACAGATGTACCTTTGGAATTTCTCGGATAAGCGCAGTTGATGATCACGCTCCCCTCAAGAATGTCCTTTCCGGCTTCTTCCAAAACAGCTGTTCTGGAATGGAAGGAAATATTTGGCGCCGCCATTTTGTCCCGAAGTTCCTCCGGACGGGAGGACAGGGCAAAGACCCTGAAGCGTCCGTCATTCCTCATGGCTTCCACAAGGTTTTTCCCCAGAAATCCGGATGCGCCGGTCACAACTGCTTTTACCTCACTGCTCATGTTCTCTCCCTGGCCTTTCTCCTACCGGGTAAAACGGACCCTCCCCTTTTTGTTTTATTCCAGGCCGTACGCCGGGATAAGGGGCTGCGGCAGGCGGCGCAATAGCTGTTTTTATATCTCAGGGTACAAATATCGTTCCCTCGAAATCGGATCTTTCCATACCCGGAAGGATCATTTCCTCCCCGGTATCGGAAATAACATGGGCAAGACGCTGTATTTCCAGGATCTCCTTCTCCATCTGGTCCACGCTGTCTGCGCAGCCCAGAATACGCACCGTGATCTGGGCAAGGCGTCCCTTCATCGCTTCTGTGATCACATCTCCGGGCGGATGTGCAAGAACAATGTCTATTACCCCCGGAAGCTTTCTGATCTCATCCAGCCCGGTGATCTTTTCGACCTTTCCCGGCCTGCACAGAAGCGAAACATTATATGAATACCGGCCTCCCAGATAGGGATCGGCCTTTTGTTCGATCAGGGGTTCTCCCATATCTCCCGTCAGGGCAAAATGGATCATCATGTCCAGAGGATCATAGCCGCAGACGGCCTTCAGGTTGATATATTCCAGGGTGCCGGTGAGACGGTAGCCGATATCATATACAAGACACTGGCCGTTCTCCACCTTGCACTGCATGAACATCATGCCGTTTTTGATCCCGATGGACCGGAACATGGCCTCCATCTTCGGAGCTGTCGACTCCAGAAAAGCCGGCTGTACGGCTGCGGGATAGGTGTAGCCTGCCGGCAGAGGAAGCTCTCCTTCCTGGTTGTGTTTAATATGGCGGTTTCCAAGCAGGTTCATATAGTATTTTCCGTCGACGAACAGCCAGAAGACCGTTACTTCCGCTTTATCGATATACTTTTCGACAAGCACTTCCCTGGACCGGGATGATTCTGACGCGAAGGCCACCGCCTTTTCCAGTTCCTCCACATTCCGGCAGACCGTGATTCCTCTGGATCCGCTGCTGTCCGCAGGCTTTACGATCACAGGATATGAGATACCGCAGGCGCTCTCCCGAATTCTGTCGGCGTCGATCTGATAAGCAGGAATGGCGGGAACGTCAAAAGAACGCATAAGCGCTTTGTACTTGTTTTTATCAATAAACAGTTCGAACTGCTCCTTTGTGCCGTATGCGGGCAGGCCAGTCCGTTCGCATATCTGGGCGTAATAGGGAAGCACAGAGTCCGTAAAGCCGGTAAACACCCCGTCAAAATGTTTCTCACGGATGAGTTTTTCCATCGCTTCCATATCTGTAGTGTTGACAAAATATGCCTCATCCGCGAGCTGCTTCGCAGGGCTTTTCTCCAGAGGATACCAGTCTGTAACGCCTGTGACGATCCCCATGTTTCGAGCGTGCCTGATGATCTCACAGGATATTCTGGATCCTCCCAGGATCAGAAGTCTTTTGCCCTTTAGTTCATTATTCATATTGTCTGCCGCCTCTCCTCAGAACCCTTATGCCAGTCATGAACTGCATCCACTATCGCCTGCATATCTCCCTTCCCGTAGCGCTGGTCGCAGATCAGGGACAGTTCCTTTTCCCGGATCCCTGCCGGGGCTCCCATGACCTCAGGCCAGTGAACAGGGCAGTAGATTCCCCGTCCGATCAGGACCCGCCTCAGATCGTCCCGCTTCTTTGTATCAAGAAAAACCGGCAGAAAGAGGGGGGTATCTTTGGACAGATCGGTCCGCGGTATTTCCAGGACCTCTCCCTGCAGATCCTGCAGGCCGTTTATCAAAACTTCAGCGTTCTCTCTCCTTTTCCTTATGACCTCTTCGATCTCCACGCCCTCAATGACGCCAAGCGAAGTGTCATCCATTTTCAGCATCCGGTCGACATGGATGAGATCGTTGTCGAATTTTGCCTGGGCGCTCAGGAACTCTTCTTTGGATGTGATCTCCCCCATCAGATAAGCATATTTCTGATGCATGGCAGAGACTTTTTCCTCCACAGCATGATTGCTGTCCAGAAAGGGCTTCTCCTGGATCTTTCCCTTTCGCTTCCCGACCCATCCTCCGGCCGGAGAGGGGAACCATTTTCGAAGGCTCGCCACAGCATAATCACTTTCTTCGGAAAGGGGCTCTGCGTGCAGAAGGGAATGGGTGATATCCTCGATCACGACCGCGCCCTTCTCATGAAGCTTCCTCACAGCTTCGTGTACTTTTCCGGTCCCCAGGCCGAAATAACTCATGATCAAAACCGCCGAATGCTCATCGGCGGCAGGGAGCACCCAGGAAAACTCCCCGTCTTCAAATAAGGTCTGATAAAACTCGATCTTTACGTCGTGGTCTATAAAAGCCTGAAGCATGGAGACGCAGCAATAAGAAGGGACATAGACCTTTTTGATCTTATGTTCCTTCATCAGATCGCGCAGAGCTGTGTCGATTGCATTCCTGCCGGAAAAAGTAAAACAATCATCCTCCATCCGGGGCAGCCATTTAACTTCACCTTCCTGCCCCCGCTCTACACTTTTGTCGAGCCAGAAATAACTGCCGATCTCGGAATAGGTCATCCCATCCACTTTTTTCCCTCCGCGAGTTTCTTCCTTCAGAATACAGTAGGGACCGTAGTCCCCGACCTTTGCCGTCCCCCTGACGGAGACATCCGCACGCCTTACCACCTTTAAAGCCGTGTCGAGGATAATCCGCAGATCCATACCGGCGGTGACATTCTCAACATATTTCATATCCATGGCAAAGCGTTCGTCCCAGGGGAGATTGTTTCTTCCGTTCACCTGGGCCAGACCCGTGAGGCCGGGACGCACGTCATGCCTGCCTCGGAATTCTTCAGGATAATGCGGCAGATAATAGATTGATAGCGGACGCGGCCCGACGATGCTCATATCGCCCTTCAGGATATTAAAGAGCTCAGGCAGCTCGTCAAGGCTGCTTGCGCGCAGAAATTTCCCGAATTTGGTCAGCCTCTGTGAGTCGGGAAGAAGGCGCCCGTCCTCCCCTGTCTCATTCGTCATACTCCGGAACTTATAAAGGTTGAAAATCTTTTCGTGATACCCGGGGCGGGCCTGTTTAAACAGCACAGGGCTTCCCAGCTTACACCTGACCAGAAGCGCCGTGAGAAGGAGGACAGGGCTCAGACCTGTCAGAGCCGCCATGGACAAAATAATGTCCAACAGGCGCTTTATCTGGTTTCTGTAAATTCCTTTACGTCTCATAATTCACCCGCGGTTTTCTCTCCGCCCTTTTTGCTCCGAAACAAGGCCTGCCCGGTCTGCGAATGGACTTTTTCAAATATCTGCTCTGTCACAGGATATGTGACGGATCATCAAAAACAGCTTCATTCTCCAAAAGGATCGGCTCTACATCGACATCACGAAGGAATATGTAAGGCTTGTCATAATGGAAATAAGGTGCCCTCTGCACGCGGTCCGCATTCTGATCCTCCATTATACGGATCGTGTCCTCGATGAGGTCGAAGCCTGCGTGAGCCATGACGCCCGTATATGCCATATGGCGGATATTGACTTCGGTCACCTTGAGGTTTCCCGCTGCATCCTCCTTCAGGTCGAAGGAAAGGATCCCGTGGGCGGGGCAGCCAAGCTTCTTTTCAAGGTACTTTATGCAGCTGTCACAGAATTCATTGATCCGGTCTTCATTCAGAAACCGGCCGAAATGTGTGTTTCCTGTGACATGCGAAGGTGCTGTGCTGGCCATGACATATTCCACGCACTCAAGGGCAGCGCCCTTGACGTACTCCCCGTTGTAGTAGAGCATCTGGTTGGCGAGATGCCTGCCTGTCAGAAATTCGCTGACAGTAAACTCGGGGATAAAGGAGTTGATGAAAAGCCAGCTTTTATAGCTGCTAAGGTCATCCAGACGAAGAGACCCCAGTCCGCCGGTCCCCTCTGTAGCCCGGATCCAGCAGGGGAAGCCGATCTCTTTTTCCACCTCTTCAAATCTGGGTTCCTCCTGGGTCACCTTGATGGTCCTGGGGATATAATCCGTTCCCTCAAGAAGCTCCGCCATGATAGATTTATCGCGCAGGGATTCCGACAGCAGCCTGCTTCCCATAAAGACCGGACACGGATATCTTCCATGCTTTTCAAAATAATATCCCCATTCCACGATCTCAGCTTCCGGCTGGACGAAAGCATAGTCAATCTTTTTCACTCTGACCAGCCTCTCTATCCAGGAAAAATAATCTCCCGAATCGTGTCTCGGAGCGACATAGTAGTCGTCAAGAAGCCCTTTCATAAAGAAGCCGACCGCTTTTTTCTCTATGTCGCATCCAATGATTCTGTAATCCGGATGATTCTCCCTGATGATCCCGGCAATGGATCTGGGCGTAAGACCTCCGGCGCCTGTAATCAGGATCGTTTTCATATCTGTCTCCTATCACAGAAAACATCTGTGTATTATCTCGATAACGGTATCCTGCTCCTCCTGCGTCATCTTGTTGTCACTGGGAAGGCACAGGCCTCTTCTGAAAATATCCGCTCCGACATCAATGGATCCGCCCTCGATATAGGCATTGCTTCTGGCGCGGCCGTTTCCTTCGGTCGTAATGAATGCATTGTTCCGGTAGATCGGCTGCATATGCATGGGCTTCCAGATAGGACGGGATTCCGCATTTATCAATACCAGGGCGTCAAGGATCTCCTGCGGGGAGCTCTTTTTGCTCTCATGCGCATACAGATAATCACGTTCACCTCTTACCATTGGCGCCATCGCGTCCTCGTCGATGATCAGGCAGGAGAGCCAGAAATTCGGGAGGCTCTTTTCCCTGTCCCAGGGATTCATTTTTACGGGCAGGTCGGCCAGACCCTTTTCATATCTCTCCCAGATCGCCTTTTTCTGCCTGATATGCTCATCGAGATAGGGAATCTGTCCGCGGACAACTCCAGCCACGATATTGCTCATCCGGTAGTTATAACCGATCTCCTCGTGCTCGTACCACAGAGCGTTCTCACGGCTCTGGGTCGACCACTTGCGGATCTTCTCCGCGTCCTCCTCGGAGTCAGTCAGGAACATTCCTCCGGTCGACCCCGTTATGATCTTGTTACCGTTAAACGAAATGCAGTTGAAATTTCCGAGAGCTCCCGTTTCCACCCACTCTGACCCGAGCAGATATCTCGAACCCAGGGATTCCGCCGCATCCTCCACGATCAGTGCCCCGTGTTTTCTGCAGATTTCCCTGATCTCGTCTATTTTACCGGGCGTCCCGTAGAGATGGGCAATGATGACAAGCCTGACCTCCGGATAAATTTCGAATGCCTTTTCCAGCGCCTTGGGGCTCATATTCCAGGTATCGTATTCCGTATCTATGAAAACGGCCTCCCCGTCCTCGTAGGCAACCGGATTGATACTGGCGTCAAAGGTCAGGTCGGAACAGAAAACCTTTCTGCCTTTTAGTGTCCCCTGGTCAGGGCGGGCCTGCCCGTACAGTTTTTCGCCCGCCAGCTTTGTTGCCAGATGCAGCGATGACGTGCCTGTAGAAAGAGCCACCGCGTATCTGACGCCGATATAATCCGCCAACTGTCTCTCGATCTCATCAATATTTTCACCGACTGTGCTCACCCAGTTGGCCTGAAGGGCGCGGTCCACCCACTTCTGCTCATCTCCGTGCATGGTCGGAGAAGCAAGCCATATTTTATTTTCAAAGGGTTTGATACCCGCAAAGCGGGGGTCATTCAGCAAATCCATGGTATCCCTCCATGAGCCTGTAGCGGCCTGAGTACAAAACAGTATTTTCAGAAATTCTTCATAAAGCCGTATGCAGTTATCCCATTAAACTACTATCTGGTGATTTTGTCAAATTTATCCCCCATGCCACAGCGCGTAAGCACAAGGCATCCCGAGGCGTTTTCTCGAATGCAAAGCATTCGATGAAGGCAGAAAACGGCGATGGGATCAACGAAGCGCTTGCTGCACGCCAGTGCGTCATCCCTGGTCCCGGCCGCGCCGGGCTTCATCAAAAAACCGCCAGGCAGACTCTGTCTCTTCTGCTGTTATATTCAGATTTCTGGCTATATGAGCATATGAAAAGGCGCCTGTTTCAGGATCCGGTTTCCGGTTCTTGACAAAATCAGCAAAGGAACCGATCTTTTTTGCCGGCGTCCCGGCATACACGCTGTCCGGCTCCAGATCCCGGACAACGGTGGAGCCGGCCCCGATAATGACATTGCTCCCGATCCTCACATTCGGGAGTATCGTAACATTATAGCCGATAAACACATTGTCCATCACCTCGATGCATCCCACCATTTCGGGAAATTTCCCCTCCCCCAGATTGTTCAGGACCCTGAAGGCCGCGTCATGGGTAATAAAGCGGACTCCGGCAGCGACCATGATATTATTGTGCAGGCGGATCAGCCCGGGATAAAGAGGAACCAGCCTGGGCTGATACCGCACATTTTCCCCGACCTGAGAAAAAACTTTTCTGCTCCGCAGATATCTTCCCCTCGCCAGGGCCCCTTTCCTGAGAAACAGCCCGATCGTCCACAGCATCCTTTTTCGTTTCATTCATCCTCCTTGCCGGCAAGTCATCATATGTTTTTGAGCTCCAAGGCTGACGTTCACACTCCCCTTAACCGTTCACGCTCTTCTTAAGGACGTGCCGCAGCCAGCGTGCGGCGGTTTCTCTTGAACCTGCTTTTCAAACCCTATATAATGGTATCTATTCAGCTTCTCCCGGCTGAATCGTCACATTCAGTATGTGATCGATCATCAATAATCCTTATTCCTTTACAGGAGAATCAACTATGATCCAATCTTTCCGCGCGTTACTGAACAGAATCTATATTATCCCGGTACTGGCCGCCGCCCTGTTTCACGCAGGCCTGTCACTTACCTTCGATTTTTTCGACAACAAGTGGCTCCGTCCGACGGACTATGCCCTGGGGCTTGCCGCAATAATTCTCGTACCTCTTTTCCTGCTGGTCCTGCGTCCTTCTGTTCATCTCAGAGCGGGGCATTTTCTTACAGCCTTTATCATGATAGCATATCTTATTTCCTGTGCAGTCATGACTCAGATAAAGCAGAAACCGGTATTTACCTTCAACCGTGTCTTCCTATATGATACCTTCGTTTCGCTCATATTTTTTTATCCCCTGGGTCATTATTTCGGGCGCAAAAAGAAAGTGCCGCTGTTAAAATTTTTCGCACATCTTTTTCTGGCAGTATGGACCGTCTTTATCCTGCTGGTCCTGATACTCATGTTATTCCGTCATCCTGTCGGACTGCCCTCCGGAAATATGATCCTGATCAGTGAAGACGGGCTCTCGCTTGGCGGAAACCCCAACACCACCGGGCTCATCCAGATGCTGGTCATCTTTTTATCTTTTCTGCTGTTTTCGGCAGATCATTCGGTCCGGATGAAAAAGCTGTGCCTTCTGGCTGCTCTTATTCATACCGCAGCACTGATCCTCTCGAAATCAGATACGACCTTTTACACTGCTGCAGCCTGTGTGTCTGTTTTCGGTTTCCTGTTTTACTATAAACGAAACAATAATCTTTCTTTGGATCTGAGGATAACATCAGCAGTGGTCGCCATGGCCGGGATCCTCCTTATCTTCCTTCTGGAAGGCTTTATCGTCACTGCCATCTGGAGCGGCACTGAGACAGATAATACAACACCGGAGAACACTGTCGGAGCAGCCGATATTCAGACGACGGTCCATCTGACAGGTTCTGGAGGCTCTTCTTTTTGGACGGAAGCTCCGGCTTCTCTCACACGCTTTCAGACCGGTACTGCGGTCCATTCATCCGGATTCCGGAACACCGTGTCGGACCGGATCCCTGCTGTCCTTGCCGCAGCTGAATCCGATAAAGACACAGCCGGGAAAAGTCCCCGTTATGGAAAAGGTTTTCATATTCTGAACAGTATTCTGTCCGGGCGGATGTTTTTATGGGTCTATGCCATTTGGGCGATCACTGCCAATCCTCTGAGGTTTTTGACCGGTGTGACGCCCGTTTATGTCGTGGAAACGATCAGCGAACTCAGCAAGGGAAAATACGTCTTCAATACTCACAATCAGTTTCTGGAGATTGCCCTTGCGATCGGTGTGCCTGCCATGCTGGCATTCCTTATCCTGATCCTCTACACCGTCCGGAATTCTTATAAATTATACAGGAATCCGGACTCGTCCCTGACAGCGATGATGATCCCGCTCATCCTCACCGCGATCCTGATCGCGAACTTTACGGAAGCTACGCTCCTGTTCTATCGCTTTATTTCATCTTATGTCTTTTTCTTCCTCTGCGGATGGGTGAATGAAAGACGTTTTGCTGTCAGGACCGCCAGTCTGTCCAGAAAATCGCCCGCAAGCAGTATGCAGCAGATCATAAAGCAGAAAAGCTGAGGTGTGAATGTTCTGAAGGAAGAAGCGTACAGTGTGGCTGAAAAACCCATCATAAATCTGGAACCAAAGCCAAGTATATTCAAAATGACCAGCCAGGCACACAGATCCCTGTCGGACCGCCACAAAGCCAGGACCGACAATATCATCAATGCCAGGAGCACAATGCTCAGGATCAGTCCGCCGGGATCTGTCTGAACCGGCTTGAGGTCCGGCATGTAGTATGCATACTCATGCACGATCACAAAATGGCTGCTGTCCTGCATACTGACCACGAAAAGTACTGCCGTCAGGAGGATGGGAAAAATGACAGCCTTCGTCTTTCTGATGCAGCAGACTGCAAGAAGTTCCAGACAAAACAGCCTCAAAAGGACCGGCTGGCTGAAAAACAGCCAGGCAAAGGTCGTCGCCATGCCGCGGTAAAGCTTAAAGCCGGTGCTCCAGCCTGCAAACTGGGGAAGATAGTACTCCATCTCTGCCGTACTTTTCATCCGGGCTATATGCCCCGGTGTCAGGAACATCAGTATATAAGCGGCAAGTGAGATCAAAAAGTAAACCGAGCTTACCGCCAACACTCTTCTGTATAAACCTTTCCCATGCGCCTTATTTTTTAAAAAGTACAGGATCCCGGTCATTAAGAATCCGCCTATGGCGATCATCGCTGTCTGATCCTGATTCGACGAAAAAATAATCCCCATCAATGACAGAACAAACAGCAAAACACTGACGCCCTCTCTCCGGATTGTCCTTACAAGCGGTGCCATCCCTAAAAGAAGAGCCGCGACAGCATATACATAGTTGGCTGAAGTAGCTATATATCCTGCCGAACGCATCAGAAAAAAGATCGGAAAAGCTGCTTCCAGTCCTGCGCATATGGCCAGCATCACGACAGACCGGTCAGTAAACAGACGCCACAGCATAAAAAGGATGACGCCGTATACTAAGGTATCCAGCACTTTCCACGCATTGAAGGGGATCAGATACAAAAGCAGAGCAGCACCGTCCGTCAGAAATTTTCCGTTGCTGTAAAACCTGTCTCTTATCCATTCGAAAACATTACTGCGGTTAAGCCCGTGTTCCAGGTTATAAGCATCATCGGAAACGATCTCCATCGGGATGTGTATGCGATAAATGATGATCAAAAAGACAATGAACACCATGGCTGCCAGAAAATACTCTGCAGCCTTTCTCTTACCTTCACCTCCGCGTTTAGAAAGCACAGCCTATTCCCCCTGTTTTTCTGTTATTTTCCCTTTGCAGCGCACAGGCAGAAAAGGCGCCTGGCCATCTTGGTCTCAGAATACATACTTTCTCTGTACATAGTAACTGATCAGGAAAAGTATTGTGTCGATGACAGCCTTGATAACCACTTCCGGTACTGCCTTAAGAAGATAAACAGCCCCTGTCACAAGAACTGCGCTCAGACACATCTGGATAACCGCAAGCAGAACATAACGGACAGCAGACCTGCCCATTTTCTCATCGCTGCGGAAAACAACTCTGTAATTTACCAGAAAATTGTAGGTCGCAGACAGAATACGGGCCAGGACTGTCGCCGCCGCAACATAAGGGATCCCGCCAAGCACCCCCGGCAGTTTCTGCATGTTCCCCTTCAGGATATAACAGAACAGTGTAAAGAGGACAAGGTCGATAATACTGGAGGAAAGCGACGCGGCTATATATTTAAAAAACCTGGCTCCCAGGATCCGGTAGATCCTGACAGAATCCTTCAGAGGATTAAAATGGGTCTGGTGATTTTCCTTGGAATCGTAGATCGTCCGGATCGGAACTTCCAGGATCTTATATTTTCCGGCTGCTGCCAGAAGCATCTGAGTCTCGAACTCAAAGCGCTCGCCGGGAACATCCAAAAGCTCCTTCATAAACCCCCTGGGAATGCCCCGCAGGCCTGTCTGTGTATCGCTCACATGGACTCCGGCCACGTATCCAAGTACCTTTCTGGTAAGCCCGTTTCCAAAAGCGCTCTTCCAGGGAACCTCCTCCCCGTCAAAAGCACGGACGCCCAGAACGAGAGCCGCAGGCTCTTCATAAAGCTTTTTCATGACAGCCCGGATACACTCTACTGTATGCTGCCCGTCCGAATCCGCCGTGACAGCTCCAATGGCGTCAGGATAATGATCAAGAACATATGCAAAAGCCGTTTTTAAAGCCCGTCCCTTTCCCCTGTTCACCTCATGCCGGAGCAAAGTCCCGCAAAAAAGAGAAATTTTCTCTTTTGCTTTTGCAAAGATCTCCCTGTAGGCTTCCCCGCTTCCGTCGTCAATCAGTATTACATCCGAAATTCCCTGCGCCGCAAAGCTGTCCAGAAGCTGCAAAAGCCGTTCGTCCGGCTCATAGGCAGGAATGATCACCGGGATCCGGACGCTTATTTTTTCCACACTGTTTTCAGCCATTTCTTTCCTGCTCTTTTTTTACAATTATGACCTTAAAAAATATCCCATGTCAGAAATTTATCTCGACAGACAATGCCTGAGCATAAAGTAGACGCCCAGACAGGACAGCAGACAGAACCATTTAATACATTTTTTCCCTATTGCCCGGACTCCGGCATCGGGACGTCTGTGATCATGCAGTCCGTATTTAGTAGCAATAAGCAAAAGCAGAGGCAGCACCGGAAGGAAATATCTTCCATGTATGCCGGCAATTGCTCTCGCATTTATATCTGTCCAGCTGAGCAGCATCATAGGGGTGGTAACCACCTCGATCAGGATCACCGCGAGCATGATCGCCCTGTCTTTTTTTGTAAGACGCAGTCTGTCCCTCTCATACAGGGGAAAAACAGCGGAGACGATCAGGAGTCCGACACCGACGATCCCGGGCAATGCCTCTCCGCTCTCGTCGATCAGCATCATGCCGCCCATACGGGTTATCATGATATCCGCCTCTGCCAGATAAGCTGCCATCATCATGTCGAAAAACTTCACAGGATGCAAAAATGCAAAGGAAAATGTCAGCTTTCCACTACCTGCTGTCCCGAACTGAAACAGTCCGTCCGCTGGTCTTAGGACATTGAAGATCAGGACCGACGCGATTCCGGCACACAGAATCGGAAGAATCAGGACCAGCATGTCCATGAATGATTTTTTATTTTCAGATCCTGTATCCGTTACGGAATACGCACTGTCAGCCGCCTGAAAGGGGGTCTCCGCTTCCGGCAGCTTCCGTTTCACAAAGGAAGCGTGGGCAATGATCATAAGTGTCAGGGGAAGGAGTATAAGATGGCCTCCTCCTTTGACTGCTCCTGTCAGGGCCGCCCAGAAAGCGCACTCCAGAATTGAAGAAATCCGCGGGGGCTCTTTGCATGCGCGAAATACTGCGGCCATGAAGCAGAGGGCACAGACCATCAGCATGGCGTCATAGGAAAATGAACCCGCCAGAGAAAGCGGTGCAGGGAGCAGGGCGACTGCGGCAAAAACAGATTTTCCGACCGGAGTTATCCGGATCGCGTGCAGGCAGGCCGCAATATAGACCGCAAGCATAAACAGTCTTGCCAGAGAAAAGGTACCTGATGGTCCAAGTCCAAGCGCTCTCCCGGCTGTCAGACCCAGGATCTGCGGCAGATAGTTGAGCGCAGAATAAAACTTCATTTTCTCATCCGCAAACATCTGTACGGTTCCGCTCTTCTGTCCTGCTTCCTTATTTTCCGTCCCGTACTGCTCAGATTCAGCTGCAGTAGACGAGTCCGAGCTCGTGTCCGTGTTCTGTATTTTTTCCGCCTCCGTTTTCAGAAGGATATCCGCAGAAGCTTTGTCAAATTCATAAGCAAAAGCGTAATCCTGCATTTTTGGCAGATAATAGGGTCCTCCCTTTTCCGTCCTCCAGGAATCGGGAAGATAGGCCGCCTCCTGTGCACTGGCTGTCCACTCCCCGGACTCACTCTTTCCTGACAGCAGATTGGAAAAACGATTTGCCGCCAGAAAATGTGACCGGACGTCCGGTGCGCTCCACGGAAGCATCAGGACCAGATATATGATTCCAAGCGCAGTCGCGGAAATAACAAAAAAACGTGCCGTCGTGATCTTTTTCCTGCAGAGCATCCCCCCAATCAAAAGCACATACAGAACCAGAAGGAGAATGACCCTGAGAGCAATCCTGTACCCAAGATCCGATCTGCGAAGGAGGGCATAGTTCAGCTTCTGGATGACGACGGGTGAAGTCCCTTCTTCCGAATCCGCATTTGTGACGGAAGAAGCAGTCGCATAAACGTTGGATTCCATATAGGCAAATTCCGAATAAACCGAAGTACTTTCGGACGACTCGCTGTCCGATTCCTCATCTTCATCCAGGTCATTATTTTCACCGGAATCCTTATCAGAACCTTCAGAGCCCTCGTTCTGCCCTTCCTCAAAATCAGTCTGTGCCGTCTCCCCTTCCAGAGTCTCCTCAATAACGCTCAGCTTGATGGTCTTTTCCGCATCGAGATTTGTAATGCTGATGCGGTAGGATCCCGCAGGGAATACTTTGTCTGAAGTGATATCCTCTGCGTCGATCCGGATGATCTTGCCGGCAGGCCCGCCCGAGATTATGCTGCTTCCCGGAACGTCACTGTCATAATAGATCCGGTCATCTATCCGTCCATGGCTCCCGGCATCATCATTCTCTTCGGAATCAGCAACGGCCCCGATCCCGGTAAGCTGGATGTGCATGCGGTGCGAGCGCCCTTCCGTGTCGCTGATTGAAAACTCAAGAGTCGAAAAATTACCTTTCGAAGCCGTAAAGGTCTCCTCCCAGGTCTCCCCGGGATGGATGGAGGCCCTGGTGCTGTCCCTCGCAAAGGACTTGACAGGGATTTCCCGAACGATCTGCTGCATAAGATCTGTCGATACCACCTCTGTAATGAGTATCAGCACAAGCGTGCCGACCAGTATCCGTCGGATCCCGGCTCTTCTAAGATCAATAAGGAGTGTCGCTGCGGCAAATAGAAGGATCAGGAAAAAGAGAAACGGATACAGCACACCCGCTCGCATGGCGGTATCTTCGAGCGTCATGAAGTAACTCACTGCGCTGTTTTCTATGGTCCCGGTTTTACCGGATTCACGAGCAGTGGTAAATGAATTCCCGGGAGAAGTCAGAACGGCAAGTCCGTTTTCCTCCATGGTTAGTCCTGTGTAGTTATGCTGCACAGTGAACCTGACGGCGTCATCGTCTGAGATCCTGACCGGGCGCCCCAGAGTAAATGTCTGATAACTGCTGTCCTGAACCTCCCCTGCATCCATGCGCCATTCCCGGACAAGTTTGTCATTTTTATAAAGACAGACGGCAAGTTCTCCCTCATTGCTCTTTCCGAAAGTCCCAAAGCAGATATGCAGATCCTTCAGCGTCTTTTTCCCCGCGGGCAGGTCCTGGGTAATGAGCTCGCCGGATTCCATCCTGTAAAAGGACAGCTGTGCCGGCGTATCCGTTTCGTAATAAAACGCCTTATGGGAGCAGGACAGGACCGTCCAGAATAAAATGACGCAGCATACAAGATAGACCCGAAGATAGGGTTCCATGGGTCTTCTCTTAAGCTCGTCCCCTATATCCGAAAAAACTCCGGAAGAGATGCGAAGCACCTGCTCTGCCTTATCTCTCAGATTCATGGATCGTCCTTTCCTTTATTTATACCCGTCCCAGGAGCATCAGCATGCGCAGGACGATCTCCGAGCTGAGCTCAGGCCGCCAGCGGCCCGGATAAAGGGCCTTTTTGAGGGCGTAGTCAGGGCGGAACCCCTGCCGGGCGAACCAGCGGGCATATTCCGCCTCCTTGTCATTCATTTCGTTTCCGAATGTCTTTGTGTAAGCTCTGGCGCAGGAGGTGATGCCGGTGTCCCCCGTTCTGATAGTATGAGCCAGCCATTTAAAACGGTTCTTCATGCTCATGCCTGAAACACTGGTGTCAAGTCTTCTGTGTCTGGCGGCGATCCGCCCGTCAAAACAGTGAACGCCGAACCGTTCCGCCAGGATCCAGGCCCACCAGTCATGGGAAGTAACTTCCTCCATGTCCGCTTTGAGCATGAGGTCGCGCAGAGGCCGGTTGATGGTCATGGCAAATCCCATATAGACACATTCTGTGAGCGCTCTTCTGAAATCGACTTTGTAGGCAGGAGGCATGGCCTTTCCCGTCACGGTCTCCATTGACTCGTCCGTGAGCTCATAGGCGCTCCCGAAAAGCGCTGGGACGTCTGCCGGCTGCTTTTCCAACCATTCCACGGCCCATTTGACCTTGTCGGGGAGCCATA
This sequence comes from Lachnospiraceae bacterium UBA3386, assembly GCA_002358875.1. GTDB lineage: Bacteria > Bacillota > Clostridia > Lachnospirales > Lachnospiraceae > CAG-791. Next base: position 14,992 of record DEPS01000076.1, on the reverse strand, counting down.
TATCATCCTGGTCACAAAAAGCCCAGTAATCTCCCTCCTTCGCGGCCTTTAAGAGCCGACCGAAGCTTCGGCCGTAGCCCGCATTTTTGCCGCGTGAGAGACGGATTAACCCCTTTTCACTGTATTCCCAGAGGATCTTGATCGTGCCGTCCGTGGAGCCGTCGTCCCGGACATAGATCCGGATATCCGGATAAGACTGGGCAAGAATGCTATCGATCTGCTCGCGGATATATTTTTCACCATTATACGTGGAGATCAGGACATTTACCATCTTTTGTCGTCTCCTGTTTTGTAAATCTTTTCTGAAATCTTTAAAAACTCTGTGAATACCTGAGGGCAGTTAAACGTTTTTTGTCATTTCGGACTATGTGCGAAAATCTGAAGGAGCGGAAGGAAAACATCCGCTTTCTGCATAAGAACAGACACACGGACGATCGTCCGGACTTTTACAGACTCACCTCGGGGACCGCCGGCTCTCAGAGCCCGGTTTTTTTCATAATCAGGGAAATGCTCCCGGAGCCAGGCAAAGCAGGCGGCGTGGGTTTTTGCCAGAATCTCTGCCGGAGTCCCCTTTGCCGTGTACAGGAGATACCATATGAGGTGTTTAATAATCATGTATTCCAGGAGCTCCTTTTCCAGGATATTGGGCTGTTTTATATCCTGAAGGAGCTGCGTCAGCATAGGCAGCGGATTTCTGTCCTCCTCCTGCCGGCGCATCCCCTGATGGGATTCGGAAGCGGCCCGGTAAGTCCAGGCATATCCGATATAGGGCGTAACGGAAATCTTCCGGCAATAACTCATGCAGACGAGATTAAAGTAAAAATCTTCACTGATCTTCGTCTGCGTGAAACGGACATTGTTGTCTCGAATCACTTCCCCGCGAAAGACTCTTCCCCAGGGAGCGGTAATGCGGTATTTGTTCCACGGCAGGCCGCTTCTGAGCTTCCATCTTTCGAGGACCCGCCCCTTCTCATCGATGAGGGCATAGCCTCCGATCACCATATCTGCTCTCTCCCGCTCTAAAGCGGAAACCATTGTCGCAATATAGTCCTTCCTGATATGGTCATCCTGATCCATAAAAAAGATATATTGGCCCGATGCAAGATCCAGCCCCCGGTTTCTTGTCGTGCAGATGCCGGCATTTTCCTGTGAAAAAACCCGCAGATCAACATGGGCAGGACTTTCCTCCGCAAGTTTTTGAAGGAGTGCCGCAGACCCGTCCGAAGATCCGTCGTCAATGGCGATCAGCTCGATATTGCGGTAGGTCTGGGAAAAAACTTCACCGACACAGTGCCGCAGGAACTTTTCGCCGTTGTACACGGGAATGATCACAGAAGCCTTTTTAAAAATGTACTCTTCTGTCTCAGGGGCTTTCTGCCTTTTTTTCAACATAGACTGCCTCCTGCAGCCGTGCGGCAAAGATCTACCGCCTCATTCCACGAAGCATCCTCAGGACAAACAAAAAGCCTGTGTCCCGCATAACCGCCAAAAACAGGAAATAGACAGCCGCGCCGGCCGCTATCTGCATAAGCATGACCATGACAGAAGAACCGAAATGCCCGAGAGGAATAATGACCGCGCACATAACAGCGGCAGCGGCGACTTTTTTAACTGCGATCTCAAAGATTCCGAGTCTTCCCAGGAGCTTTCTCATTGTATAAAACTGAATTGCTACTACCATCCATTCGGCAAGGAGAGTCGTGACAGAGGCTCCTGCTTCGTCCAGCCAGGGGATGAGCAGGCAATTGCCCACAATATTAAATAATGCGCTGGCACAATAAGAGACAGCAAGACTCCTCGTCTTATTGCAGCCGATCAGAAACTGGGCGCCGCTCACGTTGCTCAGCGCGATCGCCAGGATCACGGGAGACAGGATCCACACAACACGCACACTGTCCGTGTATCCCGTTCCAAGGTAAAAAGGTATGAATATCCGGGCAACCACAGCCATACCGGTGCTTACGGGTATAAACAGTAACAGCATCAGATCCAGGGCACGGCATACCAGATTCCGGATCTCGTCTTTTCTGCCCCGGGCGTGGCAGTTCGCGATGCGCGGCATGAGCACAGATGTCATGGCCGCAGCCAGCACAACGGGAGCTTTTACGATCATCTCCGCCTTATCGTAAATCGAAGTCCGGGAGACATCCGAGGCTAAAAGCCCGAGCATGGTCTTGTCGAATATCACATACAGCGAAGAGGCCGCCTGCGGCAGAAAAAGAGCGGCGACCGGTCTGAGGTGGCGGCGCAGATCAAGCCCGGAAACAGTTAGTCCACCGTCCCTGGCTGCCTCTCCCGAAAGAGCGCCGGCTGATCCCATACCGTATTTTCGCACGGTTCTTCTTTGAAACAGGCTGACCCTCTCGATCCGCCCGATGCAGCCGGCAAGCAGGAGCGTCGTAATGAGCGCCTGGCTTACCGAGGAAATTGCAACATACAGGGGCAGATCCTGAGGCCCCTTCACAAAGAAAAGGATCATCCCGACCGCCCCGATCCTGGCAAGCGCACTGCAGATCGTGACCGGCTTTACATCCTCAAGGCCTATGTAGAGCCAGGAGACATCCAGAAAATAGCTGACCAGGGTGATCAGCTGAATCAGGAACACGACCCGGTAGCGTGACAAAAACGCGATCGCAAGGTAGATCACACAGACTGAGGCGCATAGCAGGATGCGAAGGAAAAACAGCTCATAAAAGACCTTCGAAAGCTTTCTTTTATCTCCGCGTACATATGCGATCTCACGGTTTCCGTAGATCGTTGTTCCCAGGGAACCCATCACCTCGCAGATCTGCACGACCGACAGGACAAAGCTGTCGATCCCAAGGCTCCCGCTTCCCAGGACCCGGGTCAGGTAGGGCGTCGTGACCAGCATGATCAGAATATTTAAGATCTGATAGCCGCCTGTATAGAGGTAGTTTTTTGCGAGTTTATTCATCTGCTCATCCGCCGAGCCTGTTTGAATCCTGCGCCTTCCTGTACTGTCCGCCCAAAAGACGGGCGACAGGGGCCGGCCAGAATTTCCGGAACATCCTGTATTCTTCTTCGCTGCGCCGGTTATCTATTATAGTGGAGGACGTCTCGGAGTCCTCATGAATGCGGTGTCCCATAAGGGGTTCCGGGCAGTAAAGGAATTCACCTTTGCGCTTTGAGATCATCTCCCATGCCTCCCAGTCTTCACAGGCGCGGAAACCGTGCCGGAAGACGGCGTATGGCAGATTCTCCTTTGCAAATGTGACAGACGGGCAGCAGATCGCAGACCCAAAAGACAGGATCCTTCTGCGGACCCACCGCGAACGCTCCGCCAAAGGGAGCCGGATCGGCATAAGCATCAGACGCTTGATGTTCAGCAGACGGTTTTCAAGGACCGCCTCGCCATCCCTGATCTCGTAATAATCAGAAAAGAAAATAAGGGGACACCGGGACCGGCTCAGCATCCGAAGCGCCTTCTCTGCATAATCAGGTTCATACAGGTCGTCCTGATGAGTGATCGTCACATATTTTGTCTCTGCCCTCGTATAGGCAAAATTCCAGTCCTGTGTGATGCCGCCTTCCCCCCCGTTCACAAACAAAGGAATGTCATACTTGCCGGCCAGGGCACGGATATGATCGTTCGGGGTCGACGTTGCCATAATTATGTTTGTTTTCACTGTCTGGCTTTTGAGTGAAAGCAGGCAGTCTTCGAGCCATGGGCTCTCCCCGTAGGCACAGATCGCGAAAGTGTGATCCCGGGCTGAAGGTTCGTTTTTTTTCATTTTTCATCTCCCATGCCGCACACCGGTGCGGCATGCCCTTGATGCTCCTTTATGTCCTCTCGCTTATTCCGGCGGTTTTTCAAGCCGGCATTTCTGATATACGGACACTTCCGTTTCTAATCGGCCTGCTCATCAGGGAACGTGCTCTTTTCCAATTCAACTGCCTTTTCCGGGTCCGGACTGTCCGGGCAGGAATCCGGTATTTTACTCAGGTTTGCCTCTGAAGCCTCAGCCTGCTTCTCCAAAAGAGCGATTCGCTGTGCCAGACGCTTGATCTCTTCGGCCATCTTCGAGATGGCAGCTGTCAGGGTATAAATGATAAAAAGTGAGAAGGCAAATCCGCAGAAAAAGATCATGTTGACAGGCGCGTAAATTCCCATCGCGGAGGACATGACCAGAAGAAGCGACGGAAAAACGGCCAGGATCAGGAGTACAATGTCAAGAAGCAGCCAGGAGAGGGTATACCGCAGCTCCAGCTTCCGGTTCCTGACCTGCTGAATCAGAAAAAGCAGGGCGGCCAGAAATGCCAGGATCATGAATATTTGCAGTTTTACGCTCAGCACTGCAGCCTCCTATCCTTTCATCTGCTCCGCAGCCGCTCGATCAGCACTGCGAGAGTGACCTTGATCATATAGTAGACAGAAGCGGTAAAACGGATCGAGGAGACCCCTCCCTGCCGCTCACGCATCTTTACCGGGACCTCCGCGATCCTTTTTCCCTTGTGGAGCAGGAAAACGATGCTCTCCGGTTCAGGATAATCCCTGGGATATGTCTGCGCAAAGAGCTCCGCCGTATCGCGGTTCACCATACGAAAACCGGATGTGGGATCCGTGACTGTAACTCCCGTCATCAGCCGGATCAGCCCGGTAAAAAAAGCGATGCCCGTCCGTCGCATGGCGGAGGACTGAAAGCCCTTCTTTTCGATAAAGCGGGAGCCGATCACCATGTCTGCCCCCTGCGCAGTCATCGCTTCCGCCATGCGGTCCAGAAATCGGACATCATGCTGACCGTCCCCGTCCACCTGAACGGCGATGTCGTACCCGTTCGCGCATGCGTACCGAAAGCCGGTCTGTACCGCACCGCCGATTCCAAGATTGATCGGAAGACTGATGTAGTTAAAATTCTCTTCCCTGCAGATTTTTTCCGTGTCATCTGTAGAGCAGTCGTTAATGACGACATAATCAAACCCGGGCGCGTCCTTTTTGATATCCAGAACGGTGCTGCGGATGCTCTCGCTCTCATTATAGGCAGGGATGATGATGAGTTTCTTCATAAATTGAAAGACGCATGGATAGCGCAAAGATAACGTCCCACAGCATCCTTCCAGTCCGGAAGAGGAGTGAAGCCGTTTTCTGTAAGCTTTGATTTGTCGAGACGACTGTTGAAGGGCCTTTTGGCCTTTGACTGGCCGTATTCCTTCGTCGTGACCGGGATCACCTTTGTCGTACAGCCTGTCTGGCGGTAGGCTTCACAGGCAAGGTCATACCAGGAGATATAACCTCCCTCGTTGGTCGCATGATAATATCCATATTTTTCAGTCTCGATCATATCGATGAGAAGGCGGGCCAGGTCCGCTGTATAAGTCGGCGTGCCGATCTGATCACAGACCACCCGTACGGTATCATGGTTCTGAGCGATCCGGAGCATGGTTTTGATGAAATTATTACCGTTCACTCCAAAGACCCAGGCGATACGGACAATAAAAAATCTGTCCAGCGTGCCGGCTACGGCCAGCTCCCCGTCTAGCTTGCTCTGCCCGTACACGTTGAGGGGGCTGTAATCTTTGCAGTCCGGTTTCCAGGGTTCCTCCCCCTGTCCGTCGAACACGTAATCCGTACTAAGATAAAGCATTTTTGCCCCGATCATTTTGCAGGCATCAGCAATATTCTTTGTGCCTCCCGCATTGATCGCCTGAACCTTTTCTCTCTTGTCCTCATCTTCCGCAGCATCCACTGCCGTCCAGGCGGCGCAGTGGATGACTGCGTCAGGTTTTTCCTTTTTCACCGCAGAGAGGACCGCTTCCCTGTCCGTGATATCCAGGGAAAAATACGGCATGGAAACAGCAGGCGTACCGTCCTGCACGCCGGAATAGGCAGCCGCCAAATCCGTACCTGCTCCCTCATGGCCTCTGCTGTACAGTTCATTCATGACGTCGTGCCCCAGCTGGCCTCCGACGCCTGTCACAAGAATTTTCATTATTTATACCCCTTGCAGCACGTAAGTGCGTGCATCCGACAAATGCGGTTTAAACGTTTTGCCATCGGGCAGAATATTTATTCTTTCACCTGCCGCCGTACATCTGCTCGTAATAATTCTGATATTCTCCGTCAATAATGGGCTGCCACCAGGCCTGGTTGTCAAGATACCAGCGGATGGTCTTTTTTATCCCGTCGCGGAACATGGTCTCGGGAAGCCAGCCAAGCTCGTTATGGATCTTGGTGGGGTCGATAGCATAGCGCAGGTCGTGCCCTTTGCGGTCCGTCACGTAAGTGATAAGGCTCTCGGGTTTTCCGAGCTCTTTACAGATCAGCCTGACTATGTCTATGTTTTTCATCTCATTGTGGCCGCCAATGTTATATACCTCGCCGACGCGGCCCTTTCTCATGACCAGATCAATGGCCTTGCAGTGATCCTCTACATAGAGCCAGTCGCGGACATTAAGTCCCTCACCGTAGACAGGGAGCGGTTTATCATGCAGTGCATTGATGACCATAAGAGGTATAAGCTTCTCAGGGAAGTGATAGGGACCGTAATTATTCGAACAGCGGCTGATCGAGACCGGCAGTCCGTATGTCCTGTGATAGGCAAGGACCAGAAGATCCGCCGAAGCCTTGGAGCTGCTGTAGGGACTGCTGGTATGGATGGGAGTCTCCTCAGTAAAGAACAGATCGGGACGGTCGATCGGAAGATCCCCGTAGACCTCGTCCGTTGAGACCTGATGATAGCGCCTGATACCATATTTGCGGCAGGCATCCATCAGCACGCTGGTCCCGATAATATTCGTCGTCAGAAAGATCTCCGGATTTTCGATCGAACGGTCCACATGGGATTCTGCCGCGAAATTCACGACTATATCAGGCTTTTCTTCTTCGAACAGCCTGTATATTCCATCCCTGTCACAAATATCCAGACGCACAAAGCGAAAATTCTCTTTTTCCATTACAGGAGCCAGTGTAGAAAGATTTCCCGCATAGGTCAGCTTATCGATACAGACGATCCGGTCTTCCGGATGCTTTTCAAGCTCATAATAAATAAAATTACTTCCGATAAAACCGGCTCCGCCGGTCACAATGATAGTCATAGTCTGTTTTTCCCTCCGCTCATGGAAAGTAACTGATAGTATCGTCTGTCACAGCAGTTCTGCTGAACGCCGGAATGCTGTTACCATTGTATCACAGGATAAAAAAAGAATAAAGACGGCAATCTTTTTTCACAGTTATACCTGCCTTACTGGAGTTTTTTACGTCGGAACGATAATCCTGAGTCTCTTCTGGAGGTTCTCAATTACGACGCTTTTATGGGATCCGGCATACTCTCCGTCACGGGTCCAGGCAATCCTCTCATTGCATTTCATTGTGATCCTCGATGCCTTGAAATTTTCCATCATACCGGTCGTTATTTCCGGATTTCCTATCGCCATCAGAATCTCGCTCATCTCCAGCGGATTTTTAGGCATCCGTATGAGGGTGACCTCGAACAGACCGTCCTGCAGGTCGACATCCGTGCCGGTAATGTTCCGAAAGCCTCCGATGGATCGGGAATTCGTGATCATTCCAAAGGCAAATTCTCCGTCAACAGAGTATATAGTCTCTGCAGCAGCGGGTTCCGGGGACGGATCTACGGACACCGCCCCCCATGAAGCATCACCTTTCCCGGGCTTTCCGGGCAGGGAGGAAGATGCCGCTGTGCGGGACACATCCGGAGCAGGTCCGCCTGGCTGTACAGCTGCCTCAACATGGATGTGGTAGGCATGCATCTGTCCCAGTTCACTCATGCCCTGCAGAATATAGGCAAAGTGACCCAGCTGGTTTTTAAGCTCCTGGGGCGTCTGATAGGACGTGCCGGTAAAGATCCCGAAAGCCGCAACATAGGTAAAATAGTCCTTTCTGTTAAACAGACCTATGTCGCAGAGAAAGGGACGGCCGCTGACAACGACTCTGGCTGCCTTTCGCATGTCTGAAGAAATGCCCAGACTCGAGGCAAAATCGTTGGTCGTACCTGCCGGGATATAGCCGATCGGCACAGGGAGCTTTTTGGGATTTTCCGTCTTCGGATTTTCCATCAGTCCTCCCGCGACCTCATCCAGCGTTCCGTCGCCGCCCGCACATACAATGCAGCGGTAATCCTCTTTAAAAGTGCTTGCCAGCCGCCTGGCATCTCCCTGCCCTTTCGTCGGATAACAGACCACCCTGTTATCCGCAGCAGATAATATTTCCAGGATATCAACAAGATAATTCCTGATCAGGGATTTTCCCGCCACGGGATTAAAAATAAACAGAATCTTTTTCCAGGACATGCCTTTTTTCTCCACGGAATAATCTACTCCATTAAGTTTTTTTGCGAACCGTCTGAGGACAGTATAGCACAGAAAGCGACAGGCCGGGAAACCTCTTTATACCATGAGGTCCCCCGGCCCGGTGTCCCGTGAATAATAGCCGATGTTCTTTTCATTACTCCGTGACCACAAGGTACTCGAATCCGACCTCACGGACCCAGACCGAGACACAGCCTCCCCTGGTTCCAAAGGTGCCAAAGCCCTCCTCGTCGATGACAACGGGCTCCGGGCAGTCTCCAAGTGCGTCGCGATAGACATCGCCCGCATATTGTTTTCCCATAAACATGCGCTTTTGTCCGTCACTTCCGTTGCTCATGACAACAGCAAGGCCGGAATCCGGATGGTCCGGCGTTCCCCGCCTCACCCATCCGACAACATTCGGATCATCAAAATAATCCTCCTGCTCTCCGTAGGCGTATCCGCGGCGGATCTTTATCATCTTGCCCAGGTTGGGCACGAGAGGTCTGTTCTGCACAGGATTTCCGTAGTAGTCCGAATAGAAAATGCAGGGTGTTCCGCCTTCCCGCAAAAGGATCATGGCATATGCCAGTGGCTTGAACCAGTCCGCCACGAAGGACTGCAGGCTCTGCCCGTACTGTGTGTCGTGATTATCCACGAAGGTCACCGCATGATCAGGGCGTTTTTTGACCAGTGTATCGTCGAAGATCTTCTGCAGGTCATAGCTGCTGCCTGCCTGCGAAGCATTGAAAAACCGGTAATGGAGCGCCACATCAAAGAGGGACATTTCCTCGTCCACACACTCCAGATAGTAAAGAAGGCGCCCGACGTCGCTGTTCCAGTACTCTCCTACCGCCGGGATCTGCCAGCCGAGCTCTCCCCGGGCCTGCTTCAGGAGCTCTTTATAGAAAGAAAAGCTGATGTGCTTTACCGCATCAAGCCGCAGACCGTCTATCCCCGTCTCGCGGACATACCACAGAAGCCATTTGCGCAGCTCCCCCCGGACGACGGGACTGCTCATATCGACATTCATGCCCATCAGGTAGTCGAAATTTCCCTTCTCCGGATCCGTGTCCTTCCTCCACTGCTTACCCGCAAAGCGATAGATCAGCCCCTCGTCTTTTTTATAGTCGTCATAATCCGTTCCGGAAAAATGCCGGTGATCCCAGATAAAATCACTGTATTTTCCCGCTCTTCCCGGAAAGGTGAATTTTGACCAGACCCGAACCCGGTGCTCTCCGTCGACCTGCTGCGTGCGGTCCTCCGGCGAATCGGACACGGCGATTACATCCTCCGCCTCATCGGCTGCCATCCTGTGGTTTAGCACAATATCCGCAAAAACACGAATACCGACATCATGGAAAGCCCTTATTGCCTCCAGATACTCCTGTTTCGTCCCGTACTTCGTCCGCACGGTTCCTTTCTGGTCAAATTCTCCGAGATCATACAAATCGTAGACGCCGTAACCGACATCCTCCTGACAGGTTCCCTTATAGGCAGGCGGGAGCCAGACATCCGTGACGCCGATCCCGACGAGATTCTGCGCCTTGGCCGCACAGCGTTTCCACCAGAGCCCGTCATTCGGCAGGTACCATTCAAAATACTGCATCATCGTTCTGTTTACTGACATATTGCTTCCCCGATCCTATTTGGCCGTTCCGGCATTGCTGTTCAGATAAGTAATTGACAGATTCCTTCTCAGCGCCGTAATCTCATTCTCCGTCATCCCGCCTTTTCTCAGGTATCTCTCCGCATACATGGCAAGATCTATTTTACTCCAGTCTGTTTTTTTACTCTTTCCGGTAATGTAATTAAATTCCCTTCCGACATGATCCCTTGCCTTTTTCTGAGCATCCTTATAACTGTAGCAGTATCGATCAGTATAAGTCCTGGCATAATCGTCCAATATATCAGTATAGGGAGCGCCCATCAGACTCTTCAGCAGAAGAATTAAAAATCCGGTCCGGTCTCTTCCTATTTCACAGTGTACCAGATAAGGGCCTCCGTAATAAGCCATACACCTCACACACAAAGTAACTTTCTCACGATAGGAAGAACCTTTGTGTTCGACGCTAAGATGGGCGGTATAGACCCTTCCCTGATCATACAGTTCTTTATAATAATACGACTGGGTGACTTTATTTTTTACAAAATATTTTTCCAGGCTCTTTTTTGAGTCTGAAAGATTCAATACGAACTGAATACCCTTTTCCTGCATCAGCATGTTTGCACAGATGGCCCTCTTCGAGCCGTTGGCAGGATGCTGGCTGCGATATAAACTGTTTAATCCGATACTTCCCGCCCTGACGTTTCTAAAGTTCGCGTACGCTGCAGCAGACTGCGCTTTGCTGTTTTCTTCAGCCTTTACGACAGTCAGAGAAAAAACAACAGTTAACAGAGCAAGGATTACAATACTTCTTTTCACCTTTGTCATAATCTGCCGTCCTTCTATCTATGCATTTAATATTTCCAGTGCATGTTACTTCTATATTATCATAAAAGCAATACTGTCAGGAATATTTTTGTCACCCATATGGCATGGATTTAGGAACGTTTTGCTCTCTTTTGGGCACAAAAATCCCTGACCGGTCATCTGAAGTCCGGTCAGGGATCTTTTCTTCCGTCAGTTTTTATGTCTTATACTGCCCCGGCGGACGCGGTCTGTCCCCCGGCACAGGGCTCATGTATCTGTTACTGAGTCATTTCGACATAAAGGGCGCGGTACTGTTTCGCGGAATTCTCCCAGGAAACATCCTTGGCCATGTCGCGCTGGACCATCTCATCCCAGCGATAGCGGTCTGTGAAGTAGAGCGTCTTGGCCCTGTTGATCGCATCCAGGAGGAGACCTGCCTCATACCTGTCGAAGGTGAAGCCGTTGCCCTCGTTGGTGAAATCGTTGAAGGGCTGGACTGTATCCTTTAGACCGCCGGTCTCGCGGACGATCGGCACAGTGCCGTAGTGCATGCAGATCAGCTGTGTCAGGCCGCAGGGCTCGAACAGGGACGGTACCAGAAGGGCATCTGATCCGGCATAGATCTTGTGGGCCCTGCCTTCGTCGTACATGATGTTTGCGCAGAAGCTTCCCTTATACTGATACTCATAGCCGCGGAAGGAGTTCTCGTACTCATCATCGCCGGTACCAAGAACGACGACCTGGGTGTTGCCGTCCATGATGGCGGGAACGATGGCGTTGATGAGATCCAGGCCCTTCTGGTTGGTCAGACGGGAGATCAGGCCGATGACAAACTTGCCCTCGTCCTTCTCAAGACCCAGCTCCTCCTGCAGGGCGAGCTTGTTTTTCTTCTTGTTGTCAAGGACATTGGAGAGGTCATAGGGCGCCGCCAGCAGGGAATCCGTCGCTGTATCCCACATGCCGTAGTCGATACCGTTGATGATGCCGCGGAGCTTGCCGGAGTGATAGCGGAGATGGGCATCCAGGTTCTCGCCGAAGAATTCCGTCTGAATCTCTCCCGCATAGGTGCTGCTGACGGTCGTGATCATATTGGCGTAGGTGAGGCCGCCCTTGAACATGTTGGCATCGTTATAGCCCTGCTTGAGCGCATCCTTGTTGAAGACATAATCCGGAAGTCCGGACCAGTACTGGATGGTGGGGATATCATAGATACCCTGGAAGCGGAGGTTGTGGATCGTGATCATGACCTTGGAGCGGCCGATCGGCGTATTGTCGAAGAAGGTGCGCAGATAGACCGGCACCAGACCCGCCTGCCAGTCATGGCAGTGGATCACATCCGGGATCCAGTCCATGTAATTGAGAGCCGCAAGCGCCGCCTTGCCGAAATAGCAGAACTTGGGAATGTCATCGATCAGGTTGGTGTAGGGCTTTCCATAGCTGAAGAATTCCTCGTTATCGATGAAATCATAGACAACGCCGTCCCACACATATTCCATGATGCCGACATAGTACTTCTTCCCGTCCGCGCACAGATCCATTTCGAAGGCTCCGCGGTAGACCATCAGGTTCTGGTATTTTTCGGGAATACATTTATACCTGGGAAGGATCACTCTGACATCGCAGTTCTGGCCGATCAGTGCCTTGGGAAGGGCATACATGACATCGCCCAGTCCGCCGGTCTTTACAAACGGGTAGCACTCGGAACCGATAAAGGCGATGCTGCGCCTGGGCTGGGGAAGCTCGGGCTCTGCAGGCACAGGTGCCGCAGCCTCTTCTACAGGCTCTGCTGCAACAACGGCGGGAGCCTCCTCTTTTTTCTCCTCAGGCGC